>JAFAVT010000130.1 GCA_019242275.1 Alphaproteobacteria bacterium
CGGCTGGATGGTGATGCCGGGTGGGCTGACCCGCGTCGCTGCCGATGAAAGCGCCGGCGCTCTATCCATGCAGTCGGGGGCTTCCTCCAAGGATGCCTGGGTGCTGTCGGGGGCGCCGGTGGATTCCTTCACGCTCTTGGGTCAAGGCGACAAGACGCTGGAAATCAAGCGCCAGGGCGAAGCGGCGCCCAGCCGGGCGATGGATAATCTGTTCTGGCTGGGCCGCTATGCCGAGCGGTCGGAAGCCTTTGTCCGCATCTTGCGGGCGGTGGCGAGCCGGGCCAATGACGAGCCGGTGCCGGCGCTCGACATCGCCAGAAAGCTCTTGATTCCATTTGCGCAAAATGGGGACAGCGCCGGCGAAGAGCGCGTTATCACCGAGCCGGAAGCGTTGCTGGCGGAATTGCAGCTGCTGATCTACAGCCGCCGCCATCAGCGCAGCTTGCAAAAGCTTCTGGCGCGGGTGGAGGCTACCGCCTGGTCGGTGCGCGACCGCCTCTCGCTTGACACCTGGCGCACCATCCATGCCCTGGCCGACAATGAAGGCCTGACGGACGAGACTCACGACTTCGACGCCACGCAATGCCGTTTTTACCTGGATGCGGTGGTGCGCAGGCAGGCGGCGCTGGCCGGCCTGACGGCGGAGAACATGACACGCGGCCCCAACTTCCTGTTTCTGGAACTGGGCCGGCGCATCGAGCGCGCGGCGCACATGGCCTGGGCGGTGCGCCAGACGGTGGGCGAGGCTGACGCGCGGGAGGCCGAACATATCCGCATCTTGCTGGAGATCGCCGACAGCGCCATGACCTATCGCTCCCGCTATCTCAATCAGGTGCAGGTGGTGCCGTTTGTGGATTTGCTGCTGCTGGACGAAAGCAATCCCCGCTCCACCGCTTTCCAGCTTTGCTGCATCGAGCATCATTTGCGTCAACTGCCACGCATCACCCGCGCCCAGCAGCATGACGTGCCCGGCGCCATCGCTTATGAATTGCGGCGTCTGCTTGCCAATGCCCATCCGGCGCGGCTGGCTTTTTGCCTGCAGGGCCAGCGCGTTGGTCTGATCGAACTGGCCGATGCCATCGGCAATGACTGCGCCTTGTTGTCGGACGCGCTTGCCGATGCCTATTTCCAGCATGCCTCGCGCCATCGCACCGGCGGGCGGCGCTGATGGAGTACAGCGTCCGCCACCGCACCACCTATCGCTATCTCCAGGATGTGGCGCAGTCCTGGCACATTGCCCATTTGCTGTTGCGGCCAACTCCCAGCCAAAGCGTGCAGGAAAGCCAGGTCACGCCGACGCCGGAGCCTGCCAGCCGTGTGGTGCGCCAGGATTATTTCGGCAATCAATGTGAATGGCTGTTTTTTGACGCGGTTCACAATCACCTGGAGGTGGTGGCAGAAAGCCGGGTGCGGGTGGAAGCGGCGCCGCCGCGCGCCGCGCGTGACAGCTTGCCGTGGGAAGAGGTGCGGTGCCTGCTCGAGGAGCCCGCCGATGAGGACGTTCGCGACGCCGTGCAATATATTTTTGATTCGCCGCTGACGGCCTTTAGCGGCGACATCGCCGCTTACGCCCTTGTCAGCTTCACGCCGGGGCGGCCGCTGCTGGAAGCTGCCATTGATCTGATGCGGCGCATCCATGACGAATTTCGCTATGACACCACCGTCACCGATGCCGCCACGCCGGTGGACAAGGTTTATGAGATCCGCGCCGGCGTCTGCCAGGACCTTGCCCATGCCGGCATTGCCGCCCTGCGCAGCCTGGGTCTGCCGGCGCGCTATGTCTCCGGCTATCTGATGACGCAGCCGCCGCCCGGCAAGGCGCGCCTGCTGGGGGCTGATGCCAGCCATGCCTGGTTCAGCGTCTTTGCGCCGCCCTTCGGCTGGGTTGATCTTGATCCCACCAATCGGGTCCTGGTCAGTGACAGCCATGTCACCGCCGCCTGGGGACGCGATTATGGCGATGTCGCCCCGGTGGGCGGCATTATACTGGGCGGCCATGACCATATCGTGGATGTGGGCGTGGACGTTATCCCGGTGACGGAATAAGAGGCGCTTTTTTTCAAGGTCGCGGTTCCGGACGAAAATGTTCGTACGCTGCCGCTGCTCACCACACTCTTCCTGGAACCGCTCCATGCACTCGCTCCCCGTTTTCGTCTTTGCGCTTTTCACCGCCCTCATCACCATGGCGGGAGGCGTGTTGGCGCTGAGGCTGAAAAGCCGGTTGCCGCTGGTGCTGGGCTTTTCCGCCGGCGCGGTGGTCGGAGTCGCCTTTTTCGATTTGCTGCCGGAAGCCTTCCGGCTTGGCGGCGGTGACAATTCCTTGACGGTGGGCGCCGCGGCCCTGGGATTCTTTCTGTATGCCATGGTGGACCGTTTCGCCGGTCACGATCACAATTGTCATGACGACCCGCATCGCGGCGTCATGGGTGCCGCGACTTTTTCCTTTCACAGTCTGCTGGACGGGCTGGCGATGGGGCTGGCGTTTCAGGTCAGCCGCCAAGCGGGACTGGTCGTGGCGGCGGCGGTGCTGGCGCATGACTTTGCCGATGGTCTCAACACCGTGAATGTGGTGACGCGGCACGGGGCTTCGCGCGGCCAGGCGCTGCGCTGGTTGGCCGCGGATGCGGCGGCGCCCCTGCTGGGAGCTTGCCTGAGTTTGCTACTGTCGCCGGCACCAACTGTGATGGGTTTGGTGCTGGCCGGCTTTGGCGGTTTTTTTCTTTATATCGGGGCCTGCGATCTGCTGCCTGCCAGTCAGCGGGCAAAGTCGGGTCTTGTCACCATGGCGGCGACTTTTGCCGGCGCCGGCTTTCTCTATTTGGCGACGCGCCTGGCAGCCTGAGTTTCCGGCACTTCCGTCAGAAGCGGCCTGCCGGCGAACCAGGCAGCGAGATTGTCCAGCGCGAGCTGGCCCATGGCAGTACGAGTTTCAATGGTGCTGCTGCCCAGATGCGGCGTGAGCACAACATTGTCCATCGCCATCAGTTCGGCGGGAACATTCGGTTCATCTTCGAAGACGTCCAGCGCCGCGCCACCCAGCTTGCCGCTTTTCAGGGCTTGCACCAGGGCGGCTTCATCCACCACCCGGCCACGGCTGACATTGATGAGAATACCGTCAGGCCCCAGCGCCTCGATCACATCTTTGTTGATCATCTTGGTGGCGTCCGGGCCGGCGGAGGCGATCAGGATGATGAAATCATTGTCCCGCGCCAGGTCGAGCAGGCTGGAAACGAACTTATAGGGCACGCCCTCCACCGGGCGGCGGTTGGTATAAGAGATGGTCATGTTCATGGCTTCGGCGCGACGCGCAATGTCCTTGCCGATGCGGCCAAGGCCGACAATGCCCAGCTTCTTGCCGCTGACGGTCCTGGCCAGCTTCATATTGCCCTTGGCCACCCATTGACCGTCGCGAACATATTTATCGGCGGTGGCCAACCCTCGCGCCGTCATCACCATCAGGGCAATGGCAAGATCGGCGACATCATCATTCAGCACATTGGGGGTGTGGGTGACGGGAATATTGCGGGCGCCCGCTTCCGTCACGCCAATGCCGTCATAGCCGACACTGGCGGAAGCGATGATTTCCAGCTTTGGCAATTGCGCCAGAAGGCTGGCGGGGGCGACGCCGCCGGCCACGATGGCGCGGATTTTTGGGGCCAGATCGGGCGCGATGGTGTCACCCGGCGAGGCGCGATGGACGTGGTAGGTGGCTTTGAGTTTGTCCGCGATGGCGGGAACGACGTGGGCGACCTGGAGAACGTCAATGAGATCAGACATGGCGGCGTTATAGGGGGATGGACCCGGATTGAGAAGGTGTCCCAAACCTACCGATTGGCCAGCATCGCCAAGGTTTCTGGCGTCGGCGTCACCAAGGGCTTGCCGGAGAACCAGGCTTCCAGATTGCGGATCACCAGCCGGCCCATCTCGCTGCGGGTTTCGCGGGTGGAGGAGGCGATGTGGGGCAAGAGCACCACATCATCACGCCCGAACAGCACTGGCGGCACATTGGGCTCGTGCTCAAAGACGTCCAGGCCGGCGCCGGCGATGCGGCCACCTTCCAGCGCAGCGACGAGCGCAGCTTCATCCACCACGCTGCCGCGAGCGATATTGATGAGAATGCCGTCCGGGCCCAGCGCGTTCAGCACCGCTTCATTGACCATGTGGCGGGCATCGGGTCCGGCCGATGTTGCCACCATCAGGAAATCGCTTTCTTTCGCCAGGCTGACCAAATCAGGCAGGAAGCGGTAGCTGGTATTGAGTTTGGCGCGGTCGGTATAGAGAATCTCCATCCCGAAACCTTCCGCCCGCTGGGCGATGGCGCGGCCGATGCGGCCAAGTCCCAATATGCCCAGCTTCTTGCCCGAGACTTTGCCGGCGACAGGAAATTTTTCGCGGGCCCAGCGCCCGGCGCGGACAAAGCGGTCGGCCTGGGCCAGGCGCCGCGAGGTCATGATCATCAGGCCGATGGCGAGGTCGGCGACATCGTCGGTCAGCACATCGGGTGTGTGGGTGACGGGGATATGGCGGGCCAGCGCCTTCTTCATATCCACCAGGTCGTAGCCGACGCTGTTGACCGTGATCAGTTCCAGCCTGGGCATGCGGTCAATCAGGCTGGCGGGGGCGCCGTCCAGACCGCTGGTGATGAGAGCGCGAGCGCGTGCGGCGATGTCATCAGGCACCGCGTCCTTGTCGGCCCGGGTCAAGCGATAGCGGCTGGCAATCCAGCGTTCTTCGGCCGGCCGTAGCAACTGGCAGATGGTGAGGACGTCAATGCCCTTGGTCATGGCCGTTGCATTAGAAAAGCAAACGATTGCAGGCAAGCCGCTACAGTGTCGCACGGGTAGTCGGCGGCGCGGTTTTACGGAACTATGCCGCCCGAAAAAGCGGGCCGCGCGGTGGACGCGGCCCAATCGGAGGAGACGACCCATGACCTTGCGCCTTGCTGCCGCTCTCAGTGGCGGCGCCATTCTGCTTCTGGCCGCCGGCGCCATTGCCGCGCCCAATTATTCCACCGCGGCCCAGCCGGCACCGGTCGCCAAGGTGGAAACGGCACAAGGCGCCAGCATCAGCCGCAACGACAAGGCGCTGGACGCCATCATCGCGCCAAACGCTAGAATCGAAAAACTGGCCGGCGGCTTTGTCTTCACCGAAGGCCCCGCCTGGCACAAGGGCG
>JAFAVT010000042.1 GCA_019242275.1 Alphaproteobacteria bacterium
TTCACCTGAAAGCCCTGGATCGGCACAACCTTGAAGGTGAGGCCGGAAGCGGTTGAGCCGGGCCAGTTGACCGACAATGTGCCGGTGCTGTCGCTATCCACCGTTGCCAGTTCATAGGTACGGCTGTCGCCCTGGATTTGAATACCCATGCCGGCGATGGCCGCCTTGTTGGTGACAAGGTTGGCGCCCGAGAAGACAAGGTTCGGGCTGCCATTGGTGACGGCAACAGTGCCGGTTGCATACCAGGCCATTAGAGTAATCCTTTCCTAGCGGGAGACTGTTGCCAGAAGCTGGGCGTTATAGACATCGAAGCTGCCGGTGGAATTGTCGCCGGAGACTTGCAGGACGTATGTGCGGCTAGTGCCGTCACCCAGCGAGTCTTCCTTGCCGGTCGCCATGATGACGGAGGCAGTGGAAGGGGTGCTGTCGAACTCGACCGCGCTTACAAGCGGGGCGGCGCCACCGCTGATGTTTATACGCCAGTAAGCCGATGAGAACGATCCGCTGTGCTTCTTGACAGTGAAGCTTCCAACAACGGCCGATGTGCCGCCTTTTCCGGTGACTGTCACCGAAGCAACGTCTGTCCATGTGGCGGCATTACTGGCCGTGACGGTCGGTGACGATTTTGAGCCAGAACCGAACGCTTGATAGCTTTGCGACCCCGCGCCGCTCACCAGCTTGCCGTGGCTGATGATGTTATTCGCAAAGACCGTGTCGGCGGTGATCAGGCCGGCAACCAGCGGGCAGTTGAGATAAGCCGTGCCACCACTGATGGCGAATAGCGGAGTCTCGCCTGCTGTCGGATCGTAATAATAGAAATTGTTGGCGACGACGACGAAGTTGCTGTTGGTCGCCCCGCCATCCAGCCGCACCAGGCCAGTAACCCGGTTATCGGTATTGATCTGCACGCCCCATTCCGCCTGCAGACCGGCGATGCTGGTGCCGTAGCTGGCAAGGGTTGTGGTGTGGTCACTGACCGTGGTGGACAGAGTGGAAAGCGAAGAAGCCGTTGCCGCGATGGTCGCATTGTCCACTGCCGCCCAGGCCGATCCATTCCAGCGCGACATGGTGTTGGCGCCGGACGCGGTGTTGATCCATATATCGCCGATGGCGCCGGCGACGGGCGCACTGTTCTGCGCGAAAGTGGTTGCCTTGTTCAGGTCCGGACGCGCTACCCACGATGACCCGTTCCAGGTCTTGGCTGCATTGCCGTTGCCAGTGTCAATCCACAAGTCGCCCGCGGCACTCGCGGTGGGCGTGGTGGAGGAAACGAAGACGGTTGACTTGGCGCTGACGGCAGCATTCACCGTCGAGAATGCGGTGGCGACGGCATTGATGCCGGTATAGCTGTTAAGAGCCGCTTCCAGCGTACTGGTGCGCGATGAAAGCGCCGAGTCCGCACTGGCGCGGGTGCTGGCTTCCGAGGCAATGGCCGCGACAACCGTGTTGGTGCCGTTTATGCCCGTGCCAAAATAGCTGTAAATGGTCGAGATATCGCTCGCCATGGCGGTGTCGGCCGATGCTCGGGCCGAGGCCTCGGCGCTTATTTTCGAGGCGACGGTGTGCGATCCGTCAATCCCTGCCCCGAAATAGGAATAGATCGTCGTGATGTCGGACGCATTGGCACTATCCGCCGCGGCGCGGGTGGACGCTTCACCGCTGATGGCGGCCCCCACCGAGCCATCCGTAGTAAAGCCGGTTAGGACCGATTCCAGATTGGTCGCCCGTGACGCCAGCGCGGTATCGGCCGAAGCCCTGGTGCTGGCTTCCGTGCTGAGTTTGGCGGCCACGGTATTGACCGCATCAATGCCGGCCCCGAACCAGCTTGTCAGGGTGTTGACGCTATTGGTGAGCGTGGTATCGGCGGCAGAGCGGGTTGACGCTTCGGTGCTAATCTTCGAGGCGACGGTGTTTGTCCCGTCAATGCCGTCACCAAAGTAGCTCGCATAGGTGGCGATGCTGCTGGTGAGCGCGGCATCCCTGTCCACGCTGGCCTGGTTGACCGTGGTGATCGTGGCGGACAGCGTGGCATCGGCGGTCTGGAGCATCGCGCCCAAATCCGCCTGGCTTTTAGCCATGGCGGACTGCCCATCAGTCACCGTCGCCGTGATGGTTGTCATCACGAAGGCGACGGTGGCCGCGATGCGCTTGGCGTTATCGTTCACATGGGCGAGGATGGTCTGAAGCGTTTCCCCGATCTTATCTATATCGAGCCCCTGCCCGCGCACTGCCGCGGCGGTTTGCGAGATCGTGGCCGTGGAAGTGCCGTCTAGAAGAGCAATAGCGCTTTCTGCGTTGGTCAAACGTGCCGCGATGCCGGTGGTGGGGGTATTAATCTCGGAGTCCAGGGTGGCGAGACTTGACGCATCGGCCTTGCCGGTCGCAAGGCTGGCCGTGGTGCTTTCCAACGTGGTGACACGGGCGGCCAGCACCGGAACCGTCTCTCCAAAGCCATCCGAGAAGCCGCCGACTATTGCCGCGAGATCGCGCCGGGCCGACGCTTCCGCCTCGACCAGAGCGGTAAACCGCGTGGTGATGGTATTGGCCTGGTAGGCTATCGTGGCCCCCAAACGGAGCGCCTGGTCATTGGTCAGAGCCGTCAGGCGCAGGATGCTTTCGGCGTCCTGCTCGACCCGTACCTGAAGGTCGCGGATAAGCGCCTGGCTATCGTATCCCAGCGCCTCGACCGGGTTGATTTTGTTGACGAGAACTTGCACCGGGGAGGCCAGGCGCGACAGATCAATGGTGAAATCTGCGAAGTCAGGGGCCGCCAGCCGCACGTCATCGGTGGTGACGTCCAGCCAGGAAGACCAGCTTGTGTCCCGCGCGCTGATGGGCCGGTATTTCGCCCGCACCGAATAGGCCGTGGCGCTGAGGATATTTTCGGATATATCAAGCTGGCCGGCCGAAAAGTGATCGGTCTCGCCCGCCAGATTTATGGCGCTGTGATCGCTTTGGGCGGCGACCTGAAACTGCACCCCGTCAACATCGTCAATCCCGCTGGTGGTCCAGGAAAGCCGGATGCCGGCCTTGGCCCGGCCATCGGCGCCGGTGATGGTGATTGCCGAAACCGCAAAGCCGGACATCGCCTGGGCTGCCGGATAGGCAATGGTGAGCGGGCCGACGGTCTTGGGCTTAAAGTCATCGGCCGGCGTCCAGTCATAATCGGCCGGGTCAACCTCTTTCAGGGTGACGATCTGGTCCAGATCGCGGCTGTCGGTGCAGGCCGTGACCTTGAACAGCTTGGCGGAATAGCCTTCGCGGGCACTTGTCCACGCCACAAAGGTAAGCGGCGCCACCGCGCCCCAGCATTCGGGCGGCAGCACAAGGGTGTGGGTCCTGAACCGCCGCGCGTCGTCGCGGCTGGCCTTCATCAGCCGTTCGACCTGTTCCAGATAGGGAACAAGCTCGAAGTCAAGATTGGCCGTCAGGCGGCGGTCACCATCGGCGCTTTCCAGATCGGCATCATAGAGCGCGGGCGCATCCGTCATCGCCCAGGCCGCCGTCGGCTCAGGATAGCGGCCGGTGACGGCATTGATCAGGCTGTCAAGGCCGGGAAACTGATCCAGCGACTGCGGCTTGGTGATGATGATGTCGTCGTCGCTGAAAGACAGGGTGGCGCTGCCGGCGGCGCCGCAGCGGGTTTCATAAAGGCCGCCGGTTTCGGCCAGTTCGCCATTGCAGGCGCGGTTGATGGCGGCCAGCACATCGGCAGGCTGCTTGTCGAAAGAGATTTCACCGCCGCAGCGGAATTGCGCTTCGGTGCCGCCGCCATTCTTGTCAACCAGCGCATCGCATTCGTTCATGGCGGCGAACCATGACGCCAGCGGCAGCCGCCCGGCCGAAAGGCTTTGCAGGCCATAGGCCCAGGCGCCGCCATAGGTGATGCCGCGCAGGATATTGTATTCGATCACCTTGGGATTGCGGGTGAAAGCCCAGGTGGATGGCGAGGCAAAGCGCTGCGAGCCACTGCCGCCGACGCTGCTGTCAAGCCGCGGGTCATAGAGTTTGACGCCGTCCAGCACAAAGACGATCTGGGGCGGGCCGCTGAACAGTTCGGCGTTCACCCGCACCGTGACGATGGCATAGGCGATGCCATACCCGACGCGGTCGCTGCCATAGGGGAAGTTGGCACCGCTACCGAACTGCCTGACCAGCCAGCTATCGGCCGTGGTCTGGCTGCCGTCGTGAAACTTGACCCAAGGATAGTCCACCCCGGCGCGGTTGAATTCCGGGATGGC
>JAFAVT010000049.1 GCA_019242275.1 Alphaproteobacteria bacterium
GCGGTTCTTTTGCGACTCACTCAGGGTGATCCCGGCTTCCTGCATATAACCCAGAAAGGCCCCTCCACCGTTGCCGAAGCGGCGATTGATGGCGCGCTCGTTTGCCACTGCCGCCAGCATATTTTCCGCATCGCCGGGGGAAAGGCGGTCGCCCTGCTCGTGTACCGGTCGCAGCGCAATGAGGTTATCCCGTTCCTTCTCCCCTCTGTCGTTCATCGCCGCCACCAACGAATAGACATAGCCCCATTTGATGATCCGGTCCGGCGCGACATGGGAGGCAACATCAGAGGCCATAAATGCATCCCAGGCATTGCGATCAAAGACCCCGCCAGGCGGCGCGTAATGGCGAACCAGGTCAACAATCTGGGCCCGCGGACGTCCGCCTTCCACAGCCTTCTGGATGCGGTCCAGTTGCTGCTCGAAGCATTGGACGCCGGCGGCACGGGTAAAGGCCCCCGGGCCGTCATCGTCGCGAAGCTCCAGGTCTATCGCTTCCACCGCGTCAGCCACCCGATGCTGCCAATGAAGCCATTCCACAGCCTGTTCGGCGCCGAGCGCGACGGAAACGCCAAGGACAATGATGGCGAATTCCTTCAGAAAGTCGCGCCATCCATGGATCGGCTTGGGCTTGTGGATTTCCATCTTCGGTTCCTGGGGTGCGGGCAAAGGCGGATTGGGCGCGGCGTCACTCATCATTGGCCTGCAGGCGGGCGCGCAGGCTTTTCAGAGAGTCTTCAAGCTGCGCCTCGGACGTGTTCCGATACCCTTGGCCATAGCTGGCCGTGACAGCCCCGATGGGCCTGCAGACCGTGTACTGGCTGAGCGGTTGGTCCTGGGCCGCGGCCAGGCGCGCTTTGTCTTCTGTGCCAAGGCGCAGATGCAGCTTGCCGACCAGGTCAATCAATTGCGAGCCCAGACTGGCGAGGACGCGGTTGTCAATCCGGGCGCTGCTAAGGGCCTGGCGCAACGCCGCCTCGGACGGCGGATCGAGGCGGCGCCCCGGCCCCACCATCGTGTAAAGCGCCTGCCAGGATTGTATCTCCGGGAAACTGAATTCCTCCAGCCGCTGTGCCCGCTTATAGGCGCTCGACAGGTCGGCCAGAAGCTGGCGGGGAAAATGGCTGGCGGCCTGCGAGGCCATCACACTGTCCCAGGCGCCGCTGGGATAATTGGCGCGGGGCGGCACGCCCACGTCACCCACCGGCGGCAGGGCGCCCTTCTTTGCCGCCTCGTCCAGCATCAGCGACAGCGCATCCAGCCGCGCCTCGGTGCAATTGCGGGTGCGCACACGCGCGATGGCGCCCACCATGTTGGTGGTCAGTTCGGTGGCGATCACCTCGCGGGCGTCCGCCACCCGGGCGCGCCAGTGCAGCCATTCCACCGTCTGTTCCGCCGCCAGCGCGATGGAGACGCCGATGACGACGACCCCGATCTCGGTCAGCAACTCGCGCCAGGAATGGATCGGCTTCGGCTTGTGGATTTCCATTGGCGGCTCCTCCTGCGGCCCGTGTTCAGACATGACCTGCCTTCTCGGCGGCAATGGCAGATGTCCACGCCCCCACGGCATCAGACGTCCAGACCGGCTGCGCCTGCGCCATCAGCGCCTCCATGAAGGCGACAAATTCCGGCACGAAGCTTTCCCGCTGCTGCCGCCATTGCACCCTGAGGCCCGGCAGGCAGAACATCTTTTTCGTGCCCGCCAGGAAGCTGGCGTAATAAGCCTCATTGGCAAGGCCTTCCTTGTGCTGGAAATATTCTTCTTCGCAGTGATAGAAGAAACCGCGGCATATCCAGTAATATTGCGCGAGCTGGATTTCGCTGATGTCCGCCGCACCCGCATGGCCCTTCAAGACCGCCTCGGCGGCGGCGTTGTCGCCGGCCGCAAAGCACATCTGCACAATGCGGTCGGCCCGGCCCAGACGGATGGCGGCCTGCTGGTGGTGCTTGGCCTGGCGTATTTGAACACTGACATAGATCAACGAAAGCAGCACCGCGACGCCGGAAATAAAGGAGCCGATGGAAGCAAGGTCTGTGAGGGTCATCGTTGCCTCGCCAGTTCGGATTTTTCGGATGGGGCGAGATCGAGCGCAGCGGCGCGGGTGAATTGCGCTTTCGCTTCGGCGGGCTTGCCCGCGTAAAAGAGCGCTTCACCCCATTTCAGGTGCAGCCGGCCCCAATTCGGCGCGTATTTTTCTGCCTCGGCAAATTTCGCCAGCGCCAGATGCGACTGGTTTTTCGCCATCAGCGCCTCGCCCCAGCCTTCCAGCGCGTCGGCGAAATGCGGGCCTCTCCGATTCGCCAGCGTGAATTGCGCGATGGCCTCATCCGGCTTGCCGCGATCCAGCAGCGAACGGCCCCAGTCCTGGTGCGCAAAGGGAATCGAAGGCCCGTCACGCACAGCGCGCGCGAACCAGTAATCCGCCCGGCCCCATTGCCTCGCTTCCGAAGCGATCTGGCCGCGAATGCGGATGCAGTCATAACAATCGCCCGGCGTGGCAGCGATCACCGCTTCGGCGCCGGCGAAATCGCCCAACTTGGCCTTCGCCAGCGCCAGCAGCGGACGATAAATGGCAGCAAAGATTTCGCTGCTGCTAAAGGCGGGGTTGGCTTGGGCATAGGCCTTCTCCCAAGCGGGCTCCGACGCCGCAACCCGGCGCCAGTCTTCCAGCGCGGCGGCGGCCTCAATACTGAGTGTGACGCGCAATTGGATTTCCCCGCCATCCAGGCCGATGGTTTGGGGGTCCGATCCCGTGTTGGCCACCGGCAACCCACTGAACGCTGCCCGCGCCGCGACGCCGTCATGCAGATGCGCCAACGCCCGCACGTAATCGCGCGCCTGGGACTGCGGCGACAGTGCAGACGAAAAATTTCTGGGAGCGATCTGCGACAGCGTCTGCAGTTGCGCGAAGTCGCCCGTCAACTCGGTGATATAGATCTTGCTTGTGACGATCATTTCCGGCACCACATCGGCATTGACGCCGGGAACCGTCCGCTGCCCTTCAATGCGCAGTGCGTCAAGTGCATGGCCGAGCGCCGCCTCGGCATGACCCGTCAGCATTTCACTGCGTGCCAGGGTGTAATAGGCGACGGGCGCTGCGCCATAGAGCGCCAGCGCCTTGCGGTCATAAGCCTGGGCCTGATGGTATTTGCCCTCATTGCTGCTGGCGATAATGGCAAGCCCGTGCCAGGCCCAGGATTGCTCGACGGGATCGCTGTTCAGGGTAAGTTGCTGGTACACCGCCTTGGCTTCGGCGGCGCGGCCATGGGTGCGCAGGAACCAGCCATAACGATAGGGCTGGGTAACACTATAAATATGCTCGGCGGCTTGCTCGACCAGTGCATCCAGGCCCGAGGCGGGGCCGATAAAGGTCGTGCCGCTTTCGCCGCTGCTGCGCGCCGTTATCGCGATTCCGCTGTCGGTGCGAAAGACCTCGCCACTGATATGGGTCTCATGCCCCAGCCAGCCGCGCAGGAAGCGCCACGCCTCGCCGATGGAGACACCGGTCTCCGGGATTTCGACCTTCAGGTCATCGCCCCAATTGTTGGCATAGGATTTGGCCGAGCGCACCGAGGTGGTGGCGGCTTGCAGGTCACTCAGTTTGTCCAGCATGCGGCTGGCGACCACCTGGCCGGTGATGCCGCGCGCTGCCAAATCCGGCGGCACGATGAAGCTTTCCACAATTAGGCCGTCGGCATGGGCGGCATTCCACACCGTGAAACCAAGGACCGCGACCAGAGAAAGAGCGATGAGGCCGATGGAGAATTCAAACGCCGCCTTGGCGTAACCGCTGAAACGGCGCAGCCGCAAATGCGACAGTTCCAATTCCGCTTCTTCGTGGAAATGCTGGTCCTGGGCCTGGAGGCGGGCGATCTGCAGATCGCTGAGCCGTTTTTGGGCTTCGAGATAGGCTTCGGCCTTGGCGGCCACACGCTCATTGTGGGACGCCGCGCCCAAGGCAAGCGCTGCCGCGACCGGTTCAACGCCAGCAACACCACACGGCGAAACGCTGGAAAGGCCCGTTTCCGGACCTTCCTTCTCCCCTGACA
>JAFAVT010000122.1 GCA_019242275.1 Alphaproteobacteria bacterium
ATGGCGCGGCTGACCGCCGGGCGTTAGACACCCTCCTGAAAAAGGACGGCGGATCCAGCAGATGACGGCTCCTGAGCATGGCTCTGATCCTTTCAGCTTTTCCGGGGACACGCTGCATGAAGAGTGCGGCGTGTTCGGCATTTATAACCATGCCGACGCCGGGGCGCTGACAGTTCTGGGGCTGCATGCTCTCCAGCACCGCGGTCAGGAAGCTGCCGGCATCGTCACTTATGACAACGGCCAGTTCATCGCCGAGCGTCATCCCGGTCTGGTGGGCGATATCTTTGGCCGCAATTCCTCCGCCGCCACCAATCTGCGGGGTCGGGTCGCGGTGGGGCATGTGCGTTATTCCACCGCCGGCGGCGCCGGTGCCCGCAACATTCAGCCCATCTATGCCGACCTGGCAGGCGGCGGCCTTGCCATTGCCCATAACGGCAATCTCACCAATGCCGAGACCCTGCGCGCCGAACTGGTGGATCAAGGTTCAATCTTCCAGTCCACCTCCGACACCGAAACCATTGTGCATCTGGCGGCGCGCTCGGGCCGCACCCGTATTGTGGACAAGCTGGTGGATGCTCTCTGCCAGGTGGAAGGGGCCTACTCGCTGGTGGCGCTGACAGACAAAAAGTTGATCGGGGCGCGCGATCCCTTTGGCGTGCGCCCGCTGGTGCTGGGCGAACTGGACGGCGCGCCGATCCTGGCCTCTGAAACCTGCGCCCTGGATATTATCGGCGCCACCTATATCCGCGACATCAAGCCCGGTGAGGTGGTGGTGATCACCGAAGCCGGCCTGGAAAGCCACTTCCCCTTCAAGCCGCAGCAACACCGTTTCTGCATTTTTGAATACATCTATTTCGCCCGCCCCGATTCCATTGCCGAAGGCCGCAGTGTTTATGAGGCGCGCAAGGCCATCGGCGAAGTGCTGGCGGCCGAAGCGCCGGTCGAGGCGGACATGGTCATTCCGGTGCCGGATTCCGGCGTGCCGGCCGCCTTGGGGTTTGCCAACGCGGCCGGCATCCCCTTTGAGCTGGGCATCATCCGCAACCATTACGTCGGCCGCACCTTCATCGAGCCGTCCGATCATATCCGCCATCTGGGCGTCAGGCTGAAGCACAGTCCCAATCGCGCCAAGATCAAGGGCAAGCGGGTGGTCCTGGTGGACGATTCCATCGTGCGCGGCACGACCTCGAAAAAGATTGTCGAGATGATGCGCGACGCCGGCGCCACTGAAGTGCATTTCCGCGTCGCCTCGCCGCCCACCACCCATTCCTGCTTTTATGGCGTGGATACCCCCAACACCAACGACCTTCTCGCCCACAAAATGGACGTGGAGGAAATGCGCAAATTCGTAGGCGCCGATACGCTTTCCTTCATCTCCATGAACGGGCTGTATCGCGCCATGGGTGAGGCGGAACGCAAGCCTGGTGCCCCCCGCTTCTGCGACGCGTGCTTCTCCGGTGATTATCCCATCGCCCTTACCGATGTGAGCGGTGGGGCGGCAAAGCGGCAATTGTCGCTGTTGTCGAACGTCGCCTAGATGACCGGAGCGCTGGCCGGAAAGATCGCGCTGGTGACCGGCGCCTCCAAGGGCATCGGGCGCGCTGCCGCCATCGCCCTGGGGGCCGCCGGCGCGCATGTCATCTGTCTTGCCCGGACCGTGGGCGGCCTGGAAGAGGTGGATGACGAAATCCGCAAAAGCGGCGGCAGCGCCACGCTGGTGCCGCTCAGCCTCAAGGATGTCGCCGGGATAGACCGGCTGGGCGCTTCCATCTTCGAGCGCTGGGGCCGGCTGGACGCGCTCCTAGGCAATGCCGGCGTGCTGGGCGTGTTGACGCCCATCACCCATCTGGAACCCAAGGTCTTTGAGCAGTTGCTAGAGATCAATGTCACCGCCAATTGGCGGTTGATTCGCGCCATGGACCCATTGCTGCGCCAGTCCGACGCAGGCAGGGCGGTGTTTGTCACCTCCGGCGCGGCGCGCAAGACGACGCCTTTCTGGGGCGGCTATGCCATGAGCAAGGCGGCGCTGGAGTCTTTGGTTCTGACCTATGCGGCGGAGTGCGCCCAGACACCGGTACGGGTCAATCTTTTCAATCCCGGTGCCACCCGCACTGCCATGCGCAAGAAGGCGATGCCGGGGGAAGACCCGCAGACACTGAAAACCCCTGAAGAGGTGGCGCCGCGACTGGTTGAGCTTCTGTCCGCCGCCAGCACGGCGAATGGTGAGCTGTTCGGCTATTAGGCACCGCCTCGAAATTCGATTGCTTCCCATGCTTCGACAAGCTCAGCATGAGGTGCTGCTCTATTTTCCTCACCCTGAGCTTGTCGAAGGGTGAGGCAATCGTTTCTGTCGGAAATTAAACTGGTCTAAGAATCCATCAGGGGCACATCGAACGGCCGAGGCTTCTCGCCGGCCCGCGCAATTTCCATCATCATTTCATAGGCGCGCTCGATATGG
>JAFAVT010000206.1 GCA_019242275.1 Alphaproteobacteria bacterium
TTATCCAGACGTGGCGTAATCCATCGCTCATACGGCGCGCGCGAATGAGATGTGGCCCCGCCGCCCTCGCTTGCGAACATCGAGAATCTGATGGGCCGAGCGCTTCCGCGCCGCGGCATAGGCAGCTTGCTTGGAGCTTTCTGTTCCACGGCTGTCCTACCAGCAGGCAGCAGGGCGCCAGATACAAGACGGTGACGATTCAGGTTTTGACTTGCAGGGAGGAAAATCTCGGACGGTGCCGTTATAGTCGGGAATGCCTCCCTCCGCCGCGATTCTCTCCACCCTGCCCGCGCTGGTACCCGCGCCGCCCGGCGCCGCCATCTTCGAGGATGGCAAAGCGCGGCGCGCCGAACTGCGCGATGCCCGCGCCTTGTTCGAAGGCGGCGAAGTGCTGATCGCCCATGCCGGTTTCACCGCCGGCCGGCTGGGCGCCAAGCCCGCCGCGGTCTATGACCTGATCGAACTCTTTGCTTTTGTCCGTCCGGGCCAGCCCTTTGTGCCCTCGGGCGCGGGCATGGCGCGATTGCTGGGACTGGGCGCACCAGCCACGCCGGAGGAAAGCGCGGCGGTGCTCCCGCGCGTCGCGGCGCATTTGCTGCAGGAGGCGCAGAACTGGAGTGCATCAGCGCGTGCAGCCATTGCGCCGCTGGTTGGCACGCTGGACCGTGCCGGCTGGCGCTGGGCGTCGCTGCTGAAACAGATCGTGGGTGAGGTGCCGCATGGCTCGCCCATTGCGGGTCTTGAAATCTGGCGCGGACTTTCCCAGTGGGAAGATCGCGCCATGCTCGGTCAGCCAGGTTCACAATCGGTCTCTGCAGAGGAGTCCCAGGCGCGGCTAGCGCGGCTGGTAAGCGAAATACGGCCGGACCAGGCAGCCTACAGTGCTGCCGCCACTTACGCCTTCAGTACACGCGACGTAGCGGGAGCACCAAAACTGGCGTTGATCGAGGCCGGCACCGGCACCGGCAAGACGCTGGGCTATCTGGCACCGGCCAGCCTGTGGGCGGAAAAGAATGGACCCGGCCTATGGATCAGTACCTACACCCGCAACTTGCAGCGCCAGATCATGCAGGAGATTGCCCGGCTCTGGCCAGATCCGGTCGAACGTACCGAGAAGGCCGTGGTACGCAAGGGACGGGAGAATTATCTCTGCCTCCTGAACTTCGAGGAAGCGGCGAAGAGAACTGCGCTGGCGCCTGGCCCGCGCAGTGTGGCGCTGGGGCTGATCGCGCGCTGGGCGCTGTCCGGTGCGGATGGCGACATGTCGGGTGTGGGTTTTCCTGCCTTTCTCGCCGCCGTAATGCCGCTCTCCGCCGTCACCGACCGGCGTGGTGAATGCATCTATGCGGCCTGCCCCTATTATCGGCAATGTTTTATCGAGAAGGCCGTACGCGCAGCCCGTCATGCCGAAATCGTGGTCGCCAACCATGCGCTGGTCATCGCCCAGGCGGCACAAGATTGGCTGGCTACCGAGGAGACCAACGATATCCCGCCGGAACGGCGGCTTCGCTATGTTTTTGACGAGGGTCACCATCTGTTCGATGCCGCTGACAGCGGTTTCGCCGCCCTGCTGTCAGGCCGCGAGATGGCGGAATTGCGCCGCTGGGTGCGTGGCCCCGATGCTCGCACCAGAAGCCGCATGCGGGGGTTGGAGGAGCGGCTGAAAGACCTGATCGCCGACGACGAAGCAGCACAGGAGTCACTGAAAGAAGCTGTTTCAGCGGCGACCATATTGGCCGGCGAGGGCTGGACGCAGCGGCTGGGTAACCCGCGCGGGCCCGGCGAAATCTTCCTGGCATTGGCCTATCAACATGTGAGAGCGCGAAGCGGCGACCAGAACCGCTTCTATAACCTCGAAGCCGAGCCCCATCCGATGAGCAAGGAATTGCTGGAAGCGACGCGGCAACTCGCGCACGCGCTCAAACGGTTGGCCGATCCTCTAGCGGAATTGGCCCGCCTGTTGCGCAAGAAGATGGCGGACAAGACCGCGGAGCTTGAGCCCGCCACCCGTGCGCGACTTGATGCCGCTGCACGCGGCCTGGACCGCCGCGCGCGCCGTATCCTGCCGGCTTGGCGGGCAATGCTGGAACAACTTGAAGGTGGCGAGGTGGATGACGCTTTCATCGACTGGTTCGAGCTGAAGCGTGAAGACGGCCGCGACAGCGACATCGGCCTGGAGCGGCATTGGATCGATCCCACCATTCCGCTCGCGGCCGAAGTGCTGGCGCCAGCCCATGGCGCGCTGGTGACCTCGGCCACCCTGCGTGACACCAGCGCCGATGACTGGAGGGCAGCGGAGATCCGCACCGGCGCCGGCCACTTGCCTGAGCCGCCCCGCCGCGCCCTGTTCGGTTCACCGTTTGATTACGCAAAGCAGGCGCGCATCTTCATTGTGGGCGACGTGCTGCGCCGCGATTCTGCTTCGCTGGCGGCTGCCATGGGCGAACTGTTCCTGGCCAGTGGCGGCGGCGCCCTGGGACTTTTCACCGCCGTGCGCGCTCTGAAAGAAACCGCGGCTCACATCATCCAGCCCTTGGCGGCGGCCGGCATTCCGCTTTACGCCCAGCATATCGACCGCCTTGACACCGGAGCGCTTGTTGATCTCTTCCGCGCCGAAGAGAATGCCTGCCTACTTGGCACCGATGCCTTGCGGGACGGTGTTGATGTGCCTGGCCGTTCACTCAGGTTGGTGGTGTTCGACAAGGTACCCTGGCCCAAGCCGACCATCCTGCACAAGGCGCGCCGCGCTCGCTTCGGCAAGGGTTATGACGACCTCATCACGCGCTTTCGTCTCAAACAGGCGTTTGGGCGGCTGATTCGCGGGCGGGAGGACCAAGGCTGTTTCGTCCTTTTGGAAGGGGTGACGCCATCGCGCCTGCTGAGTGGCCTGCCTCCGGAATGCCCGGTAAAACGGGCCGGACTGGCCGAGGTGATCGGGGATATCCGCGCCTTTCTGGGCATATCCGCATGACCACCCTGTGGACGTTTTGGGCGGCGCGGCGTTTTCCCACTCGGCGGGAAACGAACTGGCTTGTAGTTTGATCGAATGACCAATGTGGCGGGAAAACTGTTTGATGAACCGGCGGGCGATGTGCCCACCGAAGGCTATGGAAAATTCTCCACAGGCATTATTCCGTCGCACATCCTGCGACGGGAAATCCGGCTGAAGAAACTTATCGTCGCCGCCGAAGAGATCGACGAGGCGCAGATTCAGCCCGCCAGCCTCGATCTTCGCCTCGGCCGCTTTGCTTACCGTGTGCGCGCTAGTTTTCTTCCCGGTGTCGGGACCACGGTGGAGAAAAAGCTCCACTCCGTCACTATGCACAAGATCGACATCTCTGATGGCGCCGTATTGGAAGCCGGCTGCGTATATGTGGTGCCGCTGATCGAACGCATGGAACTGCGTGACCGCATCTCCGGCATCGCCAATCCCAAGAGCTCGACCGGCCGCCTAGACGTTTTTACCCGCCTTATCACCGATGGAGCGCGAGCTTTTGATACGGTGGAAGCCGGCTATCGCGGCCCCCTTTATGCCGAAATCACACCGCGGACCTTTCCGGTATTGGTGCGCAAGGGCACCCGGCTCAATCAATTGCGGCTGCGCAGCGGTTCGCCTCAATCCTCGGACACCGAATTGCGTAAGCTGCATGCGCTCAGTCCGCTGGTGGATGAGGAACCTAATATCAGTAACGGTCTTGGCCTTTCCATTGACCTGGAGGGCGCCGCCAAAAACGCGCTGGTGGGTTGGCGGGCCAAGCGGCACACAGGCGTGGTGGATATTGACCGTGATCGCAATCTTGATCCTTTCGCCTTTTGGGATCCGGTGATTGCCGACCAAACGCGTTCCATCGTTCTTGACCCGGACGAGTTTTATATTCTGGTGTCACGGGAAAGTGTGGCGATCCCACTCAACTATGCCGCCGAGATGGTACCATTCGACCCACTGGTGGGCGAGTTCCGGGTCCATTATGCGGGCTTTTTTGATCCGGGTTTCGGGTTGGAACCCGGCCACCCCCCTGCCGCCCGTGCCGTGCTGGAAGTACGCTCGCGCGAAGTGCCCTTCATCTTGGAACACGGCCAGGTGATCGGGCGGTTGGTGTTTGAACGCCTGACCGACCCGCCGCTTGCAGCCTATGGCCAAACCATCGGCTCCAGCTACCAGCGGCAAGGATTGAAACTCTCAAAGCATTTTCGTCAGCCAGACTAAGCAATCCTTTCGGCCGGAACATCTGGCCAATTGTTGCTGGAAACACACAGGGCTTTGCCAAAAAGCAATCCGGCCATGCCGTTGATGCAAGATGCCGTTGCGTCAGGCCGGCGGTCCGGCACAGTTAAGCCGCGCGGACGGACGGTTTGGGGAAACCCCGCGGGTTGGGCGAGTGATCTTTTGGGTCGCTAGTCCTGAGGTCCATTTAAGGGGGCAGAAGTGAGGCGGCTACGGCGCGAATGTGCCGGCCGCCTCATGTTTTTTTGGCCTTTGAAGACATCCAGCAGAGCAAATGGGGCATAATAAACCAGAATAAAGACGACACCCATCGCCGCCAATTCCGGGATGTACCAAGGCCACGGGGACATCATCGTCATCAGATTTTGGCCGGCAGGCCTGGCACGCAGGAAACCGTAATTGACCCCTAGCAGCCAATCCACTGACGCCGCCACGGCCAGATAAGCCAGGCTGGCGGCGACTACCCGCGGCAAAGAACGGAACGTCGGGCGCAGCCTTGTTCCCAGCGTCAGGTAAAGTAGCGCGGCAACGACTCCGCCATGCTGAATGAAAAAGAAGAGAAATTGCGGGTCGGGAAAATCCCAGTAAATCGTTGGGGTCAAAACACCCTGCAGCGTACCCCCCAAGCCCCAGAAATACCCCAACTCATAGGCGAACTGCTGGCGCGTCAGCAGCGCCACGATCAGAATGAGATCAGCCCAATCGCAGAGATTCATCGGCAGGCTATTGTCGGGCGTCAGCGTCCCCCGCGCGAAACTAAGGCCATACCAACAGAGCCAACCGATGGCGAGAAGGCCAGCAAGGCCCACGCGAACCATACGGTCGGCGTGCCGACCGAGGTGTTCATGGCGGGCCAGCAGCGAAAGCGCTAGCGGCAGTAACAGCGTAAGCGTGATGACCGCCAGATGCGACGATCCGAACGGAACAAAGGGATGGGACAAAAGGCCTCCGGCGCGAAAAGCGTAGTGCAGATAGCGACCGAACGCTATGGCTTCTCACGGCCGGCGTTGCGCCAACGGGCAACGATCGTGTCGAGGCCGTGGCGGTCCATGTTCGGCGCCTTCCAGCTTCTGGAAAAGCTGGTATGGCCGCCGCGCGGCACGATGCGCTTACCGATATCGTCGAAGCGCACCCGCATTGGCATTGAGACTCCCTGGCCCAGTACCAGGGCCTCACGGTCGCCGAGCAGCGGCAGGAACTCTATCAGATCGGCCATGCCTTCGTAGGTGGATTCGCGGATCACGCTCTGGTCGCGGTCACTGGAAAGCCGCAACGCAATAGCGGTGCCGCATTGCGAGGCGATGGTGGCGTCGAGCTCGCTGGGCCGCTGTGTCACCAAGGCCAACGATAAGCCGT
>JAFAVT010000209.1 GCA_019242275.1 Alphaproteobacteria bacterium
TGGCAAAGGCACTGTTGTGCCCCCGGGCCTCGAAATCCTGAAAGGCGCGGCGCAAGCCTTTCAGCCGGGCGTCGGTCGCCCGCGACCAGTTGATCAAAGGTGTTCCGGCATCACGACCGGAGGCTGGTATATAAAGTGGATTGAGGAAGCGCCGCGAGGTGGGGCTGTAGGGACTGACGCCGCCGGGCGGCAGGGCGTGAACCGGACTGAGCATTATGGCATCGGCCCCGGCGCCGGCGGCCTGCTCGGAAAATCGGCCCAGCGCCCCGAAATCGCCAAATCCCGGCGAACCGCGCAGGGCATATAATTGTGCCGCCACGCCCCACACTTTGCGGTCGGGGCGGAAGGCACGGGGGGGCGTGACGGCCAATCTTCCGTCATGGTCCTCGAAGCGATAATAGCCAGGCGGCAAGTCAGCCTTTGCTCTGCCTTCGGCGACACGCAGATCGTGCGCTTTACCATCTTCGCCCAGTAATCGCAGCGACTTACCTCGGGCAAAGAAGTTCTGACCTTCTGCCACGACCTGCATCGGCAATTGTTGTTGTCGTTCACGCAGCCGTACCCGGCTGTCGGCTATTTCACCTTTACTCCCCGCCGGCAGGTTTAAGGCCTGAAGGATGGCGCGCAGGCTCTCCTGCGAAACCCGCCGGCGGCGGCGATTAGCGTCCGTCCAGTTGACGGCGATGCCCGCCAGGCGGGCCAGGCTTTCAAGCGGTGGCATAATGTCGTGCGCGTCCCTTGTTGTTCTGCGATGCGTCGGTCCGATGGGGCAACGCCGCGACCATACATTCTGCAGCGTGACATGGCTTTGCCGTGGCGAATAGCTTCGAATTGCCCATTCGCCACAACAATGGATGTACGGACTTGATTGGTGAAGGCGGCTGGCGTCCCCAACTAGACCGTGTACAGATGAAATTTCCTTTGTACTGCACGACGGCGTTCTCGTAACGACGCTTCCTCTTTTTCAATTTGTGCGAGTTCGGTATCGGCTTGGCGCCTGGCGGCGCGCGCAGCTTCGATCTTTGCTTCCTTCTTTGCCAGTCGTCGTTTTTGCCTCTGCGCGTCGGCGGTTTTGCGCTTCTGCGCCGCGCTGAGCCTGGGGACGGCAGGTACATCCGGATCCGCTTTGTAAGGCGCGGATGTTCCATACGGCCGTTTCAGCACCACCCCAGGCTGCTTCAGCGCCGCTGTTACGGCCTGCGGCTCGTAGCTGCGTGCGGCGAATCCTTGCGCGAACAATTTCGGGCTGGCGTGCCAGGCCGTTGCGGCGGCTTTCATGGAAGGTGCCGCCACAACCATATCGTAAAAACCAATATGAGTTTTGAAGACCTTGAGTGCACGCGCCATGGCATTGCATCAACCCCGCGGAGCGCCGGCGGTTCCAAAAGGAACAATTTTCCGGCTTCGGGATTGCCCTTTGCATGTCTGGTCGGGATATTTCGCTTCGGCTCAGCCGGTTCATTGCGGTGTGGTGCGGCTTGCCGTGAAGGTCCGTACCCCCAAAGCGGCCGCCGGCGCGGCCGGTCTGCATTATATCGCTGACACAGCGCCCGGCATCACCCGCAAGGGGTGCAGCGGGCACTTCTATTACATTGGTCCAACCGGCCGGCGCATCCGCGACAAGACCATTTTGCGCCGTATTCAAAAGCTGGCCATTCCGCCCGCCTGGGAACAAGTCTGGATCGCTCTTGATGCCAAGGCCCATTTGCAGGCGACCGGCCGCGATGTCCGCGGCCGCAAACAGTATCGCTACCATGCGGACTTCGCCGCTATGCGCGACGCTGACAAATATCGGCATCTGTTGAAATTCGCGCTGGCACTGCCCGCCCTGCGCCGCCGCCTTGGCGCGGATATGCGACGCAAGGGGCTTTGCCGCGAAAAGGTTCTGGCCACCGCCGTCATCCTGCTAGAGCAAAGTCTGATCCGCGTCGGCAATCAAAGTTATGCGCGCGACAATCACAGTTTCGGGCTGACGACACTTCAGAACCGGCATGTGCACATCCATGGCGCCACGTTGCGTTTTCTCTTCACCGGCAAGAGCGGCAAACGCTGGGACCTGGCAATCAAGGATCGCCGGGTGGCCAAGGTGCTGCGCGGCTGCCAGGAGTTGCCGGGTCAGCATCTGTTCGAATATCGGGATGATGACGGCACTGTTTGCGCCATCACCTCAGGCGATGTGAATGCCTATCTGCGGGAAATTTCCGGTGCCGACATCACCGCCAAGGATTTTCGCACCTGGGCAGGTACAGTGGAGGCCACTGCCGCCTTTGCCGCGCTGGAAGGGCCGGTCACAAAAAAGGCGGTGCGCGCGGTGGTGGCAAAGGTAGCGGCCCGGCTGGGCAACACAGTGGCCGTTTGCCGCAAATGCTATATCCATCCCGCGGTCATCGAAGCCTATGAAGGAGCAAACTTGCGCCTGTCAGGCGGCGTTGAAAAAACGGTCCTTCGCCTGTTGCGGAGGGGCGCGGCGTAGCCGGGAACTGGGGGCTTTCCCATTCTGGCCGGGGAGATTATCTAAGTGCTTGAAATTTCAGAAGCTTGGAGGCTGTCGGCCGAATGGACCCGTTCAGCGGCAGCCGGCTTTGTTCGGCGCCGGTTTCGGGGCATTGTGGCCCGGATAATGAGCCGAAGTCCGCTGGCCTCCGGCCGGCGTCGGGGAGAGTGTTTTTTCATGCGTCAGTGCCTGACCGGTCTTTTTCTTTCGGTTTGCGTCGCCACGCCTGTCTTGGCGCAAACGCCGGATACCACCTTCTTTGAAACCCGGATACGCCCGGTATTGGCGACGAACTGCTATGGCTGCCACAGCGCCAGCCTGGCAGCGCCCAAGGGTGGTGTCATTCTCGATACCAAGGAAGGCTTGCGCGCCCAACTGGTCCCGGGCAAGCCGGATGAAAGCCGCATTATCGAAGTGCTCAGCTACGAAGACCCGGTGGTGCAGATGCCTCCCAAGGGCAAACTGTCCGACGCTATTCTTGCAGATATCAAGCAGTGGATCGCAGCCGGCGCGGTTGACCCGCGTGAGGCTGCGCCTGCCACGGTTGCGTCCGCCACGCCCCAATACAAGGGCATGTCGCTGGAAGAGGGCCGTAAATGGTGGGCCTTTCAACCGGTAGCACAAAAACCGGCGCCGAAGGTTGCGGCCTTCCATGGCGGCAGCAAGATTGACAGTTTCGTATTGGCGAAGCTGGCGGAAAAAAAGCTGGCGCCGTCACAGCGCGCCGACAAGCGCACCCTGGTCACGCGCGCCTATATTGATCTGGTAGGCTACAAGCCGACTTACCAGGAAGTGCAGGCTTTCGTCGCTGACAAGGCGCCCGATGCTTATGCAAAACTGCTCGACCGTCTGATGGCTTCGCCGCAATACGGCGAGCGCTGGGGCCGTCATTGGATGGATGTGGTGCGCTATGCCGAGGACAATCCCACCTCGGAGGCGACCAATCCGCCCTATCCCTATGCCTGGCGCTATCGCGACTGGATTGTGCAAGCGGTAAACGCTGACATGCCTTATGACCGCTTCGTCAAGCTGCAACTGGCGGCAGACCTGATGCCCGACGCCAAGCGCGACGATCTGCGGGCATTGGGCTATCTGGGCGCCGCGCCGATTTATC
Organism: Alphaproteobacteria bacterium; assembly: GCA_019242275.1. Classification (GTDB taxonomy): domain Bacteria; phylum Pseudomonadota; class Alphaproteobacteria; order Micropepsales; family Micropepsaceae; genus Rhizomicrobium. The sequence goes on from JAFAVT010000209.1 coordinate 3,609, forward strand.
ATCATGACCTGCGCTTGTCCGGTGATGTCATCGGCGGCTTTCTGACCGACGATTGGGATGAACGCATTGATGCGGTGTCACGTGGTCTTCTGGGCGTTTCGATCGGTTGCGCCCGCTGTCATGACCACAAATTCGATCCCTTCACGCAAAAGGATTATTACGCGCTGCAAGGGGTGTTCGCTTCCACCATGCGGGCCGAGCGGCCCATGTTCCAGGTGGATGCCAAGACCGAGCAGCGCTACATGCAGCTTGAGAGCCAGCTTTTCGACATGGCCTACTCCATCAACCTTTTGAAGAATGAGGGCTCGACCTTCACCAATGGCGCGGAAAAGGCCAGCAAGTGGCAGGCGATGCTGGCCGACCTGAAGGCGCAGGCGATGTCGGCACTGGCGGCCTATCCGCAATTGATCACCAGCCTGGAAAAATTCTGGACACCGCGCCAGAACGCCGCCCGACCGGCGGCGCCGGCCGCCAATGTCCGGGTCGCGGCTGCGGGCGGGGGCGCAGCACCTGCCGCCAATCGCGCCGCGGGCGGGCGTGGGGGCAGAGGCGCGGGTTCTTCCGAGCCTTACATGAACGCGGTGTTCGAAGCGGCGCAGTATGTGGACGCTTCCGACCTCACCTATACATTCATCACTTATAAGCCGGGCGAAGCGCGTGACATGCCGGTGCTCAAGGCGGGCAATGTTGCGTCGCCGGGTGCGGTGGTGCCACGGGGCTTCCCGGCGGTGCTGGCGAAAGGCGACGCCAAATTCACCCAAGGCTCCGGCCGGCTAGAGCTGGCGAACCGGATATTTACTGATTCCCAGGGATTGGCGGCGCGGGTGATCGTCAACAGGGTCTGGGCCTGGCATTTCGGTCGCGGCCTGGTGAACACGCCCAGTGATTTCGGCAGCCAAGGCGAAAAGCCGTCACATCCCGAGTTACTGGACGATCTGGCGGCCCGCTTCATCGCCCATAAATGGTCGCTGAAATGGCTGAACCGGGAAATCATGCTGTCGGCAACCTATCAGCAGGCCAGCCGGCCGCGGGCCGAGGCGTTGAAAGCGGATGAAGCGAACGAACTTCTGTGGCGGCAAAATCCGCAGCGGCTCGACAGCGAATCCTATCGCGACACGCTGGTGCGCAGCGCCGGCTTGCTCGATACCAAGGTCGGTGGCGAGCCCGGCAGCCTTGACGACGCTACCTATTACCGCCGGGCGATCTACGGTCGTGTCAGCCGCGCCCGCTCTGCCCAGATGGAGGCGCTGTTTGATTTTCCCGCCCCAGTGCAGACGGCGCCCAATCGCGATGTCACCACTTCGACCTTGCAACAGGTCTATTTGATGAATAGCCCTTTTGTGCAGAATCTGGCTGAAGGCGCGGTGAAAGCCGCCACCGCGAAAACCCCGGCCAAGCGCGACCAGCCACAACAAGTGGCGGCACTTTATCGCCAGATATTGGCACGTAATCCCACGCCGGCGGAGACGTCCGCGGCGCTTGCCTATCTGCAAAAGGGCTCGCTGCCCCGCTTTGCCCAGATTCTGCTGATGAACAATGAAGAGATATTCGTGCCATGACCAATAACGCACCTGGCAAACCCTCGCGCCGGCAGATAATCGAAGCCATCGGCGGTGGCCTTGGCATGGTCGGGCTCACCGCCATGTGGTCGGATGCCTTCGCGGCCGATGCGCAAGGGGGTCTAGGCCATTATGCCGGGCCGAAACTGCCGGCCAAAGCCAAGCACGTAA
>JAFAVT010000148.1 GCA_019242275.1 Alphaproteobacteria bacterium
CGGCATTGTCATAACCGATTTTGGGCGCCAGCGCCGTCACCAGCATCAATGATCTTTCAAGTCCGGCCTTGATGTTGTCCAGCCGCGGTTCGATTCCCACCACGCAATTGTCGGTGAAACTCACCGCCGCATCGGCCATCAGCTTGACGGATTGCAGGAAATTATAGGCCATCACCGGGTTATAGACGTTGAGTTCGAAATGGCCCTGGCTGTCGGCAAAGGTCAGGGCCGCATTATTGCCGAAAATTTGCACACAGACCTGTGTCATCGCCTCGCATTGGGTGGGATTGACCTTGCCCGGCATGATGGAGGAACCCGGCTCATTCTCCGGCAGCGCCAGTTCGCCCAGGCCCGAACGCGGGCCCGAACCCAGCAGGCGGATATCGTTGGCGATCTTGAACAGGCTGGCCGCTACCGTGTTGATGGCGCCGTGGCTGAACACCATGGCGTCATGCGCCGCCAACGCCTCGAACTTGTTGGGGGCCGTGGTGAAGGCAAGGCCGGTGATGGCGGCGATGCGTTCGGCCACCATCTGGTCAAATCCGACCGGCGCATTCAGTCCGGTGCCGACCGCCGTGCCGCCCTGGGCCAATTGCATCAGCCTGGGCAGGGTCTGTTCGATGCGCTCGACGCCGGCCCGCACCTGGGCGGCATAGCCGGAAAATTCCTGCCCCAGGGTGATGGGTGTGGCGTCCTGGGTATGGGTGCGGCCGATCTTGATGATGGCCTTCCAGCCTTCCGCCTTCTTGTCCAGGGCCGCCAGCAGATGCTTCAGCGCGGGAATCAGCGTCTTCACCACCTCTTCCGCCGCGGCTATGTGCATGGCGGTGGGGTAGGTGTCATTGGACGACTGGCTCATATTGACATGGTCGTTGGGATGGACGGGCTTTTTGCTGCCCATCGCCCCGCCCAGCATCTCGATGGCGCGGTTGGAAATCACTTCATTGGCATTCATGTTCGACTGGGTGCCCGAGCCGGTCTGCCACACCGAAAGCGGGAAATGATCATTGAGCTTGCCGTCAATCACTTCCTGCGCGGCGGCGATGATGGTCTGGCCCAGCTTGGGATCCAGCCCCGCCAGCTTGATGTTGGTTTCGGCGGCGGCACGCTTGATTACCCCTAAGGCCCGAATGATGGCGGCCGGCTGTTTCTCCCAGCCGATCTTGAAATTGCCCAAGGAACGCTCGGCCTGCGCTCCCCAATAGCGGTCGGCGGCAACCTCGACGGGGCCAAAAGTATCGGTTTCGGTGCGGATTTTGGTCATGGATAGGCCCCGAAAGGCGGCGTTAGGCGTGAGCCGGACCGCCGCAAATCAAAATGGCCGTCCGGGTACTATTTCTTGCGGAAAGAGTCGAGGCTGACGACCTCGCCCGGATGGGGCTTTTCCGGCGCCAAGGCAGCGTCAGGTGTGCCATCGGCGGCCTCAGCCGGGGCATCGCCCACCGGGGCGGGGACCACCACCGGCGCCGGTGTGGCCTTGGCCTCGGTCTCGCCGCGGAATTGCAGTCCGAACTGCACGCCGGGATCGAAAAAGGCGGTCAGCGCCGCAAACGGAATGTGCAGCGGCGCCGGCAGCTTCTTGAACGTCAGCGTCACCTCGAAATAATCGTCCTTCACCTTCAGCGCCCAATATTGGTGCTGGATGATGATGGTCATTTCATCGGGATACTGTTCGCGCAGGAAATCGGGAATGTCCACCCCATCGGCATGGGTCTTGAAGGTGAGATAGAAGTGATGTGCCCCGATCAGGCCAGACTTTTCGATCCGGCGCAGCGCCTCGCGCACCACGCCGCGCAATGCCGCGTCGGTGAGGGCCTGGTAGCCGATAAAGTCTTTCGCCATGGACGAGAGACTATGCCGGGCGGTGCCCAAGTCAATTGGGCGCGGCCGCGCCAAAGGCCGCGATTTGTCACAATTTCAAAACTGGACGCAGAGGGAATCAAAAGGTTGTGGCAGTGCGTTGCCCGTTGCACCCAAGCGCGTAGGCGAGGCCCAATAGCGCCAGCGTATTGGGCGAGCGCCATTAAGAACTAGGGTGGTGTACCGCAAGCACCAGCGGCGAAGTGGGCGGTGTTTCTGTCGCCTTGCCGCTACGCGGCTCGGCTAGCGCCAGCTTTTCTAAGCTCGCTTTGCTCGCCAAGAAAAGCTAGGCGTGCTCGGTTACCACGAGCCTATGACGAGTACTAAGTGGGTGGTGTTTCTGTTGCTCGGTACACCGCCCCCGCGCGATGCGCTTGCGCATCGCGCCGTTAAACAATCTGGGGGGCGCCGTTTCAAGAGCGCGAATGAAAGTGGGGGGCTTCTGTTGCCCGGCGCCCCCCGGGCCGCGCTTACCTAATCAATTAGGCAGCGAGTACCATTTCGTTATCGTTGGCACTTGTACGATTAGCCCGATAACGGCGGAACCATACCGGGCGAAAGGACAGCCTTTACACGTCCGTCGATCCTGTTTCGCCCCCACAGAAACCCACCCGTTCGAATGGGCTTGTGGTGGAGGCGCCGGGTACCGCCCCCGGGTCCGGGCCGCTTATTACGAAGCCGTTTATCGCCATAGTCGGCAAGCCGACCTTCACAATATAGGGAGCGAAGGTTACTTTTTGAAGCGCCTGAGTCTGGGCCCGGAACCCTCGGAAAATGCGTCAATATCTCGATCTGCTGCGCCTTGCCCTGGAAACAGGCACCGAAAAGCATGACCGCACCGGCACCGGCACCCGCTCGTTGTTCGGCCACCAGATGCGCTTTGATCTGGCGGCCGGTTTTCCCATGGTCACCACCAAGAAGCTGCATCTGAAATCCATCATCTATGAACTGCTCTGGTTTCTGCGCGGTGAAACCAATGTGAAATGGCTGCAGGAGCATGGCGTTACCATCTGGGACGAATGGGCCGATGCCAGCGGCGAATTGGGGCCGGTTTACGGCTATCAGTGGCGTTCCTGGCCGGCACAGAGTGACGGTACCATTGACCAGATTTCCAATCTGGTCGCGGACATCAGGAAGAATCCGGACTCGCGCCGCTTGATTGTCACCGCCTGGAATCCGGCCGATGTGCCCAAGATGGCGCTGCCGCCCTGTCATTGCCTGTTTCAATTCTATGTCGCCAATGGAAAGTTGAGTTGCCAGCTCTACCAGCGCAGCGCCGACATCTTTTTGGGTGTGCCGTTCAACATCGCCTCTTATGCGCTTTTGACCCTTATGGTGGCGCAAGTGACGGGGCTGAAGCCCGGCGAATTCATTCATTCATTTGGCGACGCGCATCTCTACCTGAACCATATTGACCAGGCGCGCGAGCAGCTTTCGCGCCAGCCCTTGCCGCTCCCCACCATGCGGCTCAACCCGGCGGTGAAGGATATTTTCGATTTTACCTATGAAGACTTCACCCTCGAGAATTACCAGGCGCATCCTTCGATCAAGGCTCCCATCGCGGTCTAGCGTTTGGGCAAGCGGCTATCCCCACCTGGCCCTTTGAAAGCAAAAGAAAACATTTTTCCCTATCCCCGCCTGGCCGCCGCTAAACTGCGTGCATGAAAGCGATTGAACCAGATTTTGTTATCCGCCGCCGCAAACCCCGCGGCCGGCCTATACCTCCAGCCGATGGGGAGGGGAGGGGGGTGGAGAAGGGGAAAAACAATTATCTTGCCGAAACCCCGAAAAACCCTGTGGGAGCAAAGCCCGGCAATCGGAATGCTGTAACACATGGCGGCCATACGGCCGAAAGACGCGCGCTTCGTGCTGCCGTCCGCGATCTCAGGCTGCGGGCCCAGATCGTGATTGCAATGGTGGACGGGGAAAGACGGCCCTCCTAGTCTTGCGCCCAGAACAGAAACAAGAACAGAGAGAAGAGGGCGCCATGAAGCTCAATCGCCGCAAAATGCTGACCGGCCTGATGGCCAGCGCCGCCACGGCGCCGCTATGGCTGCCGCCTTCGGCCGAGGCGCTGGGCTTGCCGACGGGCGATACCATCAAGCGCATCCGCTACTACACCACCGGCTCGGATGCCGCGGGGCGTGGCGATACTTCCGGCATCGAGCATCAGCCCACCTTCAATCAGTCCACCAACATCGTCACGGTGGAAACCGCTTCCGGTCTCACCGGCATCGGCGAAGGCGGCGCGCCTTCCACCATGCAGCAGGTTGCAGAAATGCTGATCGGCGCCGATCCTTTCCGCACCGAGCAACTGTGGCAGCAGATGTTCCGCGGCTATTTCTATCCTGCCGGCCACGAAAAACAGCACGCACTGGGCGCCCTCGATCTGGCGCTCTGGGACATCAAGGGCAAGGCGCTGGGGGTTCCGGTCTGGCAGTTGCTGGGCGGCAAGGCGCGCGATCATGTGGAGTGCTATGCCACCGGCTACCAGACGCCGCGGGGCGGCACGTTGGAAGACGCAGCGCGCGCTTGCGTGGCGGAAGGCTTCCGCGCCTATCGCCATTCCCTGGGTGGCCCCCGTGAAATGGACCGCTTCAAGGAAGTGGACCGCATCGCCGCCGATTGCCAGCTTCTGTTCAAGGGCGCCGGCTCGGGCGGCTGGGCGATTGATTTTCACCAGGAGCTCGACCCTGAGGATGCCATCACCCTTTGCGACCTGATCCAGCCTTACAAGCCCTATTTTGCGGAAGATCTGGTGCGGACAGAAAACACCGAGGTCTATCGCACCATCCGCCCCCGCACCCATGTGCCTCTGGCGGTGGGCGAGGAATATGGCGCCAAATGGGATATCGCCACCCTGATCGAGAACAATCTGATTGATTATGCTCGTTGCACCTCGCCCAATGTCGGCGGCATCACCGAATACATGAAGATCTGCGCCCTGGCGGAAACCCATCTCTGCGGCATGATTCCCCATTTCACCGGCCCGATCGGCGAGGCTTCGCTGGTTCATTGCCTCACTGCCACGTCCGTGCCGGCGCTGATGGAGATGACGGGAGCGGGCCGCCGGGCCTGGCCGCATTTGCCGCAGGCCTATGACTTCCATGACGGCAAGCTCTGGCCCAATGACCGGCCCGGCTTGGGCGTGACTCTGGATACCAAGCCGCTGAAAATGGTGGGCGAATGGACGACCCGGTTCATGCCCATTCAGATGAACCATCGCCCGGATGGCAGCTTTACCAACTGGTAATTGCCTGTCCGAATCCTGACGCAGATTTAAGCGCCTTTTTGGGCACGGGGAGCGGCGGCGGCGCGTTGTCCGGCTGTGACCTGCTAGGAGCCTTCCATGCGCTTCAAATCCATTATCCTGCCGGCCTTGGGGGCCGTTGCTTCCCTTGTTCTCTCCACCGTCGGCGCTTCGGCCTATGTGGTCTGCAACCGCGAAGGCGATTGCTGGCATACCGAGAGTCGTTATCACTATCCCGGCGTCGGCTTCACCTTCCATCCGGACGACTGGTATTTCCACCAGACTTGGGGTTCGGACCGCCATTTCCGCGAATACAATCGCGGCCGCGGTTACTGGAAGGGTGGCGTCTGGGTCACCTTCTGATCATCTAAGCAAACGATCTCCCAAGAAAGAGCCTGGTTAAAGCCGGGCTCTTTTCTCATCCCGCTGCCGCGTGGAAGGCCGCAACGGCGGCCTTGGCCCTCCGCGCAATCTCGGCATCGTCATACTCGGGCTTGAAAAGGTCGCTGCCCAGTCCAAAACCCGCAGCACCGGCCGCTCGCCATTCCTTCATGTTCGCCGGGCTGACCCCGCCTACGGCATAGATTTTGACGGCCGGCGGCAGGATCACCAGCAACGCCTTGAGATGGTTGGTACCAAGGCTGGTGGCCGGAAAGAGCTTCAAGTCCCGCGCGCCGGCATGGAAGGCGGTGTAGGCCTCGCTCGGAGTCATGATGCCGGGCATCGGCAATAACCCTTTTTCCACCGCGCGGCGAATAACGGCGGCATCGGTGTGGGGTGACACCGCCAAGCGTCCGCCGGCATCAGCGACGCGGTCCACTTCCTCAGTGGTAGTGACGGTGCCCGCCCCGGTCAGCCCCTGCATGCCGAAGGCGCGCGTCAAGATGGCAATGCTCTTGAAAGGTTCGGGAGAATTCAGCGGCACTTCAATGGTGCGGATACCGGCGGAAAAGATCGTCGCGGCTACTTTTTCCACCCGCGCCGGGGTGACGCCGCGCAGGATGGCGACAAGCGGAAGCTGGGCAAGGACATCGGTCATCGCGTTTATCCGAACAGTTTGGTGTGGAGAAAGGTCAATCCGGCCAGCACAGCTTCGTCGCCGTCCAGCGCAAGGACGGCGCGGTCGTGCGCAGCCAGGACCGTTTGATACAGTCTCGCCAGGGCCGGCGTGCATACCAGCACCACCGGACCGTCCGCTGCAAACAGACGCAAGGCCGATACAACCTCCCTGCCCACAATCAGACCGGAAAGGTAGGAGGCCGCCTCTTCTTGTGCGATCTCTCCATTCAGTTGGCGGCTGCGGGTACTGAACAAAAGATACAGCAGCTCCGCTTCATTCCCTGCGGCCGCAATACCCTTGGCGAACGACGGATGGACCTGATCGGCCGTGCTTGCGCCGCGCGCCAGCACACTATGCTGCGCCAGAAGGGCAAATAACTCTCCCGAGAGCGCGGTCTGGAAGCGCACCACCGTGCCGTCTTCCACCAGGGCCCATTTGGCGTGTGTGCCGGGCAGGCAGAAGAGATGGCGCCCCCGTGCCATTTCGCCGCGAAGCCGCAACGCCCCCAGAAGCTGGGTTTCCTCCCCCCGCATGGCGTCGAAGAACCCGCTGGCGTTGGTGCAGGAAAGCCCGGGAACGATGGCGATCTGTCGCCCTTCAAAGGCAAAGCGCAGTGCCCCTTGCGCGATAGCCTCCGGCAGGGCTGGGCAAGGACAGTAGGGCGCCTCGCGCCAGCCGATAGTGGAACCGACCATGCCGCTCAGAACGGCAGGTAGAGAAATATCCCAGTCTGCCGTAAGGCCGGCGAAAATCTCTGCTGCATGGCCGCCGGCTTCGGCGATCCCCGGGCCCTCGCGCCGGTCCATCACCGTGGCGCCACCACACAGGAACAATCTGAGCCGACTAGTGCCCCAGTCGCCGGCGATGAAGCTGGTGGTCACGCCTTGCTCAATTGCGCGGCCAGGCGGTCGCGCATAGCGGCGAAGACCGGCTCCCAGTTGCCCGCGTCTTTTTGCCGGAACAGGGTCATGGTCGGATACCAAGGCGAAGTCTCGCCCGCCTCGCGCCACCGCCATTCCGGATGGCGCTTCAACGCTGTCCATACCGGGCGGGCCAGTGCGCCCGCCAGATGCGCTATCGAGGTGTCGCAACTGATAACCAGGTCTAGCGACGCCATTACCGCGGCCGCGTCAACCAATGCATCGGTTCCGGCATCGAAATCCTTGCCCAGTGTTTCGACTGTCATGTCCGCGGGCAACTGTGCCAATTGTTCCAGGCCGTCCTGTTTCTGCAGACTGATCAGGCGCACGCTTGGCAAGGTAGCAAGAGCCGCACAGGCGCTCAGCGGGAATGAGCGGTCCAATCCCTGGACCGGATCGAAGGCGCCAGCCCAGCATAGGCCAACCTTGAAGCCCTCACTGCCGATGCGGGCACGCCATTTTTCCACCAATGCCGGCTCGGCCCGCAGATAGGGCACCTCCGCCGGAATGGTTTCCAGCCGCGTTCCGAAAGCCAGCGGCATGCTGGCCAGCGGCAAATGTAGATCGAACGTGTCGGGGGCTGTTTTCCAGGGCAGGACTTCGTCAGCCAGCTCTTGGTTGGTGAACAATCGTTTCAGGCTGTCGCGGGGGGAAAAAATAATCTTTGCCCCAGCCCGCTTTGCCAGCAGCAGGTAACGCGCGAACTGGATATGGTCGCCAAGCA
>JAFAVT010000045.1 GCA_019242275.1 Alphaproteobacteria bacterium
GACGCCCATCCGCTTTGCCATCTGTCCTGTTGTCATCCCCAGGGCATCACGGATGGCCCGCACCCAGCCCCGGGATGGGCGGGCGGTCAAAGCCATCCAGGGCCGCATTTGCGCAAAGCGCCGGTCGAGTTGCGTGTCGGAGTTGCTCATTTAATATGATATATCTTCTTATCAAGAGTGATGTCAATAATACATGTCTTATAATTTATTGCTAAAAAAGAAGATATATCTTATAATATTGCTTGGCCAAACCGCTAGCCAATCCGGTATTTCGCAAGGTTATCTATTCAGGAACGGGTGGCCACCAGCCCGGCCTGTTTGACGGCCAATACCGGATTTTCAACGGCGAAGGGGCGTTCGGCCTTTTGATCTATGGTGTGATCGCGGCCTGGCTGATCCTGCGCTGGGTGAGGGCGGAAAAATAAAAGGTCCAGTGGACCTTTTATCCGCCCGAACGGTCCTAGCGACAGCGTAAGGACGCGGCGAAGCCGCGAGGCCGGGAACATTTCCTCGCCCTGAGCCTCCCTCATGCTGAGCTTGCCCGCCGCCGCCAAGGCTATGGCGGGTCATTCATTCTCATGCGTCCGCCATAGCCTAAGCGAAGGCGGATCGAAGCATGAGGGTAGCGATCGAAACCAACCCAAAAGCGCTAAGTACCTTATAGGCAAGAGGCGAGGGTTTTCCCTCGCCTCTCTTTTCAACGCTCAATCGCGGTCAGCCGCACTGCCTTCATGCTTTTCGCCGAACTTGAAGCTTTTGCGCTCGGTCTTCTCTTCCTTGTTAAAAGCCTTGCGCTCGCTGCGCTCTTCCTTGTTGAAAAGGCGGCGCTGGGCCGGCGTGCCGTTAAAGGCAGAGCGTTCCTGGGCCTCCTTGGCGTCGAAGGCTTTGCGCTCTTGCGCTTCCTTGGCGTTGAAGGTCTGACGCTCGATGTGTTCCTGCTTCGGATTTTCGGCAGCAAGCGCGGGTGCGAGAGTCCCGGCGGCCAGCAGAATGGCGGAACCTAAGAACAGGGATTTTGAACCTGAGAGCATAACGGTCTCCTTTGCGGGTGCCCGTAAGGCGGAACGCGCCTCCGCGTCCGAAAGACGGCGGCCGCTTCTCTGGCTTTTCAAAAAGCCCCGCTTTCCGGCGGTTTCGGCCCCATTAAACTTTGGTCAGGCTCGCTAAGCGCTTATCGCGTCCAGGTTCCAGCGACCTGCCGCAGGATTTTGACCCGGCATGGCACAAAAGCGCCCTTGGGCGCAAATTGCATAAAATTTTCAGCAGAGATGAATCAATCACGCGGCGATGTTGAATCGAACATCGGCAGCGGCCGCAGCACCCCATTTTGGTTAGCGCGCGGAACTGGCGCCCGCGCGGCCGTTGCGCGCAATTTTAACGACTGGGTTCAGGCGGCGGCAAAGCGGCGCGGGCAATGCTTCTCGCGTCACAACGGAATCCTGCTGATGATTTTCCGGGCCCTTATTGCGATCGGTGTCGTGTCCCTGTTGACGCCACACGAACCCGATCTGGGCCTGGGCCGGCCGGGCGCCGGCGCATTGCCCCCTTCCCCCGCAACTTCCTTGTCTGCTAGCGGTCTCTCGCGGACAAAGGAGGCTTGTGGCATCCCAGCATGCGCCGGCGCCCTTGCCATCGCCTCGCTCTTCGGCGTCGCGCCGAAAGAAGGCCGCACCCTGAAAGACGTGCAGGCCGAAATTGCCGCCGACCTCAAGACCCGCAAGAGCGCCTTTTGATGTGATCCGCCGCCGCGAAGGACGCCGGCACAGCATACCGATAAAATGATCAGTCCCGCGGCAGTTTTTGCAGCGCTGCCGCCGGCGCGCCTTTCAGATGCACATCCAGGAAAGTGCGCACATACAAGGCCGTGAGTTCGGCCTGGCGGTTGATGTCCATCTTCATCAGTCCCAGCAATTGCAGCACTTGCTGCGCGCCCCGGCTTTTCAGAAAGCCGATATCGCTGAAATTGAAATGGTTGGCGCCATCTATGGTGGCCCACAATCGCGTATCGGCGGCAAGCCGGCCATAAAGCCCGTGAAGCTCGGCCATGATGCGGCGCGCCTCCTCGCCATCCTCGCCTTCATGGCCGCCCAGAAGAATCAAGAACGGCTTGTTCATGCCCTGCCGCGCAACCTCGGTGATGACCACCCCGTCTATATCCACCCCCGCCTTGCAGCGGGCATCATCACGGCAGAACTGCGCCGCCGTGGCGCCGCCCAGCGAATGGCCCACCATGGCGATCCTTGCCCAGTCAATGTGATCGCGCAGGCCGGCAAATGATGCGGTTGCGGCCAGTCTGTCCAAAACCCACGCCGTGTCCGCCGCCCAGGCCGCGACCAGCGTGCGTCCCAGCGCAAGCTGTTTGTCGCCGCTTAAAGTCTCGGCATCATTGGCCGGCAGTCTTTTTATGAAATGGCCATCGGGGAACACCACCACTTCACTGCGATAGGGCGCGTCAAATCCCAGAACGATATAACCGTGACTGGCCAGATTTTCCGCCAGCGCGGTGTATTGCGAAATCAGGGCCGATGAGCCGGCGCGCAACAAAACCAGCGGATAGCTTTGCTGTCGGTTGGATAGGGCGGCGCCACAAAGGCTCTGCGCCTCGATGTTCGCCAGGTCAACCGAAAGAATGTAGCGGTTGAAGGGGCCGCGGGTCTGGTTCAGCACCCGGCGCCAGTTTGCCGGAAGATAATCGCAGCGCCGGGCGGATGCAGAAACCTCCGCGGGATACCAGACCCAGACCAGGGCCTGTCTTGGTGCGTCGGGATTGGGTGACAGCAGTTGCCTTTCGCCTTTGTCTTCCACCAGGCCGGTCAGGCGGCCAACCGCATAGGGGCCGGCCAGGCGGGGCAGGGCAACGCTGCGATGATGCTCCAGGAAAAGAAGCCCCAGCACCGCCCCAATAAAAAGCGGAACGGCGAAGACAGCGCCCAGAAGCAGCTTGCACATTGTTCGGATCATGGCACCGTTCGCGAATGGCGGTTGCTACCGGCAGACAAAATCATCATCGCCTTCAAGCCGGCAAAGATCGGGCCAGCCCCGCGCCTTCCAATAAGCGACAACGCCGGTAGCGCGCATCAGCGCCTTGAAGCGTTCGGTCTTGCGCACAGCCGCATATTCCGGCAGCCAGACATTATAAAAGAAATCAATCAGCCCGATCTGGACGCGGCGCTCTTCGCCTTCCAGGGCTCGCTCAGGCGCGCCGGCATACAGATAAATCCAGCTCAGCCACTCATCCAGAAAGGGACCGGTTTCAGCGCCGGCCAATTTGCCCGGCGCCTGACGCAACATGCCGGCGGCCTGTTCAAGCACCTGCCGACGTATGAAAGGACTTTCCTGGATGGCCAGAATGGTGTCGGCGGCCTCCTCAAAGCGGCCCATGGCGGCATAGGTCTGGGCCAGCGGCGCATTGGTCCACAATGTGCCCACGGCGCCGGGCTGGCGTGCCGCTTCCAGCATGGGCAGCGCCGCCTTGTTGTCGCCGCCGGTTCTTAAAATCGTGGCGCTGACGGAATTATAGATGGGAATGAAAGGCTCCAGCCGCCGCAACTCTTCCCGTTTGCGCCGGGCTTCGGCGAGATGGCCGGTGGCACCCAGCAGCATGCCATGGATGTGCAGCAGGGCCGGATCGCCGCCATCAAGCGACAGCGCCGTCCGGCATTCGTCATCGGCCGCAACATAATTTGCCCGCTGCACCAGGGTGAAGGCCAGCGCCATGTGCCCAATGGAAAGCCGGGGATCGAGCCGAATCGCCTCCCGCGCCGCCTTTTCCGCCTTGGGCCATTCAGCCTCGATCAGGCGGCGCGCCTCTTCCACCGGGCCGCTGCGGATCACGGGCGTAAAGGTCGGCAGCAGGGCATAGGCGATCGCCAATTGCGCCCAGGCCGGCGCAAATCCCGGATCGCTGACGACCACCGCCTCCAGAATTTTGCGCGCCTCGTCAAAGTACAGGCCGTTCATCAGCGCCCGGGCGCGCAGATAGTGCTGATAGGCCTCCAGATTGCCGGTGCGGTTGGAAACCAGCCTTTGGCCGCCTTGCAAGCCGAGCGGCACATGCAAGGCGCCTACAATCGCCTGGGCGATTTCTTCCTGCACCGCGAAGATATTGGTGAGCTGGCGATTGTAACTCTCGGCCCACAGACTGGTGGCGTCGTCGCTCCTGACCAGTTGGGCGGTAATGCGAACCTGATCACCCGCCTTGCGCACCGAACCCTCGACCAGATAGCCGGCGCCAAGCGCCCGGCCGATGGCGTGCAGATCACGGGCCTGCCCCTTGAACTGAAAGGCCGAGCTTCGCGCGATCACTTTCAGACCCGGCACTTTCGCCAGCGCCGCGGTGATTTCCTGCGTCATCCCGTCCGAGAAGAATTCCTGTTCTCTGTCCGAGGACAGATTTTCAAACGGCAGCACGGCAACAAAAACGCCGTCCGGCTTTGCTGCGACACGCTCGAAGGGCAACACGCTTTCATCCCTGGCGCCGCTCTTGACCAGCCGCGCCAGGCCCTTGGCCACTTCCGTCAGCTTGGCCTCGGTGTCGTCATAGGCATTGATCCAGTTGCGTGAGGCCAGTTCATAGAGAAAGGCGCCCTTGGGCGCGATATTCTCC
>JAFAVT010000131.1 GCA_019242275.1 Alphaproteobacteria bacterium
GCAAAACCGAGCACGCTCACCGCCCCGAGCCCGGCGCCGACCCAGACAAAGGACATGCCCCAAAAGAAAAGCATCGCCCCCCAAAGCGAGAGCAAGAGCCCGGTCTGTCCGACATCGGGCTGCTTAAGAAGAATTGCCAGCGCCGGCGCCAGGATCAGAAAGGTGAATACCGGCTTGGGTAACGGTAACTTTTCGCGATCCGACAGGATGGCAGCGGCGAGAATGGCGAAGCCTGGCTTCAAGAACTCCGATGGCTGCAGTGATACGGGCCCAAAATCCAGCTCGCGCCTGGCACCAAGCACATCCACACCCACGAATAAGACCAAGAATGAACCCACCAGGGCGCCGGCAAAGGCGATGGCGGCAATTATTTTTATTTGCCGCAGCGACAACAGAGATGTGCCAACCAGAATGGTGGCGGCAATGGCGGTGAAAGTGAGCTGGCGGGCGGCATAGCGGAAATCACCCGCCGTTAACGGGCCACCCGTAATGGCGGGGCTGGCGGCGAAAGCCAGCATCAGGCCGATGGCAATCAGCGCCAGCACCAGCAAGAAGGCGGTGCGATCAATGGTGAACCACCAGGCGGCGAAGCCGCTGCGATCTGCCCGGTTCATGCCGTCACCTTGAGAGTTTGCAGTTTCGCCACGGCGGTGCGGAACACATCACCGCGCTGCTCGAAATCCTTGAATTGGTCATAGGAGGCACATGCCGGCGACAACAGCACCACCGGCGCAGGTGCAGAGCAGGCCTGGGCATCGGTTGCGGCCAGCTCCACCGCTCGATCCAGCGTTTCAGCTTGCACATAGGAGGCCTTGCCATCCAGGGTGCGGGCGAAATCGTGGGCCGCCTCCCCGATTAGATAGGCGCGGCGCACGCGCCCGAACCAGGGTACCAGGGTCACAATGCCGCCTTCTTTGGGTTTGCCGCCGGCGATCCAGAAAATGTCGGGATAGACCGAAAGAGCCTTGGCGGCAGCGTCGGCATTGGTGGCCTTGGAGTCGTTGATGAAGCGCACCTTGCCGATGGCGCCCACGGATTCCATGCGATGAGCCAAGCCAGGAAAGGAGACGATGGCGGCGGCAATGGCGCGCGGATCCTTCACAAAAACCTTGGTGGCAGCATAGGCGAGCGCTGCATTCTGCCAATTATGGACGCCGGGAAGTGCCTTTGCCTCATTCAGGGCCAGCACGCGCACGGCGGCGGCGCTTTGGGCGTCATATAACACTCCATCCGCCACGAAGATGCCGCGCCCCAGTACCTTGCCGACGGACACGGGCGTCGTGCTGGTTCCTGCCAGAGAGGTAAAGATTGCGCTGCTGTGATCGTCATCAACGCTGATGGCAGTCTGACCATCCTTCGGTACCGCCTTCATCAACCGTGCCTTGATAGCTGCATAGTTTTCCATGCTGCCATGACGGTCGAGATGGTCCGGTGAGAGGTTAGAAAGAATACCGACATCAGGGTGAAGGCCGGGCGCAAGGTCAATCTGGAAGGTGGACATTTCGATGACATAGATAGTACGTGCGGCGGGCGGGTTGAGGTCCAGCACTGCCTTGCCGATATTGCCGCCCACCTGGACATCAAAGCCGTTGGCTTGCAGGATGTGCCCGATCAGCGCCGTGGTGGTGGACTTGCCATTGGTGCCGGTGATGGCGATTACCGGCGCACGACCCTTTTGCGAAGGATCAGGACGAATCTCGCGCGCAAATAGCTCGACATCTCCGATTACCGGCACTCCGGCACGCCTGGCGTGTTGTACCACTTCGTGTGGCCGCGGATGGGTCAGCGGCACGCCCGGTGACAGCACCAAAGCGGCAATTGCCGTCCAAGCCCATTCGCGCCAGGGCAGGATTTGCGCACCGGCCTGGCCGCCCAGATCACGGGCGGCGGAATTGTCGTCCCAGGCAATGACTTCGGCTCCACCCGCGGCCAGCGAGGCTATGGCGGAAAGTCCGGTACGCGCGAGCCCGAACACCGCGACTTTCTTTCCGGCAAAGGCATGAGAAATAATCATCCGCTGGCTACCTGATTTTCAGGGTGGCCAGACCCAGCAGGGCCAGCATCACGGCCACAATCCAGAAACGGATGACGATGGTGGATTCATTCCAGCCCAGTTGCTCGTAATGGTGGTGAATGGGCGCCATGCGAAAAACCCGCTTGCCGGTCAGCTTGAAAGAGATCACCTGCACAATCACCGACACCGTTTCCAGCACAAACAGTCCGCCGACGATAAAAAGCACGACCTCGTGTTTGGCCACGACTGCTACCGCACCCAGTGCCCCGCCCAGCGATAGTGACCCAGTATCACCCATGAAGATCATGGCGGGCGGGGCGTTGTACCAAAGAAAGCCGAGCCCCGCTCCCACCAGCGCTGCCAGGAACACAGCTAACTCGCCCGAGCCAAAGACGTAAGGCAGTTGAAGATAGGCGGCGAATTTCTCGTTGCCGACCAGATAAACGATCAGAATGAAGGCGGCGGCAGCGATCATAACCGGCACAATCGCCAGGCCATCCAGCCCGTCAGTAAAATTTACCGCATTGGCGGCGCCGGCAATGGTACAGGCTCCCACAAGAATAAAAAAGAAGCCGAAGGGAAGCAGTGCTGTTTTGAGGAACGGAACGGCCAGCATTCCGGAAAGGTCGGGCGATTCCAGTTGCATCACCAGGAAGGTGGCAACACCGGCAACGGCAAATTCGATCAGCAGGCGCGCGCGCCCGGAAAGGCCGTCGGCGGTGCGCTTCGACACCTTATAATAATCGTCCAGAAACCCCAGCAGGCCGAAAGCCAAGGTCACCAGCAGCACGATCCAGACATAGCGGTTGGTGAGGCTGGCCCACAGCAGGGTGGATAAAATCCACGGGATCAGGATCAAAATCCCACCCATCGTCGGCGTGCCGGCCTTTTCAAGAATGTGGCGCTGCGGTCCCTCCTTGCGAATCGGCTGGCCCTTGCCCTGCTTCACTTTCAGCCAGCGGATCAGCAGGGGGTTGATCCAAAAGGCAATCACCAGCGCCGTGACCACCGCCGCAATGGCGCGAAAGGTGAGGTAGCCAAACAACCGGAAGAAGGCGAGCTGGTCAGTGTGGGTGAGGAGCGCCAGATAAGAAAGCATCGGCTAGACCTTTAAGGCTTCGATAATGAGCGACATGCGTGAACCGTTGGAACCTTTCACCAATACGGTGTCGCCCGCCGCCAGCGCTGCAAGAACACGGGGTTTGAGTTCGGCAGAATTTTCCGCCCAGGCGCCGCGGCGCGGAGATGGGAGCACATCGTAAAGTGCTTTCATCTGCGGGCCGGCGGCGAAAACCAGATCAACATCGGCCTCGGCGATCGGCATGGCAAGCGCGGCATGATGGGCAAGGCTGCCTTCGCCCATTTCCAGCATGTCGCCCAATATCGCGATGCGCCGTCCCGGCGCGGTTTTCAGCATCGCCAACGCCGCCGCCATCGAGGCGGGGTTGGCGTTGTAGCTTTCGTCAATAATGAAAATCCCCTTGCTGGTGAATCGTTCGCCGCGGCCCTTCAGGGCGGCAAACGCTTTCAGCGCCGCCGCCGCGTTCAGTACATCACCGCCTGCCAGTGCCACTGCGCCCAGGGCCGCCACAGCATTGGCGGCAATGTGGGCGCCGGGCGCGCCCACTTTCGTGTCCACGCGCGTGCCAAAGATGTTGGCCTTTAGACGCATGCCTTCGCCATCCGCCTCATGTGCCACCAGCTGCGCTTCGTTGCCGGCGTCGCGTCCAAAGCGCGCCAAGGTGGAAACTCTTGCCTGGCGCGCGCGGGCGGTTAGGCGTCCGGCATGGGGATTGTCGGCGGGAATAAGCGCGGCACCGCCAGGCTCCAGACCCTCAAAGATTTCCGACTTGGCATCCGCGATCGCCTCTTCGCTGCCGAAAAACTCCAGATGCGCAGAGGCTATGGTGGTGATCAGGGCGATGTGCGGCCGGACCATCCCGACCAAGGACCTGATCTCGCCGAAATGATTCATCCCCACTTCAAAAACGCCATAATCCGTGCCTGGCGGAAGGGCCGCCAGCGACAAGGGCACCCCCCAGTGATTGTTGTAGGAGGCCGCCGAGACATGGGTGGAACCAAGCGCATCAAAACAGAGGCGCAGAATTTCCTTGGTGGTGGTCTTACCGGCACTGCCGGTAACCGCGATAATCTTGCCGCGGGCGCGGGCGCGGGCTGCACGCGCCAGATCTTCCAGGCCGCGCTGGGTATGGGCCACCGTCAGCAAGGCGCCGCTTGCTTCCACCGCGCGATGCACCAGTGCCGCGCCCGCCTTCGCTGCGAACGCCGCCTGGATGAAGTCGTGGCCGTCGCGGGCTTCCCCTTTCAGGGCCACGAAAAGGTCGCCAGGCTTCAGGGTACGGGTATCAATAGAAAGGCCGTTCACCGCAAAGGGTGCGCTGGCGATGCCCAAGGTGGCAGCTTCAGCCTCGGCGCTGCTCCACAAGCTCATGCAGCGCATCCGCCGATCATCAGGGCGGCGTTAATTGCTTCGGCCCTGTCGGAAAAAGCAAACACCTGACCCTGCACATATTGCCCGGTCTCATGACCTTTTCCGGCGATCACCAGCACGTCACCGGTATCAAGAGCGCCCACCGCCGTCTGAATGGCCACACGGCGGTCGGCAATTTCATGCGCGCCCGGGGCGGCGGCAAGAATTTCGCGGCGAATGGCGGCCGCATTTTCGTTGCGGGGATTGTCATCAGTGATGATGACATGGTCCGCCCCGCGGGCAGCAATGGCGCCCATCAGGGGCCGCTTGCCCTTGTCGCGATCGCCGCCGCAACCGAACACCAGATGCAGCCGGCCTGTTGCGTGGGCGCGAAGCGCCTCCAACACCTTTTCCAGCGAATCGGGAGTGTGAGCGTAATCCACATAAATGGATGCGCCATTGGCGGCGAAAGCCACCCGCTCCATGCGCCCCGGTGCACCTTTCAATTTTTCCAGCGCCGCGAAGGTTTTGCCTGCCTCCTCGCCCAGACCGATGGCAAGCGCGGCGGCGACCAGAGCATTTGAAACCTGAAAGGCGCCTGCCAGCGGCAGGACCAAGTCGTATATCTTATCAGCATAGGCGATCTGTAGCTTCTGGTAGTCGCCCAGGCTTTCACGCGACACCAGGCGGACGGTCTCACCCCGTTCGCCCACCGTCATGAGCGTCAGGTTGCGGGCCTGCGCGACTGCAATGAACCGGTCACTATGTTCGGCGTCGGCATTGACCACGGCAATGCCGCCATCCTGCACCACCTCGCCGAACAGCCTTAGCTTGGCGGCGAGATAGTGATCGAAGCTGGGGTGGTAGTCCATATGGTCGCGAGTGATGTTGGTGAAGCCTACTGCCCGAATGCGCACGCCATCCAACCGATGCTGGTCCAGGCCATGGCTGGAAGCCTCGATGGCGAGATGATCAACGCCTTCGCCGGCTAGCTGCGCCAAGAGCCCATGAATTTCCACCGGATCGGGCGTGGTGTGAGACAAGGAGATGCTGCCTGAAGGTCCCACGACGCCCACCGTCCCCAGGCTGGCGGCATTATAACCACCGGCGATCCAGATTTCGCGCAGGAAGGCGACGATAGAGCTTTTGCCCTTGGTGCCGGTAACGGCAGCGATCACTTCAGGCTGAGCAGAATAGAAAGCCGCGGCGAAGCGGGCCAACTCGGCCCGAGGATTGTCGGCGGGAATGAAAACGGCTCCGGCCGCCCGCACTTGCGCTTCAATGCCTTTCGGCCCCAATACCGCGATGGCGCCCCTGGCTATCGCGTCCTTCACAAAACGGGCGCCGTCAGTTTTTGTCCCCGGCAGAGCGGCAAAGAGATAACCCGGCGCGACCTGGCGGCTGTCGCTGGTCAGGCCGGAGAATTTCTGCACCATTGCCGTCAATGTAACGGGGGATTGTGGCGTCATAACGAGCGCCCGTAGGCCACCTGCGTGGGTGCAACCTGGGTCGGGCCTGCTTCAACCGGCGCCGGCTTGGCAGCTTCCTTGGCGGGCTCCGGCGCATTGGGAACCCCAAGGAGAGGTGCGATGCGGGCAATGACATGCGCCGCCGCCGGCACCGCCGTATAAGCAGCGAGGGCAAACCCGCCGGTTTCCTTGGTGCCGTGAGGCTGGTCCATCAGCACGAAAACGACATAGCGAGGATTGTGCACCGGAAAGGCAGCAAAAAAAGACGTGCGCAACGCGTGGGCTAGATAATGACCATTGGGGCCGGGCACTTGCGCCGAGCCGGTTTTGCCGCCCACGTCATAGCCAGGAATGTCGGCTTTGCGCCCGGTACCGTTGGTCACGACGTAGCGCAGCAGATCGCGCATCTGCGCGCTGGTTTCCGGCTTGATGACCTGAACACTGCGATTATCGGTTCCCGCGGGCTGGCGAATGAAGGTGGGCGTAATCTGGCGGCCGCCATTGATCACACTGGCAGCGGCAGCGACGAAGCTGAGCGGCGACACGGAAATGCCGTGGCCGAAACTGACGGTGGCGGTTTCGATCATCCCCCAATTGGCTCCTGGATAGAGCGGGCGCGCCGTTTCCGGCAATACCGTCTTGAGGGGTTTCAACAGGCCAAGGCTGGAAAGAAACTCCCGCTGACGAGCGCCTCCCGAGCGCAGCGCGATCTGGCTGGTGCCGATGTTGGAGGATTGGGCCAGGATGTCGCGCGCCGCCAGGGTAGCGGGCATGCGTTCAGCCTCATGAATGGTATATTTGCCGATCTGCAAGCCCTGGCCGATCTTGAACACCTCATCCAGGCTTTTGAGCGTATGGTCCTCGAAGGCGAGGGTGAAGGAGAAAATCTTGAAGATCGAGCCCAGTTCATAGACATCCTGGGCGATAATATTGCGGGTGGAGTCGCCGTCTTCCAGCTTACGCTGATTGGGATCAAAATCTGGCTGGGAGGTCATGGCGAGAATCTCGCCGGTCTTCACATCCATCACGATGCCGCCGGCGGCGTGGGCGCTGAAGGTCTTGCGTGCTTCCGCCACTTCGTGCGCCAGAATATATTGCACCCGTGAGTCAATGGAGGTGGCGACAGCGCCATCGCCCCGGGCGGCCGCATCGCGCAGCCTGTCCTGCAGCCCCATTTCCAGGCCCGAAACACCATTATTGTCGGGATCGGTGACGCCCAGCAGCTGCGCTGCGATACGGCCATCAGGGTAATAGCGTTTGGACGCAGGTTCGAACTCCAATCCGGGCAAACCGAGATGCATCACCTTGGCTTCGGCACCCGGGGTGATGCGCCGTGCGATCAGGACATAAGGATGCCTGGCATTGTTGAACCCTGCCAGCAGGCGATCCTCGTCGGCGCCCGTAGCGGCGGCAAGATCGTGAGCCGCCTGCGGCTTGTCCCAGAACTCGTGCGGGCGGGCATAAAGGTCCTTCACCGGCAGATCGCGCGCCAGCAATTCGCCGTTACGGTCGGTGAGATCGGCGCGAGCGATCACTGCGGGGCCGGAAACGGACTCGCCGCCGCCAACCTTGATCAAGGTCACATCAACCAGGCGGATCGCAACCAAGACGAAGGCCGCAACACAGACTCCCGCCCCGATGACGATGCGCCGTTGGAAGACGGTGGGAGCTTCCATCATTTATTGCTGGGTTCCGGCGGGCGCTGGAATTTCGACATTGATGTTGTGGACCGGGCTGCCATTCAAGGGCGCCTCATCGGCACGGCGCGGCATCTGTTCAAAGGAGGAAAGCTGCGCCGAAGCGGCATCATTGATGCCATGCGCCATAGCCAGAAGCTGTACCCGTTCGGCATTGGCGACATGCTGCCATTCGGTTTCCAAAACCGCGATGGCGCCCTTCTGAGCGCCAATTTCAGCCCGTGTTTTGCTCAATTCCATTCGCGCCACCCGGGTTTTTTCCGAGATGTGATAGAGACCGAGAATGGCAAGGCCCATCAAGGCAACACAGAACAGATTGAGCGCACGGATCATGGGATCTCCTATGCCGCCAGTTTCTCGGCCGCGCGCAGCCGGGCGGAGCGAGCGCGGGGGTTGCGTTCGATTTCAGCCGCGCCGGGCTGGCGCGCCTTGGTGGTAACGAGCTTGAAGAGCGGCTTTGAAGCCGCTTGCTGCGGCGCATGGCGCGATGCGCGCGGCGCGGCGCTGGAGCGGCGGCTGAGGAATTGCTTGACGATGCGGTCTTCCAGACTGTGAAACGAGACCACCACCAACCGGCCATGGGGATTGAGAATATCCAGCGCCGCGTCCAGACCGCGGGTCAATTCACCAAGCTCGTCATTCACGTAAATGCGCAGGGCCTGGAAAGTGCGCGTGGCGGGATGAATGGGGTGACGCAGCGCTGCTGGTCCTTGCGCCTGTGAGACGATGGCGGCGAGTTCAACCGTACTGCTGATCGGCCGCGCCGCAATGATGGCGCGGACAATGCGTTTGGCGTTCTTTTCCTCGCCATACTGGGCGATCACGCGAATAAGATCCGCCGGCTCGGCGCTGTTGACGAAGTCGGCCGCGCTTATGCCTGAGAGCGACATGCGCATGTCCAAGGGCCCATCCTCACGGAAGGAAAAACCTCGTTCCGGCTGGTCGAACTGGAAGGAGGAAACACCGAGATCCAGTACAATCCCGTCGGTTGCGGAAACAAATTCCTTCATGCGGCTGAACTCGCCTTCCACCAGGGTGAGGCGGCCACCGAAACGTTTGACCAGGTCCTGACCGCGCGCGATGGCGGTGGGATCCCGGTCAATGCCCAGCACAGTGCAATCGGCCGCCTCCAGAATGGCGGTGCTGTAGCCGCCGCCACCAAAGGTGCCGTCAACATAACGGGCGCCGTCATGAGGGTGGAGCGCTTCCCGCACTTCGTCCAGCATCACAGGAGTATGGCCGTTCATGAACGGCCCTCCGCATAGCGGGCACGCATGCGCGCCACCGCTTCGGCTTCCAGCGCCGCATAGCGCTCGGCTTCCCAGATCTGGAATTTCTTCACCTTGCCCGCGAACAGCACCTTGTCCTTGAGGCCCGCATGTTCGATCAGCGCCGCCGGCAGGACGACGCGACCATTCTCGTCCGGTACGAGGATATGGGTACGGGCGATAAGAGTGGTGGCTTCGTCATCAAAGGACGGAGAAAGAAAGGGGTCCTGCGCCGCCAGACGCGCCGCGGTTTCGTCCAGCAGGCTTTGACCGAAACTATCCAGCGCCGGATCAATGAAGCTGGGGCAGATATAGGCCCCCGGCGTACCTTGCGCGGTAAGAATGGTACGATAGGCCGCAGGGATGCAGACCCGGCCTTTGGCGTCCAGCGAACCTTGGAAGGTCGTTATAAATGGCTGGACCGGAACGGTCATGGCCGCGGACTACCCCCTTGTCCCGCCCAGGCAGCCGGACCTCGGCGGCAGCTAGGCGAGGCTTTCCAGCCTTATGGGACAGCATGGGATATCATGGGATTTTGTTTTTGGTCAACCGGAAAGTCCATATTTTTGAGGGGCTTGGCTAGATTCCCAAAAGCTCTCACCCCCTAGGGCTTGCGCCAGCAGAACAAAGAAGAAACATGGCAAGAATGTGGTGACTTTCGTAAACGAAGGGTAAATCGCCTGGTCCTGCGCTCGCCCGCGATGGCGCACCGCTGTTGGATGATTCGTGCTTTTGGGGATGGAGTAGCAATGCAGATCGGATTTATCGGCCTGGGACGCATGGGTGGCCCTATCGCCGAAAACCTTTTAAAGGCCGGTCACCGCGTCACGGTATGGAATCGCTCGCACAAGCCCCTTCACGAATTGCTGACAAAGGGGGCGCGTGCGGCGGGAACACCCGAGGAAGCGTTACAGGGTGAGGCAGTCTTCTCCATGCTGTCCAATGACGCGGTGATGCGCGACCTTGGGTTTAACGGAACGCTACTTGCCAAGGCGAAGAAGGGTCTGATCCATATCAATATGGCGACCATTTCCGGCGCTTTCGCGCGGGAACTCCAGGCGGCGCACCACTCCGCAGGTCTTTCCTATCTCTCAGCGCCCGTGTTCGGCCGCCCCGACATGGCGGCCAGCGCCCAACTGGTGATCGTGGCGGGGGGCGATGCCGCCGCCCTCAAAACCATGCAGCCTGTGTTTGACACAATCAGCGCTCGCACGGTGCCGGTAGGCGAAGCGGCAGAGAAAGCCAATCTGTTCAAGATTGCCGGCAATTTCATGATTGCCAGCGAAATGCAGTCTATCGGGGAAGCCTTCGCCCTGCTCCGCAAGGGCGGCGTTGATCCCGCCGCTTTCCATGAAGTGCTGAGCGGCCGGCTTTTTACCGGCGCGGTGTTCAAAAATTACGGCCTGATGGTGCTGAACCACCAGTATGAGCCAGCGGGTTTTGCTCTTAGCCTGGGGCTGAAAGATATCAACCTGGCCCGGGAGGCCGCTGACCAGCTGGGGGTCCCCATGCCTACCGCCGATCTGGCCAAGGCCAATTATGACCAGGCAATTGCCTGGGGCTGGCAGCAGCGGGACTGGTCTGCAATAGGTGAGATTCCTGCGAAAAAGGCCGGCCTTTAGGCTAGACGAAAAGCCCGTCGCCGCGCCAAATTACGGTCCAATTCAAAGAATTTGCTGTCGGGGAATACACCATGCGCCTTACCATCGTCCGTAGCCTCTCCTTCACCGCCCTGGCGCTCAGCCTCACAGCCGGGCTGCATGCCCAGCAGGCCGACACCTCGACCAATCCCTTCGCCAACGATCCAGCCGCGGTGGCGGCCGGCATGGCGGTCTATAATTCCACCTGCGTTGCTTGCCACGAGCCCGCAGGCACAGGTGGACGAGGCCCGGCGTTGAACACCGGCCACCTGCAACATGGCGACGGCGATTTTGAGATCTTCCAGGTGATCAGGGGCGGCATCGCGGGCACCCAGATGCCCAATTTCTCCGGCCTTTCCACCGACAATACCTGGCGTTTGGTAAGTTACATCAAGTCGCTTTCCACCCGTCCGGCGCCGCCGGCGCAAGTTGCGGCTACCGGCAACGCCGCAGCGGGCCAAAGCCTGTTCTTCGGCAGTGGCAACTGTACCAGTTGCCATGAGATGAACGGCCGCGGCGCCGACCTTGCCACCGACCTTTCGGCGGAAGGGGCACGTCCCGTCAACGCTATCCGCGACGGCGTCATGCATCGGCCGGCGGCAGCTGGTCGCGGCGGCCGCGGCGCCGCGCCCGCGGCACGGGTCGCAACCGCCACGCTCGCCAACGGCAAGACCGTGGATGGCATCATCCGCGCCGAGGACACTTTCACCCTGCATTTGAAGCAGCGCGACGGCAAGCTGTTGATGCTGGACAAAAAGAATGTGCGCAATGTTTCCGCGCCGGTGCCGCTGTCGAATCCGCAGATCGCTGCCAGTCTTTCCAGCACCGATGTGGACAATCTGGTTGCTTTCCTGGCGGCGCAAAAGGCCCGCAACCTGGCTGAAGCGGCCAAGGCTAATCCGGCTCCGGTGCTGACGGATGCCCAACTGGTCGCCGGTCAGAAGAATCCACAGAATTGGACTAGCTATTGGGGCAGTTATGACGGCCATCACTTCAGCGAGCTGAAGCAGATCACGCCCAAAAATGTGAAGACCGTGCAGGCGCGCTGGACCGCCTCGCTGCCCGGCAACTCAGCGCTGGAATCCACACCCGTTGTGGTGGACGGCGTCATGTATGTGTCGGGTCCGCCCGGCGACGTCTATGCCATTGATGCCCGCACCGGCATTCAAGTCTGGCGCTTTCATCGCGCGCAGGACGTGCGTAATCCTGGCGAGATTAATCCCTTCAACAAAGGCGTGGCCGTGCTGGATGGCCGCGTGTTCTTCGGTACCCTGGACAACAATCTGATCGCGCTGGACGCCCACACCGGTCGTGAGTTGTGGGAAAAACACCTGGCCGAAACCCTGGATGGCTATACGCTCACCGGCGCACCGCTGGCTGTAAGGGGCAAGATTATCATGGGCATGTCGGGCGGCGAGATGGGCGTGCGCGGCTGGCTCGATGCCTATGATCCCGCCACGGGTAATCGGCTGTGGCGCGTCTATACCATCCCCAAGCCCGACGAACCGGGCGGCAACACTTGGCCGCGCGATACCTGGCAGTATGGCGGCGGTGCCACCTGGCTGACCGGTCAGTACGATCCGGAGCTCAACACGCTTTATTGGTCAATTGGCAATCCCGGCCCGGACTACAATCCCGACATTCGCAAAGGCGACAATCTTTATACCGATTGCGTGCTGGCGATTGATCCGGATACCGGCAAGCTGAAATGGTATTACCAGATGACGCCCAATGATGGGCATGACTGGGATGCCACCGAAGACAATATCCTGGCTGACCTCACCATCAACGGTCAGAAACGCCGGGCGCTGCTGCATGCCGACCGCAACGGCATGTACTATGTGCTGGACCGCGTCACCGGCAAGCTGATCTTCGGCAAGCCTTTCGTGAAGGTGACCTGGACGGACGGCTTTGATGCCAATGGCCGCGTCATCGTCAAGCCGGAATCGGAAGTGACGGCGCAAGGCGTGGCGGTTTATCCCGCCGTGGCCGCGACCAACTTCCAGGCGCCGTCCTATGACAAAGACAACGGGGTCATCTATCTGAACTTCACCGACAGCCAGGGCTTTGTCGCCTCAGCGCCGGCAGTTTATCAGCGCGGCAGCCAGTATCTGGGCCGGGGCACCGGCACGCCGCCGCCGGCGCCAACCCCGCCGGTGCAAGGCACGATGGCGCTGCAAGGGGCAACTGGCAAGGTGCTGTGGAAGCATGTCGTGGTCCGCAACAATTTGTCGGCCGGCGTGCTGGCGACACGGGGCGGCGTGGTCTTTGTCGCCACCGCCGAAGGCAACTTCATGGCGCTGGACAAGAAGACCGGCAAGGCGCTGTGGAATTTCAAGATGCCGGGCAATATCAGCGCCTCGCCCATGTCTTACGCGGTGGATGGCAAACAGTTCGTCGCCATTACAGCGGGGAACATGGTGTACAGCTTCGCGCTGCCGAACTGAGGCGATTCCGGCAAAACGGGTGGGTGCAAACCCACCCGTTTTTTTGCTATAGTTGCCCCCATGAGTGTTGAAGAACTGGAAAAGGCGATTGTGGCGCTGCCCGCGAAGGACCGGATGCGGCTGCGCGACTGGCTAGACGAATTAACGGCCGATGAATGGGACCGCCAGATCGAGGCCGACATCAAGGCCGGGAAGCTGGATGCCCTGGCCGATGAGGCAATCGCCGAACACAAGGCCGGCCTCAGCCGTAAATTATGATTGGATAAGCTTCTTATATTCGTCGTGAGTGCCTATCCAAATCCACAATATACCTTCGTCCACATCAACGCCTAGCGCGCGGTAGTTTGAGCCTACGCGAGCGCTCCAGTAACGGCCTACACGCTTGAATTGCAATGATGGGTGACGTTGGTCTTCTACCAATAGCAGGTGATTTTTATCAGCCAAATCGCGTATCTGGCGCGGAAGTTCTCGGTAGCGTTTCCAGAATGCGCGGTTGGCAAAATGCGACATTAACGGCCGTTGATCGTTAAATTAGCGGTTTCGCCCGGAAGATATGCGCCCGGGTTTCGGCGCCAGAAGAAGTAAACTTCGACGCGGACTTTCAAAACTGTTGCGATTTGCGCTATGCACCGCCAAGCGTCTTGTGCGTCTTGGCCCTGAACGGAAACATTTATGTCGGATAGATACCGATAGCCTTGGTCGATCTTCTTTCCTTCAACCATGTTCACTCCAGCGGCGTTTTTCAGCGCTCCAAATGATCCCAACCGCTGTTTGGCGAGACGGATCATGGCGTCTACCAATCCATTCCATGATGGCGAAGACAATTCGGCTCCGTCGAGAACTACCCCCATTACCTTGGTATGGCGAAGGCTTGGCCTGCATGTTTTGGGCTCTGATATCGGTACAAGTGGGTCCTGGGTCCTGGCTCGCACCGCGCTGAGCGCGGCTGGCCGGGATGACAGGTTAGGTAGTGTCAGATGGCCTGTAAGCCGGGTTCTGTACCGCTTGCGCGGTGATGACCATTCCTCTGGGATATGTGTCGCCACACACCTCACGCGACCGACCCGGACGGCTACGCGGAAAACGCAACCTGCCGTCCCTATTTGGTCTTGCTCCCGGTGGGGCTTGCCGTGCCGCCTTTGTTGCCAAAGACGCGGTGCGCTCTTACCGCACCATTTCAACCTTGCCGGACCTTTAGGGTCTTAGGCGGTGTCATTTCTGTGGCGCTTTCCCTGGGGTCGCCCCCGCCGGCCGTTAACCGGCACCGTATTTCCGTGGAGCCCGGACTTTCCTCGAACATTGCTGCCCGCGGTCACCCGGCCATCTGACGGAGCATTATAACGCGGGGCGGCTGAACTTTTCCAGCAGCCCATGCAACAGGGCGGCACATTCCTCATCCCAAACGCCGTCCAGCCTGCAGGGCCGAAAATGGCGCTGGAAGGCGGTGATTACCTTGTCCAAGGGGGCATCGGGATCATAGCCGAAGCGGGCCAGCGCCCCGGCTTTCAGATTGCTGTCGCCTGAAGTGGGCCACAAGCCGATGCCGGCGTTTGCCAGCCGTGCCCAGGGAAACAATTCGCCGGGATCCTCTTTGCGCGCCGGCGCCACGTCGCTGTGCCCCAACACGCGT
Source organism: Alphaproteobacteria bacterium (assembly GCA_019242275.1). GTDB lineage: Bacteria > Pseudomonadota > Alphaproteobacteria > Micropepsales > Micropepsaceae > Rhizomicrobium. The sequence goes on from JAFAVT010000131.1 coordinate 14,597, forward strand.
GCTGACGGAATGGGATGGCGCACCAAAATGGAATGGCAAAGAGTGATCAATGCCGCGATCTGTTCCTCCGGAAAGGGACGATAGCCGAATTCATGGCCGGGATTGACCAGCTCAATGCCGATGGAGCGGGCATTGATGTTCGTCGCGCCCGCCCAGTGCGAAACCCCGGCATGCCAGGCGCGGCGTTCCTCCGGCACCAGGGCATAGACCGTGCCGCCTTCGTCAAGGGTGTAATGGGCCGAGACTTTTGCCGCCGGATCGCACAGCCGCTTCAGCGCCGCTTCGCCGCTGGTCATGCCGGTGTAATGCAGCACCAGCATGTCAATAGCAGCGCCGCGTTCATCATGATTGGGTGACGGGCGCTCGATCCGGCGCATCAGACAAATATCTTGTAGCCGACGGTTTCGCCGTTTGCCCGCTTGAGCGAAAACTCGGAGCCTTTTTCATGCTCCTCCACCAGCGCCTCGAAAACCCGCAGGGCGTTGCGAATGACTTCGGCATAGGAGGCGGCCTCGGTGCGGTCCTTCAGCTTCTGCAGTCGGGCCAGTGCCTGGGGCGGCATCTCAAGTTGCACGCGCGTGGTGGTGCGCTCACCGTCCTCGACTTCGTAATGATAATGGCGGCGACCCATGTCACTCCTTGTCGGCGCGCTGCACCAGCCACAAGATGGCGGCAATGACGGCGATGGCAGCGGCAAGGCCGCCCAAGCCGACAAACAGTTGCGGCATGCCGGCATCGCGCCGCAGCATCCACATTGGCATGCGCCACGCAAAGCCCGCCAACCGGATGACGAAGATGATCAGCAGTACGCTAAGAATGCAGCGCAGCAGCCCAAAGGGGCGGCGCGGCCCGCGTCCGTAGTAATGGTGATGATGATGAACCTGGCCTTTTTCCTCGGCGGGAAATTCGTCGCCCACCTTCACGTCAAGCTTTGGCATAACCCCATCCTCCCGTTTAAGCGGATGCTCAGTATATACTCATACAATCATCAAAAATCAATCAATGAAAATCTCTTTCCTTTTGAATGACTTCATAAGCGGCATTGATCGCCGCCAGCTTGTCGTTGGCCAGTTTTTCAAACTCTTGGGGGACACCGCGGGCAATCAGGCTGTCGGGATGGTTTTCCCGCACCAGGCGGCGATAGGTCTGGCGGATTTCCTCGACACTGGCGGAATAAGAGACGCCCAAAATCACATAAGGATCGGTGAGTTCCGGCGCGAAATGGCTGGCCCGGATGCGACGGAATTCGCCAGGCGCGAAGCCGAAGATTTCCGCCACCCGTTCCAGAAAGACGGCTTCGGCGGGATGCAGCACGCCGTCGGCCTTGGCGATTTCGAACAGGCCATCCAGGACGTCTTCCAGAATCGCGGGATTGCCGACAAAGAGGCGTGCAATCTGCTGGGCATAGGCCTCGTAGCCGGCCACGTCCTGCCGCGCCAGATTGAAGATGCGACGGACATTGGCTTCCTCCTGCGGGGGAACACGGAAGACGCGGGCGAAAGCCTCAAGTTCAGCATCGCTCACCGAACCGTCGGCCTTGGCCATCTTGCCGGCCAGCGCGATCACCGCGATGGTGAAGGTGACGCCGGGATCGCTTTCATGATCGAAAATAAAGTGACCGGCGACAGCGCCCACCAGGGCGCCGATGGGGCCACCCACTAAAAAACCAGCGCTTGCCCCGCCGACTTTTCCCCAGATGCTCATCACTATGCTGCGTTGGTCTCGCGGGGATTGTAGTTCAAAAGCGGCGCAAGCCAACGTTCCGCCGTGGCCATATCCCAGCTCTTGCGACGAGCATAATCTTCCACCTGATCGCGCTCGATCTTGCCGATGCCGAAATAGCGGCTCTCGGGATGAGCGTAGTAGAAGCCCGACACCGACGAGCCTGGCCACATGGCATAGCTTTCAGTCAGTTTCACGCCGATCTTGTCTTCGGCGTCCAGCAGCTTGAACAGGGTGGCCTTCTCGCTGTGCTCGGGCTGGGCAGGGTAGCCGGGCGCCGGCCGGATGCCGCTATAAGCTTCCTTGATCAGTTCGTCGTTGCTGAAATTTTCCTCTGCGGCATAGCCCCAATACTCCTTGCGCACTTTTTCATGTAAGCGCTCGGCAAAGGCTTCTGCCAGGCGATCGGCCAGGGCCGACAACAGAATGGCGGAATAGTCATCCTTGGCGGCGCGGAAGGCCTCCAGGCGCTTTTCCTCGCCAATGCCAGCGGTCACCGCAAAACCGCCAATGTAGTCTTCCGTGCCGGCCGGCGCGATAAAGTCGGCCAGCGCCAAATTGGGGCGACCCTGTTCGCGCGTCATTTGCTGGCGCAGCGTGTGTAGAGTGGCAATGGGAAATTTCCGTGCCTTGTCGCCATAAACCGAAATGTCCTCATCAACGCTGTTGGCGGGCCAGAAGCCAATCACGGCACGGGCTTCCAGCCATTTTTCGGAAATGATCTTCTGCAGCATTGCCTGCGCATCGCGATAAAGATCGGAGGCCGCCTTGCCCACCTTATTATCGCTGAGGATGGCCGGGAACGGTCCAGCCAATTCCCAGGTCTGGAAGAAAGGCGTCCAATCTATATAGCGTGCCAGTTCCGCCAGATCGTAATCCTTGAATACCCGCGTGCCCAAGAATTTCGGCGGCGACGCAACTTTAGCAAAATCCGGCCGGGCACGATTGGCGCGCGCCTCTGCCAGTGTCAGGCGGCGCGCATTGCTGCGCTGGCGGGCATGACCGGCCGCTATCTTTTCGTAATCGGCGCGGACATCGGCGGCATATTTCGAGCCGCCGTCTTTCGACAACAGATTGGACGCCACCCCGACGGCGCGCGATGCATCAGTGACATAGACAGTCTGGCCCCGGCGGTAGCCGGGATCAATCTTCACTGCCGTATGCACTTTAGAGGTGGTGGCGCCGCCAATCAGCAGGGGAATATCGAAACCTTGCCGCTCCATCTCACTGGCGACAAAGACCATTTCATCCAGCGATGGCGTGATCAGACCGGAGAGTCCAATCATGTCAGCCTTGTGTTCGCGCGCCGCGTCCAAGATTTTCTGCGGCGGCACCATCACGCCCAGATCTATCACGTCATAACCGTTACACTGCAAAACAACGCCGACTATATTCTTGCCAATGTCATGGACATCACCCTTCACCGTCGCCATGACGATGCGGCCGGCGCTTTCCGACGTGGAAGATTTGTCGCTCTCCATATAGGGCAGCAGGTAGGCCACCGCCTTTTTCATGACACGGGCAGACTTCACCACCTGGGGCAGGAACATTTTGCCGGAGCCGAACAGATCGCCCACCACATTCATGCCCGCCATCAACGGGCCTTCAATGACATGTAGGGGTTTTTCCGCCTGCTGGCGCGCTTCTTCGGTGTCCTCGACGATATAGGCGTCAATGCCATGCACCATGGCATGAGTAATGCGCTCATTCACGGGCGCGGATCGCCAGGCCAGGTCTTCCACTTGCGCCGCGGCGCCCTCGCCCTTGTATTGTTGCGCCAGCGCCAGCAGCCGTTCGGTAGCGTCGGCACGACGGTTAAAGAGCACGTCTTCAATGCCTTCGCGCAAGGGCGTCGGGATATCCTGATAGACCGACAACTGCCCGGCATTGACGATACCCATATCCATTCCCGCCTTGATGGCATGGAATAGAAATACGCTGTGCATCGCCTCGCGCACCTTTTCGTTGCCGCGGAAGGAAAAGGAGAAGTTCGAGACGCCGCCGCTGATATGGGCGTGCGGATTCTCGGCGCGGATCACCTCAGCCGCTTCAATGAACGCCTTGCCATATTCGTTATGCTCTTCCAGACCGGTGGCAACGGCAAAAATATTGGGATCAAAGATAATGTCTTCCGGCGGGAAGCCGACCTGCTCGGTCAAAATGCGATAAGCCCGCCGACAAATCTCTATCTTGCGTTCCTTGGTGTCTGCCTGGCCGGCTTCATCGAATGCCATCACCACCACGGCGGCGCCGAAGCGCAACACCTCGTGGGCATGCTCAATAAAAGCCGCCTCGCCTTCCTTCAGCGAGATAGAATTGACGATGGCCTTGCCTTGGCAGCACTTCAATCCAGCCTGGATCACACTCCATTTGGAGCTGTCAATCATCAACGGCACTTTCGAAATGTCGGGCTCGCCGGCAATCAGATTGACAAAACGGGTCATCGCGGCCTCGCTGTCAAGCAGGCCCTCGTCCATGTTGATGTCAATGACCTGGGCGCCGTTTTCCACCTGCTCGCGGGCAACCCCGAGTGCCGCGTCATAGTCATTGGCGGCAATCAGCTTGCGAAACTTGGCGCTGCCGGTGATGTTGGTGCGCTCGCCGACATTGACGAAGTTGAGGTCTGGCGTCAGCGTGAAGGGCTCGAGTCCTGACAAACGCATATACTTCGGCTTCTGCGGCACGGCACGCGGCGGCAGGTCTGCAATTGCCTTTCCGAAAGCCGCGATATGCTCCGGCTTGGTGCCGCAGCAGCCGCCGACAATATTAACCAGGCCGGAAGTGGCGAATTCCCGGATCATCGCCGCCATCATTTCCGGTGTTTCGTCATAACCGCCGAACTCATTGGGCAGACCGGCATTGGGATGGGCTGACACCAGCGTGTCGCAGGCGCCGGACAATTCGGCGATATAGGGGCGCAATTCCTTGGCTCCGAGCGCGCAGTTAAGACCAATGGCAAAGGGATTGGCGTGGCGCACGGAATGCCAGAAAGCGGTCGGCGTCTGACCGGTGAGTGTGCGGCCGGAAAGATCGGTGATGGTGCCTGATATCCAGACAGGCAGGCGTAAGCCCATCTCGGCAAAGACTTCCTCGACGGCAAAGATCGCCGCCTTGCAGTTCAAGGTGTCGAATACCGTCTCGATCATCAGCACGTCGGCACCACCCTTAATCAGGCCACGAGCGCCATCGCGATAGGTCTGGCGCAGGGCATCGAAGGTAATGTTGCGGAAGGCAGGATCGTTGACGTCGGGCGAAATGCTGGCCGTGCGGTTGGCCGGTCCCAGCACACCCGCCACCAGCCGCGGCCGGGCAGCGGTGGAATATTCGTCGCACAATTCGCGCGCCAGCCGGGCCCCGGCCTCGTTCAATTCCCCCACCAGATGCCCCAGCCCATAATCTTCCTGACTGGTGAAATTGGAATTGAAGGTATTGGTCTCGATGAAGTCCACGCCAGCATCAAGATATTGCCGGCCGATGGAGCGGATAATCTCCGGCTTGGTCAGGGTGAGAAGGTCGTTATTGCCCTTGAGTTCGGACGGATGATTGCCGAAACGCTGGCCCCGGAAATCGTCTTCCCCCAGCTTGAAGCCCTGGATCATCACGCCCCAGGAACCGTCAAGCAGCAAGAGGCGCTTTTGTGCCTCCTCTTTCATCCAGTCAATGCGGGCTTGGCGGGTGAAGGACATGGTTATTCCATTTAAGCGCTGAGAGGACGGATGCCGAGCAGACGGCAGGCGGCATAGGTGAGGTTGGCCTGATTGAGCGTGTAAAAATGAAACTGGCTGAAGCCGCGGGCGCGCAACTGCTGCACCTGATCGGCCAATACGGCGGCCGCAATGATACGGCGGGTCTCAACATCGTCATCCAGCCCCGCATAGGCGGCGCCCAGCCATTCGGGAATGGAAGCGCCGGCCTTGCCCGCCATGCGGGCAACGCCGGCGAAATTGGTGCTGGGCATGATGCCGGGGACAATGGGGATGGTGATGCCGGCCCTCACGGCGTCATCACGGAAACGGGCTGTGGCGTCATTGTCGAAACAGAATTGGCCCAATGCCCGTGTCGCACCTGCATCCATCTTTTTCTTCAGGAGTTCGATATCATGGCCGTGGCTCGGTGAATCCGGGTGCCGTTCCGGATAGAAGGAAACGCTGACTTCGAAAGGGGCGATCTTCTTTAACCCGGCAATCAGGTCAGGCGTTGACTGGTAGCCGTCCGGATGCGCGGCATAGGCCCCGGTCATGTTGGGCATGTCACCACGCAGCGCCACAATATGCTGGATGCCGGCATCCCAATAATCGCGCACGATATCAGCGATCTCGCCCCTTGTATGAGCGACGCAAGTGAGGTGCGCGGCCGGCTTCAAGCCGGTCTCTTCCACGATGCGCTTGACCGTGTGGTGGGTGCGCTCGCGGGTAGAACCACCGGCGCCATAGGTAACAGAGACAAAGGCCGGCGCCAGCGGCTCCAGCCGCTTGATCGCCGCCCAAAGATTGGCTTCCGCTTCGTCGGTCTTGGGCGGCGAGAATTCGAACGACACCAGTGGCGGCTGCGGATTTGCGATCAGGTCTTTCAGGCTCATGCGTTCCTGCCTGCACTTTTTTGCCGACCGCTTTGGGCGAGCCAGAGCTTGACGGTAAGTTTTTCGCCGGACCCGTGCGGCGGGGCGATGACATCGGTGGCGGCGGGCGCGAGGCCGGCGGCCCGGAACCAGCCTTCAACTTCGCGGTCGGCAAAGCCCAGGCGGCGATGCGCATCTTCCTCCCGCAGGAACTCCAATTCATGGGGCGCAAAATCGGCAATCAACAGATACCCCTCCGGCGCCAATACCCGCGCCGCCTCCGTTACTGCCGCGCCCGGATCGTCAAGGTAATGCAGCACCTGGTGAAACAGCACCGCATCAAACCCGGCACCCTCCTTCCCGTCGGCAAACGGCAGGCGATAGAGATCGCCCAGCCGCACCTGAACATTGGCGAGGCCGGAAATGCGATCGCGGGCGATGGCCAGCATTTCTGGGCTCACGTCAATCCCGATGGCGCGGGCGGCGCGCGGCGCCAGCAATTGCAGCATACGGCCAGTGCCGGTCCCGATGTCCAACAAGCTGCTGATACGTGCGGGCAGGCGGTCGAGAATCGCCGCTTCCACTTCCTTCTCCGGCGCGTGCAGGCTGCGGATGCGCTCCCATTCCTCGGCGTTGGTCTTGAAATAGGCGGCCGCACGGGCAGCACGGGCTTCGCGCACCTGGGCCAGGCGGGCGCGGTCGGCGGGATGTTCCCCCGCCATCCCGGCAAGGCAACCGGTGAGGTCCGCCCCCGTGCCGCGGTCGGCGGCACGGTAAAAAACCCAACTGCCTTCCTTAAAACGCTCCAGCAGTCCCGCTTCACCCAAGAGTTTGAGATGACGGGAGACGCGGGGCTGGCTCTGGCCAACAATTTCGATCAACTCGCTCACCGTCAGCTCGGCCTCGCGCAACAGCAGCAGCAGGCGGAGCCTGGTAGGGTCTCCCGCGGCACGCAACATGGCGACCAACCGGTCCAAAGTCGTCCCTTCTTCAACATATAAAGATATCTTTATATGCTCTCCCTGTGCCGGGAAACAACCCTTTTAGACAAGGCTGGACTCCCCTGCCAAAAAGCCGGAAAACCACCGCAAAACAATGAGAAAGACCCTGCAAAGCGGCTGGATTTGGCGCCTGCTCGGGACAGCACCGTTCGCCCTGCTGGCCGGCTGCACTGCAGCGTCGCCCGAGATGTTGGCCGCCAACGATCCCTATGAGCCGACAAATCGGCAGATTTTCGCCCTCAACCAACAGTTAGACGCGATCTTCTTTAAGCCCACGGTGCAGCGCTATCTGTCTCTGCCGGAGGCTATCCGCACCGGGCTGCATAATGTTCTGCGTAATCTGGCCGGCCCTACCATCTTTGTGAACGAAGTGCTGCAGGCCGAACCGGGACGGGCCGGACGCACCGCGGCGCGCTTTATGATCAATTCCAGCGTCGGCCTGGGCGGCATTTTTGATCCCGCCTCCCGTGCCGGGTTCGCCTACCACGGCGAGGATTTCGGCCAGACTTTGGCGATTTGGGGTGCCGGCGAAGGTCCCTATCTTATGTTGCCGCTGCTGGGCCCCTCCAACCCCCGCGATACTGCGGGCTTGGCGGTAGACACCTTCATTCTCGACCCCACAAATTATCTTCGCCTCAAAGGCCATTTTTGGTGGGATGCCGGCCGGCAATATCTCAACTATCTTGATCTGAGGTCGCAGACCTTCGAGACGCTTCAGGGCATCGAGCGCAGTTCGGTGGATTATTACGCTGCCTTGAGAAGCCTTTACCGGCAGAGCCGTGATGCCGAAATCCGCAACGGCGCCCCGGCAAGGACCCAGGATTTGCCGGATTTCTAGGCAAAATCAGCTTATAGATCGCCTTGAACTTGCCACCGAGAACCGCAATCTTTCCCCCGCCCAGCAGAAAGCCCCTTTCATGATGCAACCCCTTGTTCTTGCCCGTCGCGCCCTTCTGGCGGCCGGCTTTATGGCGGCGATGCTGGCGCCAGCGCTGGCGGCTGATCCGGCCGAGACTTTCGTAGCACAGAATATCCAGAGGGGCCTTGGCATTCTCGACAATAAGGGTCTCAGCAAGCAGCAGCGGGAAGACCAGTTCGAGCAGTTTCTGCTGGGCCTCACCGATATGAAGCGGATCGCTGACTTTACCCTTGGCCAGTATCGCCGCACCGCGTCGCCGGCCGATGTTGCCGCTTTTGAGGCCGCGTTCCAGAACTATGCCGCCGCGGTGTATCGCTCTTATTTCAGCAAATATGCCGGCCAGACGCTGAAAGTGACCAACTCCACCTTGCGGGCGCCCACCGACTATATCGTCGCCACTCAATTGGTTGATCCCACCGACAGGAGTAGCCAGCAGCCACTGGAAGTGGATTTCCGCGTCCGCACGGATGGGCCCCGTCCCGTGGTGGTGGATGTATCCGTGGCCGGGGTGTGGATCTCGCTGGAGCAACGCGACCAGTTTGTGGGCTTTCTGGGTCAGAACAACGGCAACGTAAAGCTGCTGATCACGCATCTGAGCGACCTGGCGAAGCAATTCAAAAGCTGAACCGCTTCGCCAGGTTCGCCATCACGGATTGACGATGCTGTTGCCCACCGTCTTCTTCTTCAGAAGATCGCTCAGCTTGATCATCCCTTTGTAAGTGAATTTCTGGATGCGCTGACCGCGATAGGTCTCAGTGGTGAAAATGTCGCCCCGGGAATTGGTGACGATGGAATGCACGGCATAGAACTGGCCGGGCTGACGGCCGCCGCCGCCGAACCAATAAAGCTCCTTCATGCTTTGGCGGTCGTAGACGTGAATCTTCTCGTTGGCGCCGTCAGAGATGTACATGAAGCGCTGCTGCGGGTCCTTGGAGAAGGCAATTTCCCAGGGCGCGCCGTCGCCCTTGGTCTGCGGCTCCACTTCATATTGGCGCAGATAGGTGCCGTCAGTGCGGAAGACCTGGATGCGGTTGTTGGTGCGGTCACAGACGTAGATCAGCCCGTCATTGGACGGCTGGGCGCAATGCACCGGATTGCCGAATTGCGGTGAGTTCACATCGTAGTGGGGGATCGGATCGTCGTTCGGCGGCTTGCCATAGGCGCCCCACATCCGCTTGAACTTCATGGTGGTGG
>JAFAVT010000192.1 GCA_019242275.1 Alphaproteobacteria bacterium
AGGGCGACAGCGCCGGCGGCAGTGCCAAGCAGGGTCGCAACCGGGCTAACCAGGCGGTATTGCCCCTGCGCGGCAAAATCCTCAATATCGAGCGGGCCCGCTTTGACAAAATGCTGTCGAGCGACTCCATCGTCTCGCTGATTACGGCTTTGGGTACGGGCATCGGCCGCGAGGAGTTCAACGCCGACAAGCTGCGCTATCACAAGATTATCATCATGACGGACGCCGATGTGGACGGCGCCCATATTCGCACGCTCTTGCTGACCTTTTTCTATCGCCAGATGCCTGAACTGATCGAACGCGGCCACGTCTATATCGCTCAACCTCCGCTTTACAAGGCGACCAGGGCCAAGTCGGAACGCTATCTGAAAGACGAGGAAGAATTGGAGAATTACTTGGTCGCGGAAGGTTCCGCGGGAGCGATTCTTACCCTGCACAATGGTGTCACCGTGTCGGGTGCGCATCTGGACGAATTGATCACCCATGCCCGCCAGGCCGCGGCGGCGCTTGCCGGCTTTCCCAGCCATTATCCGCGCTTTGTACTGGAGCAGGCGGCCATTGCCGGCGCCCTCAACCCCGACATTCTTTCCGACCAAGGCAAGGCCAGGGAGACTGCGGTTTACATCGCGCACCGGCTGGATTCGCTGTCCGAAGAGTTCGAGCGCGGCTGGCACGGCGAGCCGACACCCGATGGCGGCCTTCGCTTCTGGCGTGATGTGCGCGGCGTGCGGGAGGCGGTGGCGATTGACGGCGCCCTTATCGGCAGCGCCGATGCCCGGCGCCTGGACCGGATGGCAAAGGAGCTGCAGGACATTTATCTCAAGGCCGGCCGTCTCAGCCGTCGGGAAGACAGCCGTGAGGTGCGCTCGCCGTCCGAACTTCTGGACGCCATATATGGCTGGGGCCGCAAAGGCCTGGCGCTTCAGCGCTACAAGGGTTTGGGCGAGATGAACCCGGAGCAATTGTGGGAAACCACCCTGGACGAAAATGCCCGTTCGCTGCTTTTGGTGAAGGTGCAGCACGCCGATGAGGCGGGCGAATTGTTCGCCAAGCTGATGGGTGATGTGGTGGAACCGCGGCGCGAATTCATCCAGGACAATGCGCTGAGCGCGAGTGTGGACATTTAGGAGCGGCAAATGCTGCGTGGACTGCGTTTCCAGAAAAGGTTGCGTGTGCTGCCCGGCGTGCGGATCAACCTCTCCAAGAGCGGAGCATCCACCAGCATTGGCCCGCGCGGTGCCGACGTGAACATCGGCCCGCATGGCATCAGTACCAATGCCGGTATTCCCGGCACTGGGCTTTCCTATCGCAGCAAGGTGAGCAAGCCGCATAGCGCCTTGATTGGCGTGGTGGCTCTGGTGCTGGGCCTGAGCTTCGCAGCCTGGAAGAATCTCGACCATATCGCGGCTTGGCTGGCACCGGCGCCCACCGCACAGCAGACCTCCCAGACGCCGGCGGCAGAGGCGCCGGTGGAAAGTACTGCATCGGCAAGTCCATCGCGGCGGGCGACTGCTTCCCCTAACGCCACAACCGGCATTCGGGCCCAAGCGGCGAAGCTGCTGGTGCCGGGCGGCACCATCTATGTCCGCCGCGCCGGTTCGGTGCTGCGGGAGACGGAAAAGACGTCAGGCGCCACGCTGAAGAAATTGGAAAAGGGCGCCGCCGTCGTTGTGGTGAAGCATGATGATGACTGGACGCAGGTGAAGGTTGGCGGCGTCACGGGCTGGATGCGGACCAGCGTTCTCGGCCCGAAGCCATAAGGCCCGCCTTGGGCGGGAATACCGCAAAATCCGGCTTCATTTTGCCTTCCGTTTGCGCATCGCCAAAGTGCGCAGACGCAGGGCGTTGAGCTTGATGAAGCCGGCCGCGTCCTTCTGGTCATAAGCGCCCTGGTCGTCTTCAAACGTCACCAGCTTTTCGCTGTAAAGCGAAAAGGGCGAAGAACGCCCCACCACCGCGACATTGCCCTTGTAGAGCTTCAGCCGCACCGTGCCGGTGACGTGCTCCTGGCTCTTGTCAATCAGGGCTTGCAGCATCTCGCGTTCGGGCGAGAACCAGAAGCCGTTATAGATCAGCTCCGCATAACGCGGCATGATCTCGTCTTTCAGGTGGGCGGCGCCGCGGTCCAGCGTAATGCTTTCGATGCCGCGATGGGCGGCCAGCAAAATAGTACCGCCGGGGGTTTCATAGACGCCGCGCGATTTCATGCCGACAAAACGGTTCTCCACCAGGTCCAGCCGGCCGATGCCATTGTCGCGTCCCAGCGCATTCAGCCGCGTCAGCAGCGTTGCCGGCGACAGTTTTTCGCCGTCAATGCTGACCGCGTCACCCTTTTCAAAACCAATCTCGACATAGCTCGGCTTGTCGGGCGCATCCTCCGGCGCGATGGTGCGCATATAGACGATGCTTTCGGCTTCCTTGGCGGGGTCTTCCAGCACTTTGCCTTCCGAGGATGAGTGCAGCAGGTTGGCATCCACGCTGAAGGGCGCCTCGCCGCGCTTGTCCTTGGCGATGGGAATCTGGTGCGCCTCGGCAAATTCCAGCAGTCTGGTGCGGCTGGTCAGGCTCCATTCCCGCCAGGGCGCAATTACCTTGATGTCGGGCTTGAGGGCATAATAGCCCAGCTCAAACCGCACCTGGTCGTTGCCCTTGCCGGTGGCGCCGTGACAGACGGCATCGGCGCCAACCTTCTCGGCAATCTCGATTTGTTTCTTGGCGATCAGCGGCCGCGCAATAGAGGTGCCCAAGAGATAGACGCCTTCATATTGAGCGTTGGCGCGGAACATGGGGAAGACGAAGTCGCGAACGAATTCTTCCCGCAGATCCTCGATGAAGATGTTGCCGGGCTTGATCCCTAAGGTCTCGGCTTTCTTGCGGGCGGGCTCGATTTCCTCGCCCTGGCCCAGATCGGCGGTGAAGGTCACCACCTCGGCGCCATATTCGGTTTGCAGCCATTTGAGGATGACAGAGGTGTCCAGGCCGCCCGAATAGGCCAGCACCACCTTTTTCACGTCCTTGGCCACGCCCTGCTCCCTGATCGCCACTTCCAATAAAATCAATGGCTTGCGAAATATTCGTTTGTCCGGATTTGGGGATACCCACCCCACCCCGGGCAGCGCCGGCATCCTTCCTTTTGAGAAACCGGCAGCGGGCGGAGTTGATAAAGGCCGGGCGGGAAATTTCAAGGCGGACAACCCGGACAGGGACTTGCCGCCAAGATGGTGCGCAGCCGGCGCGTATTCGGGCGCGGGCGGCACGGAGGGGCGTGGCAGGCTTTGCGGCATTGCGGTTGCCGCTGGGGGCACCACAGCGCCAGTTGGGCATTTTTCCAGGCAATCCCTGGGTCGTTGTTTTGCAATTTTTGCTCACCCCTTCCCCCCCTTACCAAACCCGGGCGATGGGCGCCGGTAACGCATCGCCCTGGGCAAGGGGGACGCGGTCGCGGAGGTGCGCGGTTGCTTCCGGCGCCCGCTCCACAATGATGCGGTGCCTGGTCTCGGCGCTGCCATGCAAGCGCGCCAACGCCTCGCCCGCCCGGGCGGGGATCTTGACGGTGTCGCAGATGGCCTTGGCGTAACCCCATTTCAGGCCGTGGTCGGCATCGGCTTCCATGCCGGGGCGCAACTGGAGGCGGATGATTTCGCCGCACTCGGCAACCATGCTGCGCAGCAGGGCTTCGGTGGGATCGGGTTCAGTCATCTGTTCGCACCCTCTTGCCTTCTTGGTTCGCGCTGCCCGCATCGGCGCGAACAGGAGAGCAAAGGGTAAGCGGATTTTCGGCAAGAAAAAGGGGCCGGCGCGATTTCCCGCGTCTATCCCCGCGCGAGGCGTTGAAGCGAAAGGAAAAAATTTTCCTTATCCTCAGCTTGTCCTCTGTCCTATCCCGTTTTGCGGGCTTTGCGCTGCACATGGTCGCGCAAGGCGCGGTTAATGTCAGTCTGATAGCCCTGGCCTTTGGGGGCGTGGTCCCTGAACCAGGCCACCACATCGGCATCCAGCCTGAGGGTGAGTTGCTGCTTGAGAGGGCGATAAAGCGCGCCGCGCTTGCCCCCCGCCCAATTCCTGACTTCGGGAATAGACTTGGTATCAATCTTGTCGCCCGGGAGGCGCGCCAGAGCCGCCAGTTCCTTCTTCTCCGCTGCCGTCAGCGGCTTAGAATTTGCCTTCTTCATATTCTCTCCTTTCATACGCCGTTGCCTTTCGGGCGCTGATCATGCGGCCGGTTTCTTCGCCGGTCTCGTCTGGCTCGGGCCAGGTATGCACCACCAGAATGACCACACCGCCGATCTCCCCGACCGTCTGCCAGCGTTCTTCCTCTGCCGTATCGTCGGCCCGCGAGACTGCTAACGGATCATCGAATATCCGCACCGCCGTCTCGAAACTCAGACCGTGCTTTTGACGGTTGAGACGAGCCTTGCGCATGTCCCAGGTCCAACGCAGGCAAAAACTCCATGTAGTTACAACAGTGTAACTACATAACGGGCTCCCTTTCAAGTGCAATTTTGGTGGTCCTCCGCCGCGAAACGGGGGACGCGGTGTTAGCGAAAGGTCCAGTGGACCGATTTGAGCGCCGCCTCCCTCGCTTCGCTCGAAGAGGGGCAGGCTTTCCAAGCTTGCAAGAAAAGCCTAAGCCAACGCCGCGAGCTTGTGCGAGTGGCGGGGATGCAAAGCTCAATTAAGTAAAGTGTCCCCGGATTTCCGGAGCGTTTCGACAGCAAGACCGCGCTGATCATCGAGGACAGGCGCTTTGATTATGGCGAGACCCGTTACCGGGCGATCGGGCTGCTGGATGGCCGGCTGATCGTGCTGGTCTTCACCCCGCGCGGTGAAAAGCTGCGGGTGATTTCTCTCAGGTTGGC
>JAFAVT010000136.1 GCA_019242275.1 Alphaproteobacteria bacterium
ACATGAAGCGGCTGGCTCTTGCAGCAATGCTGTTGGCCGCGCCGGCAATGGCGCAGGACAGCGCGCCCGAAACCATCGAAGTGATCGCGCCAAGGACACTGGCGGGTATCTGGAAAATCCATTTTCCCGGCGGTATCTCGATGTACGTTCCCACCCTAGGCCGCGGAACATTTGCGGGCTACGACTCTTTTTGCCGGATAGAACAGGCGGAGGCCGCATTGGTCATACGGTGTCTGCCTTGGAACGGGAGCGGCACGGCGAGTCTGGAGGATGGACGTCTGCACTTGGCCTGGGGCGTCGCGCTCTTCCGCTTTGTCATTGATGCTCCAATCGTCACAACGACGGCCTTTACCGGCGCTTATAAGCTGAAGACGTTCGGCGACAGTCACGAAGCGCCCACGCTCGCATCCGGTCGCAAGCTGGCGCCATCCGGCGATACGCTTGACACGGCGGGACAGGCCGAGGCGTTACGAAAGACTTTGCAGGCCATCGCCAGTGGCGCGGCACCGGCGCAAAATGAGGCAGATCGCAGGAATTTCGGCACGCTTTTTGGCGGCGCGCCCGCGACCTGGAGCGACTGGCTGCGCGATGCCGGTCCGCCGGCACATGTGATCTATCTGGGCGCCAGCAGCCCGCCAGCGACCTGGGCCGAATCGGTGCGCGATGCGAGTCCATCCGCAGGCAAAAGCACGGCCAAGCAGAGCGCCGTGACTTTCGAATTCCACGACTTCAGTCTCTACGATGTAGAATTCGCGAACGGGCAGCGCCTCTGTGGCGTGCATACCGGCGAAGACGGCAAAGTGGACGACATACTGTGCGTCTGACCCGCCCTTGGCAAAAGTTCCGGTTCCGTCGTAGAAGGTTCCCAAGCGGGAGCAAGACAGAAGCAATTCCAGGAAAAGTGCAAAGCGGTTTTCCGTCCGGAATTGCGACCAAAAACAACTTGGAGCGGATCACTGTTCTCTAAAACAGTGATCCGCTCCAGGTCTGTCGGAGATTTGCGGATGCGCAAATGGCTCGCGCCTGCCTGCATTTTGTTGATGGCCCCCGGCGCGCAGGGCCAGACCCCGCCGCCTGATGGCGGCACGCCGCAATGGACCACAGCCCCCATCGAAACCATCGAGGCCACCAACCGCCCAGGTCCCGCCGTCTGGCGCATCGCCAAAGGTGATGCCGAAGTCTGGATTTTGCCCACCGTCGGCGCGCTACCCAGGAATTTCTCCTGGAACAAGGACTATGTCGCCGAACTGCTGGATGGCGCCCGGGCGGTGATCACGCCGCCCGGTGTGGGTGTCGGCATCGGTGATGCCGCCTGGCTGCTGATCAATTACGGCAACCGCCTCAGCCTGCCCCGCGGCCAGGCATTGGAAGCGACGATGGAGCCGGGTTTGCGCGCCCACTTTGTCGCCTTGCGCACCCTGTTGGGGCGAGAAGAAGACCGCTATCGCACTGATTCTCCTTTCCGCGCCGCCCTGCGTTTGTCCGGCGATTTCCGCGACAAGCTGCAATTGACCGGCAATGACGGCATCAACCGCCTGGCGCGCGACAAGAAAGTGCCATTCAAACCAGCGGCGGAGCGCGCCAGCGGCTATGATCTGGTGCGCGACGTTCTCACCCTTCCCACCGAGAAGCAGCGTGTTTGCCTTTCGCAGGTGGTGGATGATCTCACCTATCAGTCAACCCACGCTGCGGCGGCGGCGCGGGCCTGGGCCGTGGGCGATATTCGCGCGGTGAAGGCCAATCTCAATGATCGCCCCGACATCATGGAATGTGTCACTGCCCAAGTCGGTTCGCTGGCCACCTTCCGCGCCCATGCCGCCGCGGCCGAAGCGGCGAGCATCGAGGCCGCGCTGGACCAGAAGGGCAAGACCATCATGCTGCTGGATATGCGCGAATTTCTGCGCAAGGGGGGCGTGCTGGAGCAATTGGAAGCCAGGCACCTGACCATCGAAGGACCGGCGGAATAAGCGAAAGCCGCATCGGCGATGCTGTCCTCCACTCCCTTCCGCGACCGCCTGCCCAGCGCCGCTGCCACGCTGGGCGTGCAGGCTGGATTTCTGGCGCTGCTGCTGCTCTCCTTCAACGCGGTGCGGCGCGCGGTTGACGAGAAAGAAACCTTCCTGATCTTGCCGCCCCTGGCCCGGCCGCTTTTGCTGCGCCCTGTCGTGATTGATGCGCGCGGGGCGCCTAAACCGAAGGGGGCTGCTCCGCCGCCGGCAGCGCAAAGCGCAACACCGCCCGCCTTTGCCGCGCCGCCTGTCCTGGCTTTGCCCGTGGCGCCGGGCGCACCATCGCCGGCACCGGGCCAGGCGTGGGCCGATTGCACCCGGCCGGACAGCGCCTGCCCGCCAACGGCGCCGGGCACAAAAACCAATCCCAACGAAATCCCGTTCTATCCGGAAAAACCGGTGAAGAATGCGCCCATCTGGCAAAGCGAGATCGAGCGCCGCAACACGCCGCCGCGCGTGCCTTGTGTTTCGCTAACCCATGAGGTGGTCGGCATGGGCGGCTTTCAACAAGAGAATAATGGCGCCAGGCTCGACATCACCTGTGCCTTGAAGCAATGGCGGGATCCGGCCCTGCTGCCGCCGGTGCGCGGCACGCCGGTTGCGGATCCGGGACCGCAGCATGCCCCCGACGACAGTTTCCGAAAGGCACTGCAGGCGGTGAATGCGCGCAAGCAGGTACTTTCCGGCCGGCCAGCCGCGGCGGGAGCCGCACCTTGATGGGATCAGTCGCGAGCTTGCGTCAAAGACTGGCCAGCGGTGCCGCTGCCCTGTTGCTGCAAGGGGGGATTGCGGCGCTGCTGCTGATGTCGTTCCAGGCGGTGCGCCATTTCAGCGCCGAGAAAGAAACCATCCTTACCCTGCCGCCCTTGACGAAGCCTGCGCCGGTGCGGGCGCCGGTGGTGATTGATGCGCGCGGCAAGGCGCCGCGTGCCGCTGCGCCACCCTCAGCGGCGCCGCTGCCACCCTATGCCTTGCCTTCTTTCAACCTTGGGCCATCCTTATCTCAAAGCGCGCCGCTGGGCGGGATTGGCGTACAAGGCCGTGGCCGCGGCGCCGGCGGATGCCGCCCTGCGCTTCGCGGCACGCCCGGCGCCGACGCGGACGCGGACTGTCCACCACTACCGGCGCTGGCCAAACGCGATCCCAATCTTGTGCCGCTTGATCCCGGCAAGCCGGTGAAGAATGAAGCGGTGTGGCAGGCGGAAGTGGCACGGCGCAACGCCCCGCCGGTAATCCCCGGCGGCAATCCGCTAGGCGCGCTTTTCACGCTTTTGACCCATCCCGGCGCCTTCCTGGACAAGCGCAATTACAGCTATGCCGCGCCGGGCAATGGCGATGAGGACAAATTTGACGGCGCGGAAATGACCCACCGGGCCTGGAGCCAGATTCCACAATGCGCCCCGGCACTGGACGACACCACAAGGCGCAATTGCGCCTTCAATGTCGCCGCCACATACAAGGTCAGAAGCGGCGAGGTCTATCCCGACCATGCACATGTTTCCGATTTTGCCTTCCGCGAGGCCCTGGCCGCCACCCAGGACAGGATGCGGTCGCTTTACGGCCGGCCTGTGCTAACCTTGGGCGGCAAAACGGGGGACGGCGATGACAAGAACAGCACAACGGGCGGCGCTGATGCTGCTGCTGGCGGCGGCAACTCTGCCGGCACGGGCCGCTGACCCTTACGCCTCGTCGCGGCCGATGTGGAACGCGCCGATGAAGCCGTTCCATATCATCCAGGACATTTACTATGTCGGAATGGGCGACACCTCCGCCTACCTCATTTTCACCTTGCAGGGCCTGATCCTGATTGACGGCGGCCTGCCGGAATCGGCGGCGCCGATCGAGGCCAACATCAAGGCCGCGGGCTTTGACATAAAGGATGTGAAGATCATCTTGAACAGCCATGCCCATTTCGATCATGCCGGGGGCCTGGCCAAACTGAAACGCGATTCCGGTGCCCGCCTGATTGCCAGCGAAGCCGACAAGCCCATTCTGGAAAAGGGCCACATCACCTATGGCCCCAGCGCCGCGCGGGAGGATGATTATCCGCCCGTGAAAGTGGACCGAGTGGTGAAGGATGGCGACACCGTTTTTCTGGGCGGCGTCACGCTGACGGCGCATCTGACACCCGGCCACACCCCCGGCGCCACCAGTTGGACCATGCCGGTTGCCGACGGAAGGCAGGACCATAATGTGGTGTTCTTTTCCTCGATGACAGTGGGAGGTCAGCCGCTGGTGAACAACAAGGCCTATCCGGAGATCGCCGATGATTTCCGTGCCAGCTTCGCCAAGCTGATGAAGATGGATGCCGATATTTTCCTGGCTCCTCATGGCGACCAAATGAATCTGGCCAAGAAGGCGGCGACGCTGCAGGAAAACACCGACAAGAAGGTGCTGAACGCGCCCAACCCCTTTATTGACAAGGATGAGTTTCACCGCGTTGTCGCCAATCAGCAAAGGCAGTTCGAAGCGGCGCTGGCGCGGGAGCAGGCGGCGGCGGGGGAGAAGAAGTAGCGCTAATTGTCATGGCCCACTTTACGTGGGCCATCCAGGAGCAGCGGGCGCCCGCGCGGACGGCCCTGGGTTGGCCCGCTCGCGCCCTTCGGGCTGGCTGGTCCCGGCTCGCGCTCCCCCGGATCAAGTCCGGGGTCGCTGGCCGGGATGACAGGTTTATGGTGTCGGAAACGGATTGCGTTCCTCAAACTGCGCCTGGTGCCAATAGGGATAGGTCTTGGGCCGTTCGCTGGCGGCGTCCAGTTTGGCGATCTGCGCCGGCGTCAATAACCAGCCCACAGCGCCAAGATTGGCCTTGAGCTGTTCCTCGTTGCGGGCGCCGATCACCACCGTGGAAACCGAAGGGCGCTGCAACAGCCAGTTCAGCGCGATCTGCGGCACGCTCTTGCCGGTCTCTTTGGCGACGGCATCCAGCGCATCCACCACCTGATAGAGATATTCGTCTTCCACCTGCGGGCCGTAATCGGCTGTCTTGTGCAGACGGCTGACGGCCGGCAGCGGCGCCCCCCGCCTGATCTTGCCCGTAAGCCGGCCCCAGCCCAGCGGCGACCACACCACCGCGCCCACGCCCTGATCCAGCGCCAGCGGCATCAGCTCCCACTCATAATCGCGGCCGATCAGCGAGTAATAGGCCTGATGCGCGACATAGCGATTAAGACCAAGCCGGTCCGACGTCGCCAGCGCCTTCATCAGATGCCAACCGGAAAAATTGGAAACGCCGATATAGCGAATTTTTCCCTGGCGGATGAGATTATCCAGGGTGGAAAGCACTTCCTCCTGCGGTGTCAGGGCGTCAAAGCCATGCAATTGCACCAGATCAATATAATCGGTGCCGAGGCGCCTGAGCGCCTTTTCGGTCGCGTCGAGAATATGATGACGCGAAGAGCCGACATCATTGGGGCCTTCACCGCTGCGAAAAGTATATTTGGTGGAGATCAGAATGCGGTCGCGACGGCCCTGAATGGCGGCGCCCAAGACTTCTTCCGAGGCGCCGCCGGAATAAATGTCGGCGCTGTCGAACATGCTGACGCCATGATCCAGGCAGATATCCACGATGCGGGTGGCGCCCTTGGCATCAATATGGCCCCAGGCGTTGAA
>JAFAVT010000175.1 GCA_019242275.1 Alphaproteobacteria bacterium
CTGTTGGACGACAGCGGCGGCGAGGTGAGGAAGGCGCGGCTGAAATTGAAGGTGCTTTTGCCGGCGCCGGTCATCGCCGCGCTTTGCGCCGGGGTAAGAAAGGCGTTGGTGGCGCTGAGAGTGACGTTGCGGACCTCGTTGGTCTGGTGAATGTTGTTGTTCTGAATCTTGGTATTGGTTAGCTCGACATAGGCATCCACATTACCCAGGCTGTAGTCGAAACGGCCAAAGGCCTGGATCATCTTGGACGAAGCTACCAGCGAGGCTTCCTGGTAATAGATGCCGTCGCTGGGGTTGACGGTGGTGGGGCTGGCGCCGCAGGTCACATTGGCGGTCCCCGAAGCGGTGCCGTGCACAAAGGCGCGCAGCGTGCCGTCGGGATTGAAGGTCATGTCGGCAAGCGGGTTGCCGGTATTGAGCTTGTTGACGGAGCCGCTGGAGATGTAACCGCCATAGCTCGATGATTCCAGGCGGGTGTAATAGCAGAGATTGTTGGGCTTGGCCGCCGTGCCCGAGCCCTGCGAGGAACGGGTGAGGAAGTTCCACGGCCGCTGCAGCTTGTCGGCGCCGGCGATGCCGGGATTGTTGTAGAACTCCAGACTGCCTTCGACATGGCCATGCCCGTCCAGGACGCTGGTGCCGGCGGCAACGCCGATGCGCTGCTCGAAATCATCGCCATAATCTGAAATCCCGACATGGCCGTCGGCCTTGATACCGTTGAAATTCTTGTCGGTGATGAAGTTGACCACGCCGGCGACGGCATCGGAGCCATAAACGGCCGAGACACCGCCGGTCACCACATCCACGCGCTGCAACAGCATCTGGGGAATGATGTCGGCGTCGGTTTCGCCGGTGGGCGAAGTGGGCGCGATGCGCCGGCCGTCATACAGCACCAGGGTACGGGTGATGCCGACATTGCGGATGTTGAACTGGTGCGAGGCATTGTTCTGCGAGGAATTGCCGACATTGGTCTGAGGGCTGCGGCCGCCGTCGAAAATCGGCAGGTCGGTGAGCGCATCCATCACGCTTTTGGGCACGCTGCTGAGCAGTTCGTCAGTGGAAACAATCGTCACCGGCGTCGGCATGTCATTGCCGTTGCTGATGACGCGCGAGCCGGTGACGATAACCTGCTCCGGCTCGGCAGCGGCTTGTTGCTGCTGGGCGGCGGCCGCCCCGGCCATGGCGATGACACTGGCGCCGGTCAACAGCGCAAGCACGAGTGAATGACGGTTCGTCATGGTAGTCCCCCATATTTTTTGTGCGTCGCTCAGGCAAAGCATCACCGATCGGGACCTGCGCTCCCGCGGCCCCGTGACGGCTTCACAAACCGACGCAATTCTTCGCTGTTGTTTGAACGCGAGCGGGCGCAATGCGTCAACATTCGGCCGGCGACGATCTCTCAATGAATGAGATGCGCAGAAGCCGCAAAATCGAGCCGCCGGCGCGGCCCTCACTATGTGAGATTACCTGTAAAAATTTTTAGGTGAGACGGCGAACCAGAAAGGCAGCAACTTCATCTGCTGCTAAAATTTTAATCGAGATCTGTCTAGTGGCGCGACAATGTCAGCAGGTCAATGTTCGTGTCGCCCTGCATGGCCGCCACATAGATGATGTCGCCATTGGTGAGGTTCACTGCCATCCTGCTTTGCGCCGTCGGGGTGTGAAACGCGCCCGGCGCATAGGCAAGCACCCGATCCGGCCCGCCGGCCAGAGGCTGCGCCAGGATGCGCGGCCCGTCCGGATTATTGAAATCAGGAATCAATAATTCATCATTGCGGAAAGTGACGGGCGGGGCGAAGTAGATCGGATATTTGGCGCTGATCAGCCGCGGTTCCTCGCCAATCTGCCAGACGCCTTGTTTGTCAATCCGGCAGCAGAACACCCCGCCTTTTTCCCGCACCTTTATGGCGCACCAAGGCGGCTCAGTGACCGGGCGTCGCTGTTCGGTATTTTCGAGCGAAACACAGACTTCCTGCATCACCCGCCGGTCGAACAGGATCACCCCTTTGCTGTCCAGGGTCCAGGTTGGATGGGCCAAGCCCAGCGTGGGCGACTCGAAGGACGTGATCACCGCGCCGCTCGCCGCCAGGATGCGCACGGTAATACCGTCTTCATGGGCAATGACCGCCGCCAACTTGGTCCCGTCAGGAGCATATTCCACCCGGAAAAGCGCCGACAGACCGGCGTCATAGAGCAGCGATGGCGGCCCACCCGGTTTCATCACCCAGATCGCATTGGTGCTGGAACGATTGGACAGGAAGGCCAGCGTCCCGTCGGGGGCAAAAGTCGGGCACCAGCTCCTGCCTTTGGCCGCATCAATGACTTCCGGCTGCTCTTTCGGCTTCGGCAAAGCGCGGGCCAGATTTTCTCGGCTGGGATCGGCCTCTATTGCCAGCACCCCACCCGCGCCTGCTGACAGGCGGCTGATGCGCGTGGTTGTGGCATACACCCGGTAGGGCGCGGTGCCATCAAGGGGATAAGCCGTGATGGTGCTGCCGATCCCGCTGGCCGTCGCGGTGATGACGGATCGGGAGTCCTCAGCCCAGGCGGCCGAGCCGCTGCCGATAATCTGGCCCAGGCTGCGTTCCGTGCCCGTGACGAGGTCGCGCACCACAATGCCCTGGTGCGAGGCCGTGGCTCCCCACAGATAAAGCAGCGACTTTCCATCCGGCGAACATTGCAAATGCAGGATGATCTGAAAGGAATTCGCGTAGGCCTCCTTGAAGGCAGCCTTGGGTAACTGCAGACGCGTTCCACTGTCGAGATCGAGCCGAAAAAGAGAATGGCCGATCTGCCCGGTGCGATCATAATAGTACAGGAAAGAGGTGCCGGGCTGCCAGGAAACCGCGCTGGCGTCGCTGTGCAGGCATTGTCCAACCTGGCGCACTTCCCCGGCCGGCACTGTCGCCACCATGATGCGGCAAGGCTCGCCCTTTTTTTGCGCGACAAAGGCTATGCGGCTGCCGTCCGATGACCAACTCGGAGAAGCATCGTCGTAAGGGCCGGAAGAGATTCGGATACCGTCACCCCGTGCAATATTGCGGACATAAATGCAGCGTGACAAATGATCGGCGCCGGCCGAATAGGCGAGCATTTTCCCGTCGGGCGACAATGCGGGATCACCCTCGAGCGCCAGGGTAGAGATGAAGGGCCGGCAGTCCTCCACGCGCAGGTGCGCCGGCGGCGGAGCCACACTCCGCTCAAAGGCAAGCACGCCGACGTCCTGCGCCCCGCTTTGCACCAGGCGCGCCAGGCCCTTGGCCAACTCCTCCAGTTTGGCTTCGGTATTCTCATAGGCGTTGATCCAGTTGCGCGAAGCCAGCTCATAGAGAAAGGCGCCCTTGGGCGCGATATTCTCCAGCCGCACCGGGACAATCAGCTTTTTTTCAAGAACCGCCGCGGCAAGCTCCTTGGCGATGTCGCTGGACTGGGATGCCGTTTCCGAGAAAAGCAGCACGAAGATACGGCTCTCTTCCAGCGCCTTGGCAGTGGCAAGGCGCCAGTCTTCGCCGGCGCCGACATGGACGTCGTACCAGGCCTCGATGCCATGGGCCTGCAATTTCTCATAAAGCAGCTTGGCCCAGGCCTGATCGGCCCGCCGGTAGCTGATAAAGATTTCACCGGCCATAGCGGTTCACGAAACTCAGCCGACTTCCCAGTCCACTTCGCCCCGCACCTCGACCGCAATCGTGCGCAGTTCGGCATCCAGACGGTCGCGGGTGCTGCGGCGGGGCAGGCGGAAGACAAATTCCACCCGCTCCTTTTCCGCTGAACGGTGCTCGGAAATGATGCTGCAGCCGTGGCTTTTGAGCACGACGCGATAAGCCTCGGCACATTCGCCGGTATGGCCCTTGGCCAGGCCTTCGATCTTGATGCGGAAAGGCGGGCTGGTATCGAAGATATAGATGAGGGCAAAGGCGAACAGGACAATCATCACGGCGAAATGCAGCAGGCCCAGCCCC
>JAFAVT010000068.1 GCA_019242275.1 Alphaproteobacteria bacterium
ATTGTATATCCAAAGTATATACAATCCTGCTGCTAAAAAGCAAGGCTCCCAGGAAAGTTTGAATCTAGGGGCGCCGAATTTTCCCCACCTCACCATGGCCGGCCTTGAGCCGGCCATCCAGGGCCGCAAGCGCCGGACGCAAAAGTCATCGCCCGCGCCGAAGGCCCGGCGGAATGGGCTTAAGAACTTGAAATAACTGACCGGGACGCCGCGATGGATTTTGCGGCGTGGGCAGGAGCGCGCGCGGAGCGTATCCAGCATACGTGAGCACGCGCGACGAACCCACGACGCAAAAGACGCGCGGCCTTATCTCGTCGGAACCGGATGTTCGCCGCGGTAATCATAAAACCCGCGCCCGGTCTTGCGCCCCAGCCAGCCGGCCTCGACATATTTCACCAACAGCGGGCAGGGCCGGTATTTGGAATCCGCCAGCCCCTCATACAGCACCTGCATCACCGACAGGCAGGTGTCGAGGCCAATGAAATCGGCCAGTTGCAGCGGCCCCATGGGATGATTGGCCCCCAGCCGCATGGCGGTATCAATCGCGTCCACATTGCCGACACCTTCATAGAGCGTATAGACCGCCTCGTTGATCATGGGCAGCAGAATGCGGTTGACGATGAAGGCGGGGAAGTCTTCGGCATAGGCCGCGGTCTTGCCCACCCGCCGCACAATCTCCAGCGCCGCCTGGAAGGTGGCGTCATTGGTGGCGATACCGCGGATCACTTCCACCAACTGCATCACCGGCACCGGATTCATGAAGTGGATGCCGATGAACTGCTCCGGCCGGTCGGTGGCCGAGGCCAGCCGCGTCACCGAAATGGATGACGTATTGGTGGCGATCATGGTGCGGTCAGAAATGCGGGTGCACAGATCCTGGAATATCTTCTTCTTGATCGCTTCGTCCTCGGTGGCCGCTTCGATCACCAGGTCCTGGTCTTTCAGGTCATCCAGGGTCTGGGTGGTCTTGATGCGGGCCAGGGCCGGTGCAATCTGGTCCTCGGTGATGGCGCCCTTGGCCACCTGGCGCTGCATGTTCTTTTCAATGCGCTCCAGGGCTTTGCCCAGCGCATCCTTGTTCACGTCATCCAGCGTGACCGAAAAACCCGCCAGCGCCAGCACATGCGCAATGCCGGTGCCCATTTGTCCGGCGCCGATGACGCCGATTTTTTCCACTGCCATGTCTTTTACGCCCTCTGTCCTAGCCCGCGCTTTTGCAGCTCGTCATTCAGTTCGGGGATGGCCTTGAACAGGTCTTCCACCAGCCCGTAATCGGCCACGCTGAAGATCGGCGCTTCCGGGTCCTTGTTGATGGCGGCGATCACCCGCGAATCCTTCATCCCCGCCAGATGCTGGATGGCGCCGGAAATGCCGATGGCCAGATACAGGTCGGGCGCCACCGCCTTGCCGGTCTGGCCCACCTGAAAATCGTTTGGCACATAACCGGCATCCACCGCAGCGCGGCTGGCGCCCACCGCCGCCCCCAGCCGGTCGGCGATCCGGTCCAGCAGATGAAAATTCTCGGTACTGCCCAGGCCGCGGCCGCCGGAAATCACGATCCTGGCCGAGGTCAGTTCCGGCCGTTCGGATTTGGAAAGCGACTCCTCGACGAATTTCGACAGGCCGGGATCGGCGGCAGCAGCCAGCTTTTCCACGGGGGCATTGCCGCCTTCCGCCGCCGGCTTGAAGGCCGTGGTGCGCACGGTGATGACCTTCTTGCCCGCGGCCGCCTCAACCGTTTCAACCGCATTGCCGGCATAGATCGGCCGTTCAAAGGTGTCGGGCGCGATCACGGCGGTGATTTCCGAAATTTGCGGCACGTCCAATTTGGCCGCCACCCGCGGCAGATAATTCTTTCCCGTGGTGGTGGCGGGCGCTAGCAACGCGTCATAAGTGCCGGCGACGGAGAGGATCACCGCCTCCATGGTCTCGGCCAGCATGCGTCCATAAAGCGGGCTGTCGGCCAGCAGCACTTTCTCGACCCCGGCGATCTTCGCGGCGGCCTCGGCTACAGCAGCGCAATTCTCGCCCGCCACCAGCACATGCACGGGGCTGGAAACGGCGACCGCCGCCGTCACGGTGCGGGCGGTCGCCTCATTCAGCGTCTTGTTGTCATGTTCGGCGATGACGAGTGCGGTCATTTCAAGACCCCGGCTTCCACCAACTTGTCCACCAGCTCGCTGACGCTTTTCACTTTCACGCCGCCGCCGCGCGGCTGGGGTTCGGTCACTTTCAACACTTTGAGGCGCGGCGTCACATCCACACCCAGGTCTGCGGGAGTCTTTTCCGCGATGGGCTTCTTCTTGGCCTTCATGATGTTGGGCAGCGAGGCATAGCGGGGCTGGTTGAGGCGCAGGTCCGTGGTCACCACCGCCGGCAGCTTCACTTCCACGGTCTGCAGGCCGCCATCAATCTCGCGCGCCACTTTCGCCGCGCCGTCGCCAAGCTCCAGGCTGTGGGCAAAGGTGGCCTGGCCCCAGCCCATCAGGGCGGCCAGCATCTGCCCAGTCTGGTTGGCGTCGCTGTCAATCGCCTGCTTGCCGCACAGCACCAGCTCCGGCTTTTCCTCATCGCAAATCGCCTTCAACAGCTTGGCCACCGCCAGCGGTTCGGGCGCGATGTCGGTCTTCACCAGAATGCCGCGATCGCCGCCCATCGCCAGGGCAGTGCGGATGGTGTCGGCCGCCTGCGCCGGTCCGATGGAGACGATCACCACCTCGTTCGCCTTGCCCTTTTCCTTCAGGCGCACCGCTTCCTCGACGGCGATTTCGTCGAACGGGTTCATGGACATTTTGACATTGGCCAGGTCCACGCCGCTTTGGTCGGCCTTCACCCGAACCCTCACATTGAAGTCAACCACCCGTTTGACGGGCACCAGGACTTTCATGACGCTGCCGATATCCCACAGGCCTTTGCGGCCGGTTTTTGTGCGGCGCAAAAACTATGCGTTGGCCCCCGGCCCGTCAACGAAGCCAACCGTGACAAGGGCAATCGCAGCCGGGACCGGATTCTGCGTCAAAACGCCGCCAAACCGGTGCCGGGACGGGCTGTCCGGCGCAATTTATGCGCGAAACCAGGGCTCTGTGCAGCCATGGGCTTAGGCCGCCGGCCTCGCTTGTTTATCAAGTGCGACGCACCCTATGGTCGGACAAATCCTCGCGCCTCCGGCCAAAAGCAAAGACAGCACCATGACAGAAGCGGAAAATGCTTCTTGGCCGGCAGCGGGGCCGGCACCGGAAATCCGCGCCCAGGCGGTGGAAGCCTTTGCCCACCTGGTCCGGGTGGCGACGGACCGCGACCAGTTGCGCCAGGGCCTCGGCACCACCGTGCGGGTGTTGGGTTTTGACCATTTCGCCTTGCAAGGTGAAGGCGCCCGCCTGCTTTTGGCCGACCTGCCCGCCAACTGGATTTTCCGTCCCGATCCCAGGCGCGACATTATCTACGCCGCCGCGGGCCGCGCGCTGGCGCCTTTTCTATGGTCCGACATTCCCCGTCTGATGCGGCTTTCGCCGGAAGATGCCCAGACACTTGCGGAAGCGCCGCCCGGTTTTGCCGTGCCGCTCTATGCGCCTGGTTTCGCCGCGGCTTTGGGCGCACCTCGGGGCCTGGCGGCGGCGCGGGGCTTTGCCGGCTGTTTTTCCTTTCTGAGGCGCCGGGGTGCCGTGCTGCCGGCGGCCAGCTTTGCCGCCGCTCATTGTGTCGCCGCCATGGCTTTTGAAGCAGCGCAAGCGGTGGCGCGGGTAGAGCCGCCGCGGCGGCGCCTGAGCTCGCGCCAGCGTGACTGCATGATCCTGGCCGCCCGGGGAAAAAGTGATTGGGAAATCGGCCTGCTGCTGGGCATCGGCCAATCCACCGTGCACAAGCATATCGAGGAAGCCAAAAAACGCTTTGGGGTTACAACCCGCATTCAACTGGTGGTGCGGGGCCTGGCCGAAGCCCGGCTCAGTTTCACCGATGTTCTTGGCGACGAGGATTAGCGCCGCATTTCATCCGGGGGCATGCCATGAAGGATCTGCCGTCTCTTCGTCAGGAAATTTCCGAAAGCGAGCAGCAGCTTCTGGGCAAGCTGCGCGCGCTGCGGCGGCAAAGGCGGGCCCAGGCGCAAGACAGCGGCCCGCCCCTGACCGTGGGCCAAAAAATTGCCGACACGGTCGCCGCCACCATGGGCTCATGGACGTTCATCATCATTCAGTCCGTGATCCTGGCGCTGTGGATTGCCCTCAACATTCTGGCCTTTGTCCGGCACTGGGACCCTTATCCCTTCATCCTGCTCAATCTGGCGCTGTCATTCCAGGCGGCCTATGCGGCGCCCTTCATTATGATGAGTCAAAACCGCCAGCAGGACATTGACCGGCAGAAGGCCGAAAACGACTATAACGTGAACATCAAGGCCGAACTGGAAATCGAATTGCTGCACCAGAAGATTGACCAGTTGCGGGAAACCGAAGTCATGCGCCTGACCCAGGCGGTGCAGCAATTGACCGCCATGCTCCAGCAACCCGGCAGTCGCAGTTAAACCGGCGCCCGGTGCGGGCAGCGCGCGCGAAAGGATTCATACCGCGCCGCCCCCGCCGCGCCGAATTGCGCCAGATAGGCCTGCACATAATCGTCCTCGGCCGCGGCAAAGGGAACGTCATATTCTGTCATATGCCGCACGGCGATGCTGGGTACCGGCATGTCAAAGGGGCGAAAAGCGCTGTTGTGCAGCCCCGGCACCGGGCAACCCGGAAAGAAAGCCCCGATCAGATAGCCCTTGGTCATGAAGCTGAGCTTGGTTTTTCCCTGCACGTCCAGGAACAGCTTTTTCGCCTCATCCTGCAAATGCGGAAACAGCAGCAGAAGACAGGTGAGGATTTTGGACGATTTCTCCGGCTCCACCTCCGGCGCCGGCGAGGCCAGCAGGGGAAAGATTTTTTCCATCACAGCGGCCGCTTCGCCGATGGATTTGCGGTTGGCGCATGAGGCATCCGCCACCGCCAGGAAGAAACTGTTGGCCGAGATTGCCGCCGGCGTGTAAGGGCATACCGGGCCCGAGCGACCCAGCTTGTCATGGGGAAGCGCCAGATAATTGACGGCATATCCGGCCGCGGTCGCCAGCGCCTGGCGCGCGCGGCTGTCATAGCCGTCAAGCCGGCTGCCGCCGGCCGTCACCTCGCCCAGCGAAACGATCGGGCCGAAATTGCCGGCCGCCGCGGCTTGATCGAACGCCGTCAGATTGAGCGAAAAATTCGTCATCTTCCCTCCGGCCCTTGCCGCGCGGCCGATGGTGCCACCAAGTTCTTTCGGCGCGGTGAAGAGGGGCGAATGAGGAAGCGCGGCACGATACCCGGGCAAACCGCGCCGCAAAATTGATTTCACAATGCTTAATGAGAATGATGACTGCTTTGTCCAGGGCGCTGACAAACCGCGGCAGCCGCGCCCGCTATTCTTCCCGGGCCGAGTAATCGCGCAAAAAGGATCGCGACTCGTTCATGGCCCGCCGGTTGGAGGCAACACTTTCGCGCAGATCGCGCAGCAGCTCATCCAGTTGGTTCAGTTGCGACCGGGCTTGCGCGACGGTCCTGTCCCACTCCGCGTAAAACGCCGCGCCGCCGACGCGCGACACGCTCACCGCGCGCAGCTTTGCTGCGTATCGTTGATGCCCCTGCTCAATTGACTTTAACAGAGTCGCAACCGCTTCGGTCGGTCGTCCGTCTCGCCGCAACTGTTTGATGATGTCCTTCTGCTGGGCAATGTGGGTTTCCGCTTCCCGCAGCGATTGTTCCACTGCCGCTTGAAGACTGATGCCGGCGCCGTCCGCCGGCATCGTTGCCGACCCTTTGCGCCCCGCAGTCACATCCTCGACATAATGGACGATCGCGCCCAAACGGCCCGAATCGTCGAAGACGGGAATATTGAGTGGCTGCCACCAGCGTTCCTGATAGACGCCATCCGGATCGCGGATGTCGTAGCGCTGGCACGCCATCCGGTCCGGCAGTCCCGTATCCAGCACCCGTATCAGCGAACCGCGCAAATTGGCCACGCCATCGGCGCCCGCTTGCTCCGGGTTGTCGGGAAAAACATCGAACATTCCTGCCTGCTGAATGTCCGCCCGCCGGGTCATCGTCGCCGCCAGATAGCAGTCATTGGCATCAATGATTTTCAGGTCGGGGTTCAGCAGCAGATAGGAATGCGGCGTCGCATAAAACGAGACTTTGAAAAGACTGGATTTGACGGGACGAACACGATCATCCGACGCCATCGCGAAACCTCCTCAAATGCCGGCCAGACGTTAATCGGCCGAGGGCGCGCAGGAAAAGAGGTTTGTCGGCCAAGGAAGCCCCGCGGGCACTGGAATGGTTCGGGGAATGACCGCTGCCCCCTCAAGCCCGCCTCACCCTTCGACAAGCTCAGGGTGAGGAAATAAAGTGAAATCCTCATGCTGAGCTTGTCGAAGCATGAGAGCAGCGATCGAAGCTCGACACAAAGTCACCAGGTCCCGGCCGCCATCTTCGCCCGGCGGGCAAGCTCGGCCGGGCTGGGCCCGATTTCCACGAAGCTGCCGGTTTGGGTTTGCCCGCCCGGCTCATAGACGGCGATAATGTTGCCCCGCGCCGTGACCTTGTGCTCTGCCATGCGCATGGCACGCGCGGGCGTACCTTCGCCCAACAGCCGCTTACCGGTGCCCAGGGTGAGAGGAAAAATCATCAGGATCAGCCGGTCCAGCAGCCCGGCGCGCAGCAATTGCGGATAAAGCGTGCTGCTGCCCTGGATGATCAGATCAGGTCCGTCGCTCTTTTTCAGCGTGGCCACCGCCCCCATATCGGCCAGCCGATGACTGTTCTGCCATTCCAGCTTTTGGCTGCCGCCGGTGAGAACAAATTTGGCGGCGCGGTCGAACGGCGCGCCGATGGGATGGCCTTTTTCAACAAACGGCCAATAGGCGGCGAAAATGTCATAGGTGCGCCGGCCCAGCAGCAGGTCAAAGCTGCCGCCGAACAGGGCGCCAATCTGTTGGCTGACCGCTTCGTCGGCATAAGGCGCCAGCCAGCCGCCATAGCCAAAGCCGCCGGTGGGGTCTTCATCCGGTCCGCCCGGCGCCTGCATCACCCCGTCCAGCGAAACGAAAGCGGCGCCGATGATCTTGCGCATCAGGCGTTGACCAGTTCCACCTGCACCACATCGGTCCGCGCCACGGCAAAGGTGGCGGCGCAGATGCCAAGATAGAATTCCCAGTTGCGCAGGAAATGCTCGTCATGGCCCAGCGCCTTGATGGCGCTTTCCGCCCCTTGCATCCGCGTCAGCCATTCGCGCAGGGTGCGGGCATAATCCTTGCCGAAGCCGAAAGCGCCGGCGAATTTCAGCCCTGCCTTCTCGGCTTCCTCGCGAAAGCGGGCCAGGCTGGGCAGCATGCCGCCGGGAAAGACATAGTGGCGGATGAAGTCGCTGCGGGTGCGATAGCCGGGAAAATATTCGTCGGCGATGGTGATGGTCTGGATGATGGCGCGGCCGCCCCGCTTCAGCCGCTCGGCCACGGTATGGAAATAGGCCGGCCAGTAATGCTCGCCCACCGCTTCGAACATCTCGATGGAGACGATATTGTCGAACCGGCCCTTGCTGTGGCGATAGTCTTCCAGCCGAATCTCCGCCGCCGTGTTCTTCAGCCTTTCGCTGGCAAAGGCGTGCTGGGCGGGCGAGATGGTCAGGCCCGTCACCTTGTGGCCGTCGGCCCCGGCCCGCTCAGCAAAGCCGCCCCAGCCGCAGCCGATCTCCAGCACCTCGGCTTTGCCTTCACTGAATTTGGAAAGAATGCGCTCATACTTGTTCTGCTGGGCGCGGAAGAGCTCGTCGGTATCCTGATAAAGCGCCGAGGAATAGGTCATGCTGGGATCGAGCCACAGCTTGTAAAAGTCGTTGCCGACATCGTAATGCGCCTTGATGTTGCGGGCCGAGCCGGCAACCGAATTGCGCCGCACCATGGCGTTGTGGATGACAAAGCCCAGGCGATTGAAAAGATTGCCGTCGGAAAAATCGGCGAAATGGTCCAGGTTGAGCAAAAACACGCTCACCAGCTTTTCGACACTGTCGGTGCTCCAACTGCCGGCGATATATTCCTCGCCCAGGCCGATATCGCCCCGGGCCAGAATGCGGCGCAGCACATCCCAGCCCTGGATGGCAAAACGGGCGTCCGGTCCGGGCCTCGCCCCGCGCGCCAGCGTCACCTCGCCGTTGGGGGCGACAAATTCCAGGGTGCCGGTGTCCAGCCGGGCAAGGGCGCGGCGCCAGGCTTTCTCGACAAGGAAGTCTGGAATCAAGGACATGGCTCCGTCGTAACAGAACGACAAGTTTAACGCGGAGAGGGAACCAAGACTAGGCGGATGACTTCGGACGATGCTGCATTGCAATCATCGTCCACCTGCTTTTTGTCAGTTCTTGGGACGGGCCGCCAGTTGATCGGCCGTCTGCCCGGCCGACACCACATTGCTGTTCATGTCATAGCGCACGGTGGAAGCATCGAGTGTGACGGTGTTTTCGCTCCCCAGCAGCGCCACATCCAGGCGCCGCGGCCGGCCGTCCTGCAAATCCACCTTCTGCACCGAACCGATCACCTTGCCGTCGGGATCGGTGACGCGGGCATTGGCGGCGCGGTCGGGCAGATCGCGCACCTGGCTCAGCGGCACCGGCGCCACCACAGATGGGGCCGGATCGGTGGCGGCCTCTGCCACGCCCACCGTCAGACCCATTGTTAGAGATACCGAAAACAAGCCGACCAGAATCTTGCGCATGGCCATGCCCTTCAAGGGGACAAAAGAAAAACGTCCTTAAAGGCCTCCTGTTCCCTTTGGACGGGCCACGACACACGGAACCGCACCCCGTCGCGGGGAGTTTGCTAGCGCATAGAACCGGAAAGGATTTTTCATGGGAACGATACTGATCATTGTCCTGCTGCTGCTGCTGCTGGGCGCCTGGCCCTCCTGGCCCTATAGCCGCGGCTGGGGCTATTACCCCTCCGGAACGCTTGGCCTGGTGCTGGTGGTTGTCCTTGTCCTGTTCCTGCTGGGACGCATCTGACAGGGGCGGCCTTTGGCGAAGAAAAAGCTGTTCGAGGATATTCTTCACAACCCGCCGCGTTTTTATCGCATGCCCGGTGATGTGCTCCGGGACCGGCGCTTTGACGATGCCGAGCGCGGCGAGATTTTACGCGCCTGGCTCGCGCTGGAAAACGGGCATCGGCCGGAAATCGCCGTGGCGCTGGCGGAACTGGAAGGCCGCATCGGGCCGAACGGGATCGGCCACGCCGCGGAATAGAAGGAGGATGTGATGGTGGTGAATGAGAACGGAACCGAATTGACGGCCGAAGAAGCCCGCCAGGGCAAGGAACTTGGCGTGATGCGCTATGTCCTGCACATCAGCTTGGCCCTGGCCGTGCTGGCCGGGATTATCATCTATTTCAGTTTTTTCAATCTCTGACCGGTTTTCCGCTTCAGTGGACTGAAGGCACTTGCTGTCATCCCGGGCGCAGCACTTGCCCGACTTGTCATCCCGGGCGCACCGCAGCACGAAGTGATGCGGTGCAGACCCGGGACCCATG
Organism: Alphaproteobacteria bacterium; assembly: GCA_019242275.1. Classification (GTDB taxonomy): domain Bacteria; phylum Pseudomonadota; class Alphaproteobacteria; order Micropepsales; family Micropepsaceae; genus Rhizomicrobium. The sequence continues at coordinate 9,572 of JAFAVT010000068.1, forward strand.
GGCTAGTCGGGTTTGCCTTTAAGGACATTTTGTCATGACTTTTTGGTCGCGGCTCATGCTTCGACAAAGCTCAGCATGAGGACTTACTTTATTTCCTCACCCTGAGCTTGTCGAAGGGTGAGGCGCCGCCCGCCGCGCGCCGCGCGGAGACGATCCGTTCCTGCGTTCGGATCATTGCCGCCAGGGCCGCCTTGGTCCGGGGCCCTTTCGCTTCCGCCGCCTTCGCCTTCAAATGCGCCAGCAGCTTCAGGCTCAAATCCAGCTTGTTCTTGGAATCGTCGCTCAAGATCGTCATTCCTTCATGTCAGGATGAGCCCATGTCAGGATGAGCCGGTTTATGTGCTGACACAACCGTACTTCGGCACCATCGGCGAAGGCCTAAGATCGCGCCCGTCCCGGGGGTTCATCAAACAAACGGCCGCCGCACCTACGCCCGACCAGTTAGACTCACAAGAGCGCGGCCGAGCTCGAGAGGCCCAAACGGCTTTTGCAGCACCGGGTGATCGCCGAACTCCGCCGGTATCGCCCGCCCGCCATAGGCGCTGGCAAAAAGATAGGGAATGCCGCGCCGGTCCAGCTCGGCGGCAAAGGGAAACACCGTCTTGGCGCCCAGTTGCACGTCCAGCATCGCCACATCGAATTCATCGTCATCGTCCAGCCGCCGCATGGCGTCTTCCAGCCGCGCCGCCACCCCGGCGAGCTCATAGGAAAGCTCGTTGATCATGTCCTCGATGAGCATGGCCACCGTCATCTCGTCCTCCACCACCAGAACGCGGGGCGTGGCCAGCCTGAGGTCCGGGGGCAGGCCGGGACCTGGGCCCAGATCGGTGTCGTTGTGCATTGCAAACCCACCTGTCGGAACGGAAAACCCGCCCCACAACCGCCAACGCCGGGCGGCGGATTCGGTTCCGCGGTGACATTGCTCAGCACCATTTCATCTCGCCTTGCCGGCCTTACCTTCGCCCCATGACAAGTCAGGAATGAGGAAGTTCACGGTGGGGAAATTGGCAGTATTCCCGGCCTCGCGCCGCGCTTGATCGCGCGCCGCTGCGGCGTTCGGGCGGGCGAAAGGTCCACCCAACCTTTCGCATCTCCGCCCTCACCCCACCATGGCCGGCCTTGAGCCGGCCATCCAACTTCTTGCAAGCGGCTGTTTGGTGAAATTAGGCCTGGACTCCTCCTACACCTGGGAGCCAGCGCAACAGCTACTTCATCTCTGCCTTGATCTTGCGGCTGACTTGTCTGGTCTTGCGCGGGGGCAGGGCCTTCATCACCAGGATAAAACCCGACAGCAGCAGACAGATGCCGTTGGCGGCCACAATCGGCCACTGCCGCAGCAGGATCCCATAGGCCAGCCACAGGGCAAAGGCTGTGACCGTGATCACATACATGCCCAGCGAAATATCCCCGGTCTCGCCGGTGCGGATGATCTTCAAAGCCTGCGGCCCGAAACTGATGGTCGAGGCCAGGGCCGCAAGAGCACCGATCCAGCTTGTCAGCACCATGGCGCCACCATCTTGTCACTGTTCCGCGCTGAGAAGTTCGGCGTTGATGGTGGTGGCGGCAATGGCCGCCTGGCCGGCCGCCACCGCGATCTGGGAAAGCCCTTCCACAATATCGCCGGCCGCGAACAACCCCGGCACACAGGTGCGCATATGGCGGTCGGTGACAAGCGCGCCGTCTTCGTCTGTCCGCGCCCCCAGCCCGGCCGCCAGTTCGGCGCGCAGCTTCGTGCCCAGGGCACAATAAAGCACGTCAAATTCCAGCCGGCGGCCGGCCTCGGTTGTCAGCGATAGCGCGTTCGCTTCGCGCGCCAACGCCGCCACGGGTTCTTCCACAACCCCGATGCCCTTTGCCTTGAGGCTTTCGGCGTCTTGGTCCGCAAGCTGCATCTCCTCGCCCGCCGTCAGCACCGTGACCTCTGGGGAATAGCGCCGCAGCAGCAGGGCTTCCTTCACCCGGCATTCGCCATAGGAAATCAACCCGATGCGTTTGCCGCTGGCTTCGAAGGCGTCGCAGACCGGGCAATAGCGCACCAGGCCCCTGGCCACCGCATCGCGCACTGCCGGCAGCGCCGGCTCCACATCCAATCCGCCGGTGGCGATCAGGACTTTCGCGGCGCTGATCTCGCCCACGCTGGTGGCGGCGATAAATCCGTTTTTCTCCGCCGTCAGCGCCGTCACTTCGCCGGTAAGGCGCCGGGCGCCATATTCGTCAGCCTGCGCCCGCATACGCGCCAGCAGAGCGGGTCCGGAAATGCCGGCGGGAAAGCCGATCAGATTATGGGTGCTGGGAATCAGGGCCGCTCGGCTGGCCCCGGCATCCACCACAATCACCTGGCGGCGGAAGCGCGCAAGATAGGTGGCCGCCACCAGCCCCGCAGGGCCGCCGCCCACGATCAGACAATCGGTTTTCATCTTCGAAAAATGGCAACGGCCCCGCACCTTTGCCGGTTCCCGGCGCCCGGCCAATGGAATGGAACGCCCGGCTTGCTCCTGCCTTTCTAAATCCAGTCAGGGAGCCAAGCCTCCCATTCACAAATGCTAACGGGAGTCCCGGGTGAGCAAAAAACACAAAACCAAATGGCGGGACCAGACCCAGGACAGTGATCTTGAGGCAGCAGCTGCCTATCTGAGTTTGCTGTTCGAGCCGGATCAGACCAGGGCCATCATCGCCGCCTTCCGCAAGGCGCCCGTGGAGAAACGCCAGGCCAAGGACATTCTGCGCGCCAGCCAGACTCATTTGCTGGACAGAAAAAATCCGGATGTGAAGAAAGACCTGAAAAAGATCAAAAAAGATGAGCCGCTCAATCCGGTTCTGCTGGTGCGCGGCAATGGCGCCAACGGTGCCACCCTCGCCATCGCCGACGGTTATCACCGCATCTGCGCCGCCTGGCATTGGGACGAGGAAGCGCCCATCGCCTGTTGCCTTGTCAGCGTGCCAAAGGGTCGCGAGCATGCCGGTTGAAATTTCCTGGGCCGATGCCGTCCTGCGCCTTGCTCTGGCCTTTGTCGCGGGCGCCGTCGTCGGCTTCAACCGCAGCGAACGCAGCGAAGCCGCCGGCATGCGCACCACCATCCTGGTCTGCCTGGCCGCCGCGATCGCCGGCGTGCTGGCGAACCTGCTGCTGCATACCACCGGCAAAGACCAGGGCTATTTCACCCAGATGGATGTGCTTCGCCTGCCGCTGGGCATTCTGTCGGGCATCGGCTTTATCGGCGCCGGCGCCATCATCAAGAAGGGCGACATGGCCATTGGTGTCACCACCGCCTCCACCATCTGGTACATGAGTGTGGTTGGCCTGTGTTTTGGCCTAGGGCAATTGCTGCTGGGCGCGGTCGCGTCCGCCATCGCCCTCATCGTGCTGTGGCTGCTGCGCTGGTTTGATCTGAAGATGGCGCGCCATTTGCGCGCCGTGCTTTGCGTTCAGGCCGCGCCCGACTTGCTGGCCCCCGGTGCCTTGCGAGACTTCCTGCAACAGCGGGACTACCGCATCCTCAGATGGGCGGTGGAGTGGGCGAACGGCAAATATACCGTCCATGCCTCTCTGCAATGGGAAGGCGAGCAGGAAGAGCTTTCGCTTCATCCCCTGCTGCTGTCGGAATTGGCGCAGACCGAGGGTGTGATCGCGACCGAATGGAATCCGGCAACGCCGAAATAGGCGGCAGACTTGACTTTCCGTTGGCGCGGCCCCGGCCGACATAGACAATCAATTAGGTATAGCGTCCCGGGAATTCGTCGTAGGGTGAGGAGCGGTCAGCCGCGCACCAGCGCGGCTGACGAAACGGCCCAGTGGACCGTTTCGAGCGACGAACGCCGCGAGTTTGGCGAGCGGCGGGGAAAGCAGAAAGCTCAATTAAGTAAAGCGTCCCCAGAATTCTGGCACCTTCGTTGGCGGAGCCATAGGCGCAACGGAAGGAGCTCCGGGCGGAGCAGCGGCTGGCACTGCGATAGGTGGGCTCGCCGGTGGAATATTCGGCGCAATCGTGTGCTCAAATATTGGGAACGGGAGCTCCTCTGGAGGAGGCGGGAGCGCTCAAAAGGTTAGTGACGTTCTCAAAGGGAAGAAAGGTAGTATAAAGCAAGCCCCCCTTCCGCCAGGTTCGCCTAGCTGGGCGGAAGTTTCAAATGAGACCATGCAACAGGTGAGGTCAAAAGCATCTCAAAACCTCCCAGGCTACAAGACTATCCTGAAGCTACTGACCGATGGTAGATTTAATAAATGAGTGACACCCAGCCGAAGAATGCGATTTTTTCTGTATTAAAGCAGCTCGAAGGAGCACACATCTTTTTCCAACTTGGACGGTTTGATTCCGAATCAATAATGGTTACCGCGGTAGTGCCAGGAGAAAGATGGGAAATCCAAGTCTTTGAGGATGGAAAAACTGAAATTGAAATTTTCAAAAGCAGTGGTGAGATTCTGTCGGCCGAAATTTTGCAAAAAATTATCGAACGCCATCGGGACTAGGTGACTTTTTCTGCGCTGGTTTAAGATGCATGAAAATTAAGTCATCGGTCGTGGCTCCGCGGGATGGAGCCATTGTTTCAACTGCCTCGTTCACTAAAAAAAGTGAATTCCGGGGACGCTTTACATAATTGAATTGTCGCCGCTATCCATGGCGCACTTCAGACTTGAATCCGCAGCGGGCGCCTTTCCAGCTTCCCTGGCGTGGACAGGGTAAGGATAGCCAGGGAAAATATTCAATCCCCTCAATGCGCGCCGCATGGGGATAGGCTAGGGAAATCCTTTCTGCCTCTTCTCTTTGGCGCAAATCTTCTTACCTTTTGCGCTCCTGCATGGTGCAGGACGATAAAGGGAGGTTCGATGCCGCACGCCATCCCGCGGTAATTCCGGGGACACTATACTTAATTGACTTTCCCGCGCCCAGAGGCAAATTGGCGGGCATGGCGCGAATGGCAAGAGTGGTGGCACCGGGCGTGCCTCATCATGTGACCCAGCGGGGCAACCGCCGGCAAAAGGTCTTTTTCGGCGAGGAAGACTACCTCGCCTACCGCGCCCTCCTGGCCGAAAGCTGCGCCGCCGCCAGGGTCGCGGTCTGGGCCTATTGCCTGATGCCCAATCATGTCCATCTCATCCTGGTGCCGCGCGACAAAGACGGCTTGCGGGCCGCCCTGGCCGATGCCCATCGCCGCTATTCCCGGGCGGTAAACTTCCGCGAGAACTGGCGCGGCTATCTCTGGCAGGGGCGCTTTGCCTCCTTCCCGATGGACGAGAACTATCTGCTCGCGGCGGCGCGCTATATCGAACTCAATCCGGTGCGGGCCCGGCTGGTAGAGCGTCCGCGCGACTGGCCCTGGTCCAGCGCCCGGGCCCATCTGGCGGGCCGCGATGACGAACTGGTCCAGGTGGCGCCCCTGCTTGAGCGGGTGGGCGGCTGGAAGGCCTTCCTGGGCGAAAAGCTTGACGGGGCAGCACGTGAAGCGATCCGCGCCAGCGAGCGCACCGGCCGGCCCCTGGGCAGCGCCGCCTTCGTGCGCCGGCTGGAGAAGAAGCTGGAACGGCCCCTGGCCCGGCAAAAGCCCGGGCCCAAACCGGCGGGCAAAGCCGAACAGCCGCGCCTGCTGTGAGGAGATAAGTATAGTGTCCCCCGTACTCGAACTCGGGCCCGAACTTTCCGTCATCGTTCCCACCTACCGGGAGCGGGACAATGTCGCCGAACTGGTGCGCCGGCTGGAGGCCGCCCTCAGCGGCATCGCCTGGGAAGCCGTCTATGTGGACGACAATTCCCCCGACGGCACCGCCGAAACCGTCAAGGCCATCGCCGCCCGCGACCCCCGCATCCGCTGTCTGAAGCGGGTGGGGCGGCGGGGCCTGGCCGGCGCCTGCATCGAAGGCATGCTCTCTTCCGCCGCGCCCTTTGTGGCGGTGATTGATGCCGACTTGCAGCATGACGAAAAAGTGTTGCCGCTGATGCTGGCCAAGCTGAAGGCCGGCGAGGCCGATCTGGTGGCCGGCACCCGCTATGGCGCCGGCGGCAGCGCCGCCGGCCTGGCCCAGGGCCGCGATTTTCTTTCCCGCCTGGCCACGCGGCTGACCCGCCTTCTGGTCGGCACCGATCTTTCCGATCCCATGTCGGGCTTTTTCATGATGCGACGCGACCGCTTTGACGAAATCGCGCCCCGCCTTTCGCCCCAGGGCTTCAAGATCCTGCTCGACATCGCCGGCAATGCCAAACTGCGCATCGCCGAGCAGCCTTATGTCTTTGGCACACGCTTTGCCGGCGAATCCAAATTCAATGCCCAGATCGGGCTGGAATTTCTCGGTCTTCTGGTCGGCAAGGCCACCGGCGACACCATTGATCCCCGCTTTGCCTTCTTCGCCATGGTCGGCAGTGTCGGTCTTGTGGTGCATCTGCTGGTACTGTGGGCGGGGCTGACGCTGGCGGTGGATTTCCACGCCGCCCAGATCGCCGCCACGTTGGTCGCCATGACAAGCAACTTCATCCTCAACAACGAGATCACCTATCGCAACAAGCGCTACCGCGGCGTCGGCAAGATCGGCGGCTTCCTGATCTTTGCCCTGCTCTGCGGCGTCGGCGCCATCGCCAACATCAACGTCGCCAGCGTGCTCTACAA
>JAFAVT010000151.1 GCA_019242275.1 Alphaproteobacteria bacterium
CCGAATCCATCCAGATTACGTTCAATCCGAAACTCATTTCCTATGGCCGGCTGTTGCAAATTTTCTTTTCGGTGAGCCATGACCCCACCGAGGTCAATCGCCAGGGTCCGGACGAGGGCACCAGCTACCGCACCGCCATCTTCCCGCAGTCTCCAGCGCAGGCAGCCATTGCCAAGGCCTATATCGCCCAGCTTGACGGGGCGCATATCTTCTCGCGCCCCATTGCCACCAAGGTCGAACCCTTCAAGGGGTTTTATGCGGCCGAGGGCTATCACCAGGATTTCCTAGTCCATAATCCCAGCTATCCCTACATCGTCTATAATGACCTGCCCAAGGTGGCGGCCCTGAAACGGGTATGGCCGCAATACTGGTCGGAAAAGCCGGTACTGCTCAGATAATTGCCGGAATTCCTACAAATCCGTCATCCCCAGCGTTCACCAAGTCCCGGATTTGTTTCCGGAAAATCCGTTTCCTTTGCCGGGTCTTTCTGCTAACCGTGCCCCGGTTTGAAAGACCGGCAGGCGCCTTTGGGGGCGTTCCCGCCGCGCAACGGAAAACGGAAATGATGAACACAAATACGGAACGCCTGGTCATAGGCGGCGGCGCGCTCGTGCTAGGTCTGCTGCTGGGCTGGATGGGGCGCGGCATTGCCTCCTACAACACCGGGCAGGAAACCTCCACGCCCTATGATGACTGGCGCGTCGCCTGCCCTGCGGCTACCGCGAAGGATGTCTCCTGCGAGATGGTGGCTAATGTCACCGATCCCAAGACCAAGCAGCCCGCTGCCCGCATCTCGATCAGCCGCGATCCCAAACAGGGCCAGGTGGTGGTTTTCCTCCTGCCGCCGAACGTCAATCTCGAACAGGGTCTGGCGCTGAAGCTGGGCAATACCGATCCCAAGCTCTACAAGTACCGCACCTGCACCCAGCAGGGCTGTATTGCGCTGGGCCAGATTGACGACAAGACTGCGGATGCCATCGGCAGCACCGACAAGGCGACCCTAATGTTCATCAGCGCGCTGCCCGGCGCCACGCGCCAGGATATTGAGGTCTCCCGCAAGGGCTTCGCTGCTGCACGCAGCGCCTATATCAGCGGCAATCGGAAGCGCTCCTCAGCCTTCTGGAGGCTGTTCTGATGCGGGCAACGGTTTTTTCGCTGCTGGCGCTGACGGTTATTTCCGGTACCGCGCTCGCGCAGCCGGCCGTGGGCGGCAAGGCCGCCGCGAAAGCCGCTCCGGCAGCCAAACCGGGCGCTGCCGCCCCCGCCGCTGGCACGAAAAAGTTTGGCGATTTTCTCGTACGCTGCGCCCAGGCCAAGAGCGTCGCCCCCTGCGACCTCTATGAAGAGCGCGGCGACAAAAACACCGGTCAACGCCTTATTGGTTTTTCGATCGGATATGTGCCATCGGCGGGCCGCTACATCCTACAAGTTGCCGTGCCGCTGGGCGTTGACCTCGCCAAGGGTGCCACCATCAGCGACGGCAAGAATTCCACACCGGTATTGCCCTACCGCCGCTGTGACCAGGCAGGCTGCTATGTCGAGGCTGCGGTGGACAAGTCCTTCCTCGATCTTTTGGCCAAGATGGCCAGCACCGCCAAGATCACCGTCACGTCCTATAACGGCGCCGGCAATGGCAAGGTTTATCCCTTTTCCTTCTCCTTCGACGGCTTTGGTGAAGCCTTGAATGATATGGTTGCCGAGAACAAGGCCAAAGCGTCGTCACCCGACACCGCCACTGATGCCCGCTAGCGGCTAGAGAGTTAGAGATGAAAGCCAAGTTATTCGCTCCTGTTTTATTCGGTTGTGGCCTTCTGGCCGGCACCGCTGCCGCGCAACAGGTCGCGCCCGAGACCAAGCGCATTGGCGATTTCACCGTGCGCTGTTTTGCCGTGAAAAGCGTCGCGCCTTGCGACATGTTCGAGGAGCAGATCAACCGCGACAACGGCCAGCGTGTCGTTTCCTTCTCGCTCGCCTATATGCCGTCCGGCGGCCGCTATATCCTGCAGATAACGGTGCCGCTGGGCATTGCCATTGACAAGGGCGTGGTGGTGGCCGGCGGCACCTATACCTCGCCGCCGCTGCCCTATCGCCGCTGCGATACCAGCGCCTGTTTTGTTGAAGTGGCGCTGCCAAAAGACCTGATTGACAATTTCGCCAAGCTGGGTGCCAAGGCCGAAATCCGCGTCGTTCCCGATGGTCAGACCAAGCCGGTCCCGTTTCCTTTTTCTTTTGACGGTTTTTCCGCCGCCCATGATGACATGGTGGCGTCCAACAAGGCCAAGGCGGTCAGCCCCGAGGCTTTGCAGGCCCAGGCGCCGCCGGCCAAGCCATAAGAAATGAAAAAGCCCGGATCATGCGATCCGGGCTTTTTTTCATGACGAAGCTCAGATTGTTCTGAACTTCAGTGCTACCCCATTCATACAGTATCGCAGTCCCGTCGGCTTGGGCCCGTCGTCGAAAACATGGCCGAGATGGCCGCCGCAGCGTCGGCACAAGACTTCGGTGCGCTCCATCCCGAGGCTCCGATCCGACTTGGTGAGGACTGCGTTTTTCAGCGGCTGCCAGAAGCTGGGCCAGCCCGTGCCGCTTTCGAACTTGGTGTCCGAGGAATAAAGGTCAAGGTTACAGCCGGCGCAGGAGAAAATTCCTTTGCGATGTTCGTTCAACAGCGGACTGGTGCCGGGATATTCAGTATCAGCCTGGCGCAGCACCCGATAGGTTTCCGGAGAGAGGATTTTCTTCCACTCCGCATCGGTCTTGTTCACTTCATAGCCGAAAGCCGGAAGTGTCATCATGGCGCTGGTGGCCAGAAGGCCGGTAAGCAGATGGCGGCGGTGCATGTTTGTCTCCTGGCCCACAATATAAGCTGGAAAAGCCGCAGGTTTAAGCCCCGGAACTCTCTTTTGCGCTGCCCGTTTCCTAACTCCCATCCTATGCAAGGAGATTTGAAATGGACAAAGATCGCATTGACGGCTCGGCAAAGCAGGCAAAGGGCGCCATCAAGCAGGCGGCCGGCAAGATGACCGGCGACAGCAAGCTGAAGGCCGATGGCGCTGCCGACAAGCTGGCCGGCAAGGTGCAGAACGCCGTGGGGGGCGCCAAGGACGCCATCCGTGACGCCGACCGCGCCACTCGTCATTAAACAGGTATAAATCGAAGGCCCGGCGGCTCCATGCCGCCGGGCTTTTTCGTGTATGTTTCGCGTGCGAAGCGGAGGGGTAAAAGTGGTTTCTGTCCTCAAATGGCTGCGGGCCATTTTCTTTTCCGCGCTGAACGGCATCGCCGCCTTTGTTATGGCCATCATACTGCTGCTTGTCGTGGTGCTGGTGGTGTCGCTAGCGCGGGGCGACGGCGTTCCTGCCAACGCCGTGCTGGCGCTGGATTTGCGCGAATCGCTGGCCGATTCCAGCAATGGCGAGCCGGGGCTTCTGGTGCCGCAGCCGGTGACGGTGATGGATCTGGTGCTGGCGTTGGATGCGGCCCGGCGCGATGCCCGCATCAAGGGGGTGACGGTGCGGTTGGGCGATGGCGCCGTATTCCTGTCCCAGGCGGAAGAGATTGTTCCCGCTCTGACAGCGCTACGTCGGGCCGGCAAGTTTGTGCTGGTGCATGCTTCCGGTTTCAACAGCGGCGGGTTGGGTGACTATGTCGCCGCCACGGCTGCCGACGCCATCTGGATGCCGCCCAAAAGCCACTTCGCGCCGGCCGGCACCGGTCTTGGCGAGATCTTTCTGCGCGGGTTGTTCGACAAGATTGAGGCCAAGCCTGAGATCGCCAAGCGCGCCGAATATAAAAGCGCCGCCGACATGTACATGGAAAAGACCATGACAGCGCCTGACCGCGAGCAACTGACGCGGGTGGCCCAGTCCACATATGATTCCGGTGTCGCCGCCATTGCCGGCGCCCGCCATCTCGACGTGGCCGCCGTGCACGCGGCCCTCGATGCCAGTCCGCAACTGTCGGAAGACGCGCTGGCCGCGCATCTGATTGACCATATCGGCTATGACGACGACCTGGCCGCCGAGGCCTTGCGACGGGCCGGCGCCGGGGCGAAATCTGTCAAGATCAAGGATTATGTCCGTAGCCGCGATCCCGTGCTGAGCGCCCCCATCGCCCTGGTCGAAGCCCATGGCGAAATTCGTGACGGTACGGCCGGCGATTCCCTGTTCGGCGGCAATGACGGCATCGCCAGCGATGATTTGTCCAAAGCAATTGATGAAGCAGTGAAGGACAAGGCGGTAAAAGCCATCGTGCTGCGGGTGGATTCGCCAGGCGGGTCGGTTTCGGCTTCAGACCAGATTCTGCATGCCGTGAAGAAGGCGCAGGCTGCCGGCAAGAAAGTTGTAGTCAGCATGGGCTCGGTAGCGGCCTCGGGCGGTTACTACATTTCACTCAGCGCCGATAAAATTGTGGCACAGCCCGCCACCCTGACCGGCTCCATCGGCGTCCTTACCGGCAAAGTCTCGGTGGACAAAAGTTTGGGTTTGGTCGGGGTCAGTGCCGAAGAGGTCTCCGCCGGCAAGAATCCGCTGATGGATTCGGCCCTGCGCCCTTACACGCCGGAGCAATGGGCAGCGGTGAATCATGAAGCCGATGTCATCTATGATGATTTCACCCAGAAGGTGGCGGCTGGCCGAAAACTTCCTTTGACCCAGGTGCGCGATGCTGCCCGCGGCCGGGTCTGGACCGGGGCCGACGCCAAGGCCCACGGCCTGGTGGACGAATTGGGCGGTTTCTGGACGGCGGCCGGTTTGGCCGCCCGGCTGGCCGGGGTCAATCCGGCCAACACCAACTTCAAGGTCTATCCCCGCCACAGTGGCGTTTTTGGCGGCTTGCGTGCCTCCTTGGGCGGGGCCGAAGAGGCCCTGGCGACCCTGGCGCAGGTACGGGTCCTATTGGGTTTGCCGGGGGTGCGGGAAATCGTGGGCGGGGTGGCCCAGGCGCCCCGTGGCGGGGTGGAGCTGCGGGCGCCCCATCTGCCCCGGCCGTAACATTTTACAGCTAAGCAGGGTGTCACTTTGATGATGCAGCGCACCTGAAACTGTGCGAAGGGCAGGCGGAAAGCTTTGCGGCCCGCCGGCGCGGGGCCAAACTTGCCCACAGTCTTGTCGGGATCAGGAGCCGTCCCATCGCCACGTCTGCCACATCCTCCGAGATTGCCGGCCTCAGCTTCGAGGCCGCCTTGCGCGAACTGGAAACCATTGTCGCCCGGCTGGAGCAGGGCGAAGTGGACCTTGAGGATTCCATTGCTCTTTATGAGCGCGGCCAGACTCTGAAGGCCCATTGCGAGGCCAAGCTGAAAGCAGCCGAAGGCCGGCTGGAAAAGATTGTACTGGGCGCTTCGGGAGCGGAGGGCACTGTCCCTGCCGACGCCGCATGAGCCCCTGCTGCACAACCATCACCATTCAGGCATAGACATGCACATCCCCAACACCAAGACGCCGCTACTGGACCAGGTTGATCTGCCGGCCGACCTGCGCAAGCTGGACCGCTCGCAGTTGCGCCAGTTCGCTGACGAACTGCGTACCGACCTGATTGACACGGTGAGCATGACCGGGGGCCATTTCGGCTCCAGCCTGGGTGTGGTCGAACTCACCACCGCCCTGCATTACGTTTTCAACACGCCCGACGACCGCATCATCTGGGATGTCGGCCACCAGGCCTATCCCCACAAGATCATCACCGGGCGCCGCAGCCGCATGCGCACCTTGCGCACCGGGGGCGGCCTTTCGGGTTTCACCAAGCGCAGCGAAAGCGCCTATGACCCCTTCGGCGCCGCCCACTCCTCAACCTCGATCTCGGCCGGCCTGGGCATGGCGGTGGCGCGGGACCTCAAGGGCGGCAGCAACAATGTGATCGCCGTGATCGGCGACGGCTCGATGAGCGCCGGCATGGCCTATGAGGCCATGAACAATGCCGGCGCCAACAAGAACCGGCTGATCGTCATTCTTAACGACAACGACATGTCCATCGCCCCGCCGGTGGGCGCCATGAGCGCCTATCTCGCCAAGCTAGTGTCGTCCCGCTCCTATACGGGCTTGCGCAATTTCAGCAAGCGGGTTGCCAGGAAGCTGTTGCCCCGCGGCATGTTCAAGATGGCGGGAAGGGCCGAGGAATATGCCCGCGGCATGGCCATGGGCGGCACCCTGTTTGAGGAAATGGGCTTTTATTATGTCGGCCCCATTGACGGTCACAATATGGACCACCTGGTGCCGGTGCTGGAGAATGTGCGCGACACCATGAAAGGCCCGGTGCTGGTGCATGTCGTCACCCGCAAGGGCCATGGCTATGGCCCGGCCGAAACCGCCGCCGACAAGTGGCATGCCGTCAACAAGTTCACCGTGCTAACCGGGGAGCAGAAGAAAAGCACCCCCAAGGCGCCGACCTATCAGAAAGTGTTCGGCGAAAGCCTGATTGCTGAGGCGAAGAAAGACCCGGCCATTGTCGCCATTACCGCCGCCATGCCGTCAGGCACCGGCGTGGACCTGTTCGAAAAGGAATTCCCTGAGCGCACCTTCGACGTCGGCATTGCCGAACAGCATGGCGTGACCTTTGCGGCCGGCATGGCCACCGAGGGCATGAAGCCCTTCTGCGCCATCTATTCCACCTTCCTGCAGCGCGGTTATGACCAGGTGGTGCATGACGTCGCCATCCAGAAGCTGCCGGTGCGCTTTGCCATGGACCGTGCTGGGCTGGTGGGCGCCGATGGCGCCACCCATGCCGGATCGTTCGACCTGGCCTATCTCGCCCCGCTCCCCGGCTTTGTCATCATGGCGCCGTCGGACGAAGCCGAGCTGGTGCATATGGTGGCCACCGCGGCGGCGATTGACGACCGCCCGTCCGCCATCCGCTATCCCCGCGGCGAAGGCACCGGCGTGGCCCGGCCCGCGGAAGGCGTGCCGCTGGAAATCGGCAAGGGCCGCATCGTCAAGGAGGGCACCGGCATCGCCATTCTGAACTTCGGCGCCCGCATGAGTGAAGTGCTGCTGGCGAGTGAGCGGCTGAACGGCTACGGCCTTTCGCCCACCATCGCCGACGCCCGCTTTGCCAAACCGCTGGACACGGCCCTGATCCGCCGCTTGGCACGCGAGCATGAAGTTTTGATCACCATCGAGGAAGGGGCGGCCGGCGGCTTCGGCGCCCATGTCATGCACTTCCTGGCCCATGACGGGTTGCTGGATCGCGGGCTGAAAGTTCGCCCCATGACACTTCCTGATGTCTTCCAGGACCAGGACACGCCCGAGAAAATGTATGCCTTTGCCGGCCTCAACGCCGACGGCATCGTCCATACGGCGCTGTCGGCCCTGGGCCGCGGCTCGGAAGTCGTTCACCTCGCGGGCAAGCTAGCTTAGCCCTCAGTGTCATGGCCCGCGAATGCGGGCCACCCAGGTGACGCCGCGCGTTTCTTCCCACCTCGCCATGGCCGGGCTTGACCCGGCCATCCAACTTTCATCTGCTCTGCTTCAATGAAAATTGCAGCCTACATGCTCGTCGTATTAGACGCACTGATCTGGGCGTTCTTGACCATGCTCGCGGCAAACTTGCTCAGAAGTTGGTGGATTTATTCTGGAGAACCGTTCTCGGACAATGGGTTGATCACGGGCATGACGATTGCCCTGCCACCTGTCGGCCTTTTAATTGTAATTTCGAGCGCATTCTTTCTTCGCCATTATGATCGGCGTTTTTTATTCGCCGCCTGTATTCTAACCGTGGCGACATTGGTCGGCGGACTCAAGTTTATCGCTTACTACGGTGCTGGCGTTTGACGGGGCTATTGACCACCTGCCCCCATTTTCCCCTCTGTGGCGGCTGCGTCAGCCAGGATGTGCCGCACGCGCAATACATCGCCGCCAAACGCGACATCGTGGTCAGTGCGCTGGCGAAAGCGGGTGTGAAGGCCGAAGTCGCTGCCGTGATCGAAACCCCGCCGCGTTCGCGCCGCCGCGCTGTCTTCAAGATCAAGAGCCTGCCCGAAGGCCTTCATATCGGCTTTCATGCCGCCAAGTCGCACACCATCGTGGACATGCACCAGTGCGACATTCTCACGCCCGGCCTGTTCGCACTGGTAGGGAGGTTGCGGAATAAACTCGAACCCATCTTTGGCGCAGGCGAGGCCGCCGAACTCCACGTCACCGAATGCGACAATGGCTTCGATGCCGCCTTCCGCTGGAGCCGCAAGGTGGCACCCAATCTGGTTACGCTGCTGTCGCGCGCGCTGGCCGATACCGGCATCATTCGTCTCACCATGGCCACTGACACGGTATTTGAAATCGTCGCGCCGGTTGTGACACTCGGCCCGGCGCAGGTAAAACCGCCGCCGCATGCCTTCCTGCAGCCCACAAGGGCAGGGGAGGCGGCACTGCAGGAAAAGGTGCTGGCGATGACGGCGAAGGCGAAAAATATCGCCGATCTCTTCTGCGGCCTCGGCACCTTTACCCTGCCGCTGGCCACACAGGCCAGAGTGCTTGCCGTGGAAAACGAAAAGCCGATGCTGAACGCCCTGACCGCCGCCGCTCGCAACACCAAGGGCCTGAAGCCCGTCACCACCGAGGTCCGCGACCTTTTCAAGCGTCCCCTGACGCCGCTGGAACTGAATGCCTATGACGCCGTGGTGCTGGACCCGCCCCGTGCCGGAGCCGAAGCCCAATGCAAAGCCCTGGCCGCCTCCAGGGTCCGCCGCCTGGCTTATGTCTCCTGCGACGCCCAGACTTTCGCCCGCGACGCCGCTATTCTGGTGGCCGGCGGCTTTACTTTGGGCCCTGTTACCCCGGTGGACCAGTTCCTCTTCTCGTCGCATATTGAGCTGGTGGCTGGGTTCGAGCGCTAGCCATCCTCATGCTTCGACAGGCTCAGCATGAGGAATCAGACAAAATAAGAATCCTCACCCTGAGCCTGTCGAAGGGTGAGCAGCGGGGCAAAGATTGAACTGGAAGACGGCAGGCCTGGCTCTCATTGCCGCTCTCGCCCTGCTGGCGACGGGCTGGTTCGGCGCCGCCCTGCTGCTGAAACCGCCTGCGCCGCCCAAGCCGAAAAACCCCTTCACCAACTGGGCCGCCATCATCGTGGCCGGCGACTGGCGGGCCCATTCCGGCGCCCCCTCCATGGTGTTCGACAATGCCCGCCGCGATCTTGCCAAGAAATTCGTCGCTTTGGGGTTTGACCGCGCCAATACAAGGCAATTCTCCGCCGCGGCGGCCAGCTTTCCTTACGACGATGTGCAGCCTTCCGCGGAAGGCCCCATCACGTCGGGCCTGGCCGCCGTCACCGCCAGGGCGCGGGGCGGCTGCCTGCTCTATTTCACCAGTCATGGTACTCAGGACGGCATCGTGCTGGGCGAGCGCGTTGTCGGTCCCGAGCCGCTGGCTGCCAAGATCAGCCAGTATTGCGGCGATCGCCCCACCGTGGTGATCCTCTCGGCCTGCTTCTCCGGCGTCTTTGTGCCGGCCCTGCAGGGCCCCCACCGCATCGTCTTCACCGCGGCGCGCTGGGACCGCACCAGCTTCGGCTGCGGCGAGGAGAACCAGTACACCTTCTTCGACACCTGCATGCTGTCGCAGATTGACAAGGTCGCATCCTTCCCCGCCCTGGCCGACAAGGTGAAGGACTGTGTCGCCACCCGCGAGGCAGCGATGAACGAGGAAGAAACCAAGGCAGTTGCCGGCAAGGCCCCAGTCCAGCCCGCGCTGCCTTCCGAACCCCAATTCGTGGCGGACGAGGCGATGGCTGGGTTGAGGTGGAAGTAGAATGGCGCGCGGCCGCAACATCCGACTTCTAGCGCCTTATCTGAAACGCATCTGGCTGGAACTGGAGAAGGTGGAAAATCCTGACGCCTATCCCTTCTGTTTGCCGCTTTTCCGCAAGGGGTTCGACCAAGATTTCACGAAAGCCATCACCATCATCGTGGGCGAAAATGGCTCAGGAAAATCCACGTTACTGGAAGGAATCGCAGCGCTGGCCGGCTTCGATCAGGCAGGTGGCGGCAAGGGCTACATGCCGGTGGATCATTCCCGCGCTATGGAGGTGTCCGGGGACATTTTGGCACAGGCGCTTAAGGCAAGCTGGCTGCCAAGGTTGAGCAATGGCTGGTTCTTTAAGGCAGAGAGTTTCTTTTCTGTAGCCCGTTATCTCGATAAGGCGGCATTGGAAAACTACGGACCTGCTGCTGCACCGGACTTCTTATCCCATTCCCATGGCGAAGGGTTTCTGCGCTTTTTCGATGAGCGATTAGACCGTCAAGGTTTTTATATCTTCGATGAACCGGAGTCGGCGCTTTCGCCGTCGCGCCAGATCGAATTCCTGAAAATCCTGATGCGCATCGATCAGGCGAAGGTCGGCCAGGTAATCATGGCCACGCATGCGCCGATCCTGATGGCCTGTCCGGGCGCCACATTGCTGCGGATCGACAAATACGGCCTTTATCCTGTCGCATTGGAAGATACGGATCATTTCCGCTTGATGCGGGAGTTTTGCAACGATCCGAAAGGTTTTGTGGAGACGATGACCGGCGATTAGCCGTTCTGCCCCCGATGCCTCAGCGCCGCGTCGGCCAGCACACAGGCCATCATCGCTTCGCCCACCGGCACGGCACGGATGCCGACACAGGGGTCATGCCGGCCCTTGGTGACGATCTCCGTTTCTTCGCCCGTCACATCAATCGTCTTCCGCGGTGAAAGAATGGAAGAAGTGGGTTTCACCGCAAACCGCGCCACAATCGGCTGGCCGGACGAGATACCGCCCAGAATGCCGCCGGCATGGTTGGATAAGAAGCGCGGGCCTTTCTTGCCCTTGCGCATTTCGTCGGCATTTTCTTCGCCGCTCAACCGCGCCGCGGCGAAGCCGTCGCCGATCTCCACGCCCTTGACGGCATTGATGCTCATCAGCGCCGCCGCCAGTTCGCCGTCCAGCTTGCCATAGACCGGCGCGCCCAGGCCGGCGGGGATACCGTCGGCCACCAACTCGATCACCGCCCCGATGGAAGAGCCCTTTTTGCGCAGCCTTTCAAGATAGGTTTCCCAACCCGCTGCCGCCTTGGCGTCGGGGCAAAAGAAGGGATTGCGCCCAACCTCTTTCCAGTCCCAGCGCTGGCGATCAATCTCCTTCGCTCCCATCGCCACCAGGGCGCCGCGCACACTGACCTTGCCAAAGAGATATTGCAGCACCAGCCGCGCCACCCCGCCGGCTGCCACCCGCGCGGCGGTCTCGCGCGCGCTGGACCGGCCACCGCCACGATAATCGCGCACGCCATATTTGGCCCAATAGGTATAGTCGGCATGCCCCGGCCTGAACTTGTCGCGAATCTCGGAATAATCCTTGGAGCGCTGATCCACATTCTCGATCAGCAGCGCGATCGGCGCGCCGGTGGTGACTTGGCGCTTCATCCGCTCGTCCTGAAAAACGCCGGAAAGGATGCGGACCTGGTCCGGCTCTTTCCGCTGCGTGACGAACTTGCTTTGCCCCGGCCGCCGCTTGTCCAGCCAGGGCTGAATGTTCGCCTCGGTCAGGGCAATGCCCGGCGGGCAGCCATCCACCACGCAGCCAAGCGCCGGCCCATGGCTTTCGCCAAAGGTGGTGACGCGAAACAGGTGGCCGAAGCTGTTGTGGCTCATGGAAATGGGATAACCCAACCATTGTCTTTTTTATACCCCTCACCCGGCGCGGCTGGTGCCGCGCCGCCGTTCTCGGCGCTTGGCCGCCCCTCGAACCGCACAAGGGGAGAGGGCTATTTCCGCGGTTTCCTTCTCCCCTTGTGGGAGAAGGTGCCGAGGGCGAAGCCCGAGGCGGATGAGGGGGCGCAAGCGATTTCTTCAGCCGATTGGCCTGGGGTTGGAAACTGCCCCGCTTGCCGGCGCCAGCATTTCGACCTGCGCGCCCACCGCCCGGAAAACCACGCCCTGCGGCTCGTCCAGCGCGCTCATCTGGGCCGCATCCAGCCCGGCAAAAAGCCCGCGCAGGATTCGCGTCGCCGCGCCATGGCTGACGGCGAAGGTGTCGGCCTTGAGGTCGGCAATCCAGGCTGTCAGCCGCTCCGCCACTTGCGCATAGGTCTCGCCGCCCGGCGGCGGTACATGCCATTTGTCAGTAGCACGGCGCAGAAAATAGGCGGGGTCGAGCGCCTTGGCCTGTTCGTCGGTCAACTGATCCCAGGCACCCAAATCAATTTCCTGTATCCGTGATTCCAGCCGGTAATCCTGCAGCGCAAGGTCTAGGGTGGCGCGCACGATCTCCATGGTGGTGCGGGCGCGCTGCAAGGGGCTGGCGACATAATCCAGGGCGGCAAAGCTCGGCACGTCGCGCTTGAGCGCCAGTCCAATGGCGCGGGCCTGTTCGCGGCCCCGCGGGGTCAGCGGCGTATCCTTTTTGCCGGAGAAGCAATGCGCGAGATTGGCCTCGGTCTCGCCATGGCGCGCGAAATAAAGAGTAATGCCATCCGGTAAAGAAAGACTCATTCCGTCTTGTTGACGGTAATGTCGGGGGCGTCTTCCGCCTTCATGCCAACGATATGATAA
>JAFAVT010000286.1 GCA_019242275.1 Alphaproteobacteria bacterium
TCTGGATAAAGATGCGTCAGCGCCTGCTTCGCACGCAAATGTTCCCCCAACACCAGCTGGGCGGCGTTGCGCAGTTCATGGTGGCTGCCGCCGTCCCGGCTTTTCTGGGCGAAGACACGCGCTGCCTGCGTGACACCGGTGAGGCCAAGCCCGCCGGCGGCGCCGACAATGTCCTGGGCCAAGCGCGCGGCTTCCTCCCAGTGCTCATCGGCGCAGGCTTCTGACAGGGCAGTGGTAAGCTGCTCGGCAGTGGCGATCTAACATTGCAGGATATCCACCAGCGCTTTGACTCCGACCGATTTCTCCAAAGCGGTGAAGGCAATTGCGTCAATCGCGATAGGGGTATGGGGCTCGTCGCCTCCGTCCGACCGATGGCTAAATTGGGCGAGAATGCCATACAACGCATCCGCCTCCAGCGGCCAACGCAGCACACTGTCGGTGGCGGCTGGAGCACGATCGCCCCGCAGCAGGATGGCAATCAAGGGCGCGGTGCCCCCCGGCGCCGCTGCCAGCATGTCAACATCGGCGGCGGTGGCGATTATGGCGTCATAATGCTCACGCCCCCCTCGTGCAACGGCGTCAGCCAGGTTGGCAGCGATGCTGACACGATTGCCGAACGGCTCCAGCAGCCGGACGACATCGCCGACGACGCCTGGGGCATTGGCATGCACCAGCAGCGTCAAGCCCGAGGGCGGCGGCTGTTTGGCTTCGCAGGAGGAGCGCGAACGTGCCGCCGCTGTGCCCGATACCGGCAAAGTGAAAAAGAACTGTGCGCCTTCGCCGAGATTGCTTTCGAAGCCGATCTGACCGCCCGTTTGATCAACGATGCGCTTGGCCACTGCCAGGCCGAGGCCGGCGCCTTGCTGAGCCCGGGCATAGGAGTTGTCGCCGGGGGCGAAGGGGTGAAATAGCAGGTGTGCCGCATCGGGGGCGACGCCCGCTCCGGTGTCGGTGACAGTAAAGCGAACAAAGCGCTCACCGCTTTCATCCATGGCTTCGTCAAGCCGGACTTCGACCAAGCCGTGATCGGTAAATTTCAGGGCATTGTCTGTCAGTTTGAGCAGTACCTGGCGGACCCGGCGTGGATCGGCGGCGACACGCGGCAGGCTGCCGGTGGCGGTTAGCGACAGCCGCAGATGCTTCTCCCAGGCCCGCGGCTGCAAAAGGCGGATGACGGCGCGGGTGGTCTGCAAGGGATCACAATCGGAATCTTCCAGTTGTTCGCAATCATCGCGGGTCAGGGCAATGACATCATCGAGCAGAGTTTGCAGCCCGCGCCCGGCTTCCAGCATGACCTTGACATGGTCCGCCTGCTGGCGGGCTAGGTCGGCGCGCTCCAAAAGCTGCGCCATGCCCAAAAGTGCGTTCAGTGGGGTGCGCAGCTCGTGGCTGATATTGGCGATGAAGGCGGATTTGGCGGCGGCGCTGGCTTCGGCACTGTCGCGGGCGGCGACCGCTTCGCTCTTTTCCCGCGAGAGCCGCACCACCAGGTCGGAATTCTCGTTGCGCAGCGAGACGCTTTCGTCCAGGAGCCGCGCCATCCAGTTGCAATAGCTGATTAGTACGCCGGCAAAGAGGATTACCAGCACCGCCGTCATGCCGGCATAGAGGCCGCCTTGCATCAGCAGCAAGATAATCAGGGGGCCGAGCGAGAAAATGGTATGCGCGGCAAAGGCGGGGCGATGGGCAGACCGGGCGATGAACTCGGTGGCCGTCATGCCGAGGAAGGCCAGTGCCAAATAGGCCTGGGCAGGGAAAGAACCCCAGACAAACCAGAACCAGGCGCCTAGACCCCAAGTCGCCCCGGCGATGGCAGAGACGAAGCTATAGCGCCGAGCCCAGTAGGCCGGATCGTTGCAATGCTCGCCCCGCTCGGCACAGCGCGCACGATAGGCAGTGGTCAACTGCTCGGCCGCGATCACCACTGCCATCTGGATCAAGAGCGGGATGAAGGGCTGGATGCCGGGACGGCTGCCGGCCAACAGTGTTGCCGGCACGCACAACACGGCAAAAGGCAGTGACAAATAGTGTCGTCCCAGCGCATACAGGATGTCGATGCGCCCGGCGAACACCGCGCATGGTTCATCCGTCTGAGCAGGATTTTTCCCGGTCATTGACGCTATCCTCCGGGAAAGCCTAGCTTTCGCGCCCTTTCAAATCGCTTAAACTATCTCTTAACCGGGAGTGAATTTTTTGGTGAAAACGTTGCGCGAGCAGGCATTAGAGGCCAAGGCCTGGCCGTTCGAGGAGGCGCGCAAACTATTGGCTCGCGTCGAAGCCGGAAAGAAGGCGGGGCCCGAGTTCAAGGGCGTTCTGTTTGAAACTGGCTATGGTCCCTCCGGCCTGCCGCATATTGGCACCTTTGGTGAGGTCGCCCGCACCTCCTGGGTCCGCAAAGCCTTCGAAACCATCAGCGATGTGCCCACCCATCTGATCGCCTTCAGTGACGACATGGACGGCCTGCGCAGGGTGCCGGACAATCTGCCCAACCAGGCGATGATCGCTGCCAATCTTGGCAAGCCCCTCACGGCCATTCCCGATCCTTTCGGCACTCATGAAAGCTTCGGCGCCCATATGAATGCGCGCTTGCGAGCCTTTTTGGATCGCTTCGGCTTTCGCTACGAATTCTATTCCTCTACCGCCACTTACAAATCCGGTCGCTTCGACGAAACGCTGCTGAATATTTTGGCGCGCTATGACGAGGTGATGAAGGTAATGCTGCCGACCCTGGGCCAGGAACGACAAGAGACCTATTCGCCGTTTCTGCCGATCTCGCCCCGCTCAGGCAAGGTACTACTGGCCAAGGTGGTGGACCGCGATATCGCCAAGGGAACCATTACTTACATCGAGGAGGATGGTTCATCCGAAACCATTCCTGTCACCGGCGGACATTGCAAGCTGCAATGGAAACCCGACATGGGTATGCGCTGGGCGGCGCTAGGCGTGGATTACGAGATGTATGGCAAGGATCATCTCTCCCAAGCACCGCTCTACAGCGCGATCTGCAAGATTGCCGGCGGCCAGCCACCGGAGCAATTCATGTTTGAAATGTTCCTCGACGACCAGGGCCAGAAGATTTCTAAATCCAAGGGTAACGGTATCGCCATCGAAGATTGGTTGAAATACGGCTCGCCGGAATCGCTGGCCCTGTTCATGTTTCAGAAGCCGCGTACTGCCAAACGGCTCTATTTTGATGTAATTCCCAAGGCGGTGGACGAATATATTGCTTTTCTGGAAGCCTATCATTCTAATCACGGAGACGAAGCAGCCCGGGTGGAAAATCCGGTCTGGCACATTCATGGCGGTGCCCCGCCGGATGAGCGCTATCCCGTCAGCTTCGCCCTGTTGCTCAATCTGGTGTCCGCCTCCAGCGCCCACACCCGCGATGTGTTGTGGGGTAATATCCGCGCCTATGCGCCCGGTGCGAGTCCAGAGGCCAATCCCGGCCTCGACAAGTTGGTGGGCTATGCTCTGCACTACTACGAGGATTTCGTGAAACCGGCGAAAAAATATCGTGCTCCGAACGACAAGGAGCGTGCGGCGCTGGCCGATTTGGCGGCTCGCTTTGAAGCGATTGGCGAGGAGCGCGACGGCACCACGGTGCAGAATGTGGTGTACGAGGTTGGCAAGACGCACGGTTTTGATCCACTGCGAACGTGGTTCGGCGCGCTGTACGAAGTTCTTTTCGGCCAGAACGCCGGCCCACGCTTTGGCTCTTTCGCTGCCTTGTTCGGGACCAAGGAAACCGCAGCGATGATCCGCAAGGCGCTGGCAGGGGAGTTTGTCAAGTCTTGAAGAAGCTTGTCCTTTTCTTGCTGCTACTCCCCCCCCCTGTCTTGGCTGACGATGCGGGGCTATTCGCGCTTTATGCCCATGGCGATTATGATGCGGCGATCAAGGCCGGAGAGGCGGCGCACAGCGCTTACGGCTACGCAGTGGCAGCGCGGGCGGCAATGGCAGATGCGGTGCTACGCGATAGCCCGTGCCTGCCCTGCCTGGAGCGGGGCGAAAAGCTGGCAAGGGCGGCTGTAGCGGCCGATCCCAAACTGGCCGACGGCCAGATCTGGCTGGCGGTGGCGTTAGGTTACCAGGCGCGGCTGCAAGGTCTGGCACGGGCGCAGATGCGCGGCTTGCCTCGTGAAGCGAAGACGGCATTGGAGGCCGCAGTTGCCGATGACCCCGCCAATCCTTATGCGGTGTCGGCGCTAGGCGGCTGGCATATTGAGGTGGTGAAAAGCGGCGGCCCCTTCATGGCCCGCACCCTTTATGGCGCCAATGTCAGCGAGGCATTGGGCCTGTTCGATCGCGCCGCCCGGCTGGGTGCCGACAATGTCGCTGTGCGCTACCAGATCGCGTTGGCATTGGCCGGTTTCGATCCTGATCAGTATCGGGCTCGCATCGCTGCGGAACTTGAGGCGGCCCTGCGTGCCACGGCCGTCACATCCTATGAAAAGGCGATGCAGGCCCGCACCGCGGAATTGAAGGCTGTGCTGGGCGCCAGCCGCCCCGTCTTGGATGCGAAGGTGCGCAAGTTTCAGGGTTATCCGTGAGCACGCAAGGGAACGATCTGACGTCCAGACGCCGACTTTAGGCGTCAGGAAAGGGTGGCTTTGGGAGTTTTCTTTGTTCCCCCTTCTACGCAATTAACGGCACGCCGCGCCGTAAGCGTTCTCGGCCGGATCGGACTTCAGTTCCTCGTTGATGATCAAGGCAAAAGCCAGCGCGATAGTCACCGAGGCCACCGTGCCGGGTAGGGCCACCGCCTGCATCCGGGCCGCCATCAGTCTCCAAATTTCGGCCGGGTTGGGTTTGGCTGGCATGGCCGGCGCAAACTTTGCGGAGATGAAATAGCTCGCGGTCGAGCCGACCGTCAGCCAGGCCGCGAAGACGGCCAAGAACCATTTGCCGGACTTGCAGGCATCGTGGAAGCGCTTCACCCAAATCACTGCCCAGGGATAGAGCAGCAAGAGGCTGGCAAAGGACCATAGCGCCAGCGCCGGTAGAGCCAGCGGCAGGAGCGATAAACATGCACCGAGTGTGATTAGAATCATCGCCGCATTGCGGAACGCGGTAGGGCTAATCCGGCCCATCGGGTTGAGCAGCGTGTCCATGTCTGGTGTCCCCCGGTTTGGGCCGGGCTTTGGCCAAGTGTGTCGAACGTCCTTGCCCAATAGCGAATATTGGAGCGGCGCGGCGGGTTTGCAAGGGCGAAGCACGGGCGGCGCAGGCAATATTTGTCTCATGCCGCGTGACCGGCTTTACTGGCTTGCCCAGATAATCCGGTGCACAAACGCAATCTCGCTCAACGCGAAGCTGCGATCATCGAACTGGGGATTGAAGCTTTTCAATTCGAGGCGCTGCGCCGTCATGCGTGCCAGTTCCTTGGCCATCACTTCCCCGGCATGGGTCTTAACCACGACCCGGTCACCCTTGCGCAGATTGCTGGAAGCAGGCGAGACGATAACGCGGTCGCCATCGCGATAGACCGGCTTCATGGAATCGCCAGTGATCTCCAGCGCATAGCAATGCTCATCCGCCAGTTCAGGAAAGGCGATCTCTTCCCAGCCACTGCCGGCGGGAAAGCCGGCATCGTCGAAAAAACCGGCAGCGCCTGCCCGGGCCATGCCGATCAACGGCACCATGCGGGTGCGGCGCCCCACGCCAGGCTCGGTTACCAGAGTCACGAAATCTTCCAGGCTGGCACCGGTGGCAGCCAGCACCTTGGCGATGCTTTCGGTCGAAGGCCAGCGCAGCTTGCCATTGGCGCTGCCGCGCTTAGACTTATTGAAGGTCGTGGGATCGAGCCCAGCCAGCTTGGCCAGACCCGAGGGCGACATGTTATGCCGCAAGGCCAATGCGTCGAGGCCACGCCAGATTTGAAGATGTGTCAGCATCCAACCCGCGTTAACGATAAGAAATATGTCCGGAATGCGGTTATTATTCCTATGCGCGCCTTATAGGACAAGAGGTGGTACCCGTCTAGGGCCAGCCGCGTAAACAGTGAGTCGGGGAGCATGGCCAATTTGTTGGATTTCGGGGCCACGTTGCTGGCCCGTCTGCCGGCTGAAACGGCCCACAATTTGACATTGGCGTTGATAGGTCAGATTGCCCCCTTGGTGCCTCGCCTCCTGCCTGATCCACCCTGTATGCGGGTGACGGCGCTGGGGCTGGATTTTCCGAATCCGGTAGGACTGGCGGCGGGTTTTGACAAGAACGCCGCTGTGCCGGCGGCGATGGCGAAGTTGGGCTTCGGCTTTGTCGAATGCGGCACCGTCACGCCGCGGGCGCAAGCCGGCAATCCGCGCCCGCGCCTGTTTCGCCTGCGCCAGGACCGTGCTGTTATCAATCGCATGGGCTTCAACAATGGCGGCATGGAGCGCGCCGCCGCTAATCTCGTGGCGCGCGGTGAGGGCGTCGTCGGGATCAACATTGGTGCCAACAAGGACAGCCCCGACCGCATCGCGGATTATCGTACCGCTTTCATGCGACTAGCGCCGCTGGCGGATTATGTGACGATCAACATCTCCTCGCCCAATACCCCTGGCTTACGAGGTCTGCAAAACAAAGGGGAGCTCAACCGGCTGATCACCACGGTACTGGAGGCGCGGGGCGCGATGAGCAAACCGGTGCTGGTGAAGATTGCGCCTGATCTGGACGAAACGGCGCTCGACGAAATTGCCGCGGTAGCATTGACGGGCGGCATTGACGGGTTGATTGTCTCCAACACCAGTATCGCCCGCCCACCCCTCCGCAGCCGTCACCGCCGCGAAAGCGGCGGGCTTTCCGGCGCACCGCTCCTGTCATCGTCAACCAAAATTCTGCGCGGCATGCGCCAGCGCGTCGGAAACAAGCTGGTATTGATCGGCGTCGGTGGCATTGCCTCGGGTTTTGACGCCTATGCCAAGATACGCGCCGGCGCCACGCTGGTTCAGCTTTACACCGCGCTGGTTTATGAAGGACCCGGTCTGGTAATGCGGATTAAAACTGAACTCGCTGAATGTCTGACCAGGGATGGCTATGACACGGTGGTGGAAGCAGTCGGCGCCGACGCCTAGATGCTTAAAGCACGCTTATACTCTGCCCAGATGCGCGCCTGTTCCCGCCCCAACTTGACAAGAAAGTCCCAGCTGTAAAGCCCGCTGTCATGGCCATCGTCGAACAGGATGCGTACCGCATAATTGCCCACCGGCTCCAGCGCGGTGATCTTCACCGCCTGCTTGCCGCGGACAATCTGTTTGGGACTGCCATGTCTGCGTACTTCGGCGGATGGACTTTCCACCCGAAGATATTCGGCCGATAGTGCAAAGCGTTTGCCATCGTCAAAGCTGATAGTGAGGCAATCGCGCCCTGCATTGAGGCGCAATTCACTGGGCCAGGTCATATCCGCTCGGGTCCGCTCAACGGCCGTGCTTGCGACGCCAGCATGACGGCTACACCATCGCGGATGGGATAAGCCAAGCCTGCTGCTTTCGAGACCAGTTCCTGACGCTCGCGATCATACTGCAGCACCGTGCGTGTCAGCGGGCAGACCAGAATCTCCAAAAGCTTTGAATCAATAGTCATCAGTTCAGCGTCTGTGGGCCGCTGCCGGCCCCGGCCATTTCCAGGATCGCTACCAGCGTATCAACGCGCTCGCTGAAGCCGGGCGCTTCCAGTAGCGCCTGCTTCTCCGCCGGCTCGAAGGGGCACATCATAGAAAGCGCGTTGACCAGGGCGTCAGGCGGCGCGGTGGTGACGCTTTTCCAGTCCGCCTTGAGGTCCCGCGTATTGAGATAGTCCTTCAGCGCCGACAACAGACGCTGACGGGGAAAATCGGCTGCGCCGGGCTCGGCCATGTCGCCGGCAAAAAGCGCGAAATCGCAGATGCCGATGCGGTAGGGCGCGTCGCTGGCGGTCTCGCGCCCTACCTCGCCTTGGAGACGAAAGCGGCACAATCCCGCCAGGGTGATGAGATAGCGGTTATCCTCGGTCTCGCGGAAGGAAACCATGCGTCCGACCGTTCCCACGGCTGAAAGAGCGGGCCTTAACACAGTGTCTGGATTCTCGGTGGGCTGGATTATGCCGATCAACCGGTCGCCCTTCAGGACATCATCAACCATCTTCAGATAACGCGGTTCGAAAACGTTGAGCGGCAGCGCTCCGCGCGGCATCAACACCACTCCGGTGAGAGGAAAAAGCGGCACATTGGCCGGTAGGTCGGTGAAGCTGTGAAAGGGGTGCATCGCGCCAGCCTATCACTTTTTCGGTGCCGGGTCGGAAGTGCCCATGTCGGCCTGGACTTTCCATGCTCCGCTCCGGTCTCTCACCCAGACCGTCAGATAATGACCGATGCTTCCGGTCTTGCTGTCCGGCGCGGTGAACAGCCAATGCCCGGCGGTCCAGCCCATCCGGCCGTCGGCAGAGACATGTGCCACTTCTGGCTCCCAGCTTAGGATGCCGGCGCCGCGGCGGGTGAGGCGGCGGAAGGCCTGCGCCTTGCCATAGATGGGAGGCTCGCTACCGTTGCCGTAAAGCCGCCCGTCATTGGCAATATATGCCAGGAAGGCATAGGGGTGCCCTTTTTCCACGGACAGCTTGGAGAAGGCGCGGTCTGCCGCCAGTAACTGGTTTTCCGGCGAGGGCGGTTTGACGGCACCCGTTGCCAGCAACAACGCCAGCCCTGCAGTTGCGATGGACGCCGTTCGCATCACGAAAAAAGCAGCGAGGAAAGTTTGCGCCGGGCCTCGATTGTGCGCGGATCGGTGGGCCCCATGGCATCGAACAGGGTGAGCAATTGCTTCCTGCCCGCCTCCTCGTTCCATTTGCGGCCGCGTTTCACCAGTTCAAGCAGTTCAGTGATGGCGCGGTCGCGGTCGCCGGCAGCCTCGGCGGCCAAGGCTAGGTCAAAGCGCGCCTGATGGTCATTGACATCAGCGGCGAGCTTGGCTTCCAACTCACCATAAGCAGCCGGCGCGGGTGCAGCCGCGGCGCTTTCGCGAAGTTTCAATTCCGCCAGCACCGCGCGGATGGCTTCATCATTGGCGCCATCGGGCCGCACCAGTTGCAGCGTGGTCTTGGCCCGTTCGGTATCGCCGCCGGCCAGGTAACACCGCGCCAGGCCGGCAACCGCGCCGGGATGACCGGGATCATCCTGCAGCACATGACCATAGGCCTGGGCGGCGGTAGCCAGATCGCCTGCTGCCATCGCTTCCGCTGCCATCTTGAGCACTTCGGCGGTGTGTTCGGGTCCGCCATGACCGTGACCGCCTCCGGCAAGGCCGGCGACAAACTGCTTGATCTGGGTATCGGGCAGCGCGCCCATGAAGCCGTCAACGGGTTGGCCATTCTTGAAGGCATAGACGGTGGGGACAGACTGGATGCGCAGTTGCTGCGCAATCTCGGGATTATCGTCAATGTTGACTTTGACCAATTTCACCGCACCCTTGGCAGTATTGACCGCCGCTTCCAGCGCCGGACCAAGCTGTTTGCACGGTCCGCACCAGGGTGCCCAAAAATCCACGATCACCGGTACTTCGCGGCTGGCGTCCAGCACGTCGGCGGCGAAAGTTTCCAGTCCGGAATCCTTGATCCAG
>JAFAVT010000088.1 GCA_019242275.1 Alphaproteobacteria bacterium
CTTCTGCGCCTTGAGACCCTTTTCCACCGAGGGAATGAATTCCTTCGGGATGGCGCCGCCCACGACTTCGTTCTCGAACACAAAACCCGAACCCGGCGGCAGGGGTTCAAAGTCGATCGTGACTTCGGCGAACTGGCCCGAACCGCCGGTCTGCTTCTTGTGGGTGTATTTGATCGAGAGCGGCTTGGAGAGCGTTTCGCGATAAGCGACCTGCGGGGCGCCGACATTGGCGTCCACCTTGTAGGTGCGCTTGAGGATGTCGACCTTGATCTCCAGGTGCAGTTCGCCCATGCCCTTGAGGATGGTCTGGCCGCTTTCCTGGTCGGTGGAAACGCGGAAGCTGGGGTCTTCCTGGGCCAGGCGCACCAGCGCCATGCCCATCTTTTCCTGATCGGCCTTGGTCTTGGGTTCGATGGCGACCTCGATGACGGGATCGGGGAATTCCATGCGCTCCAGGATCACCGGATTGTTGGGATCGCAGAGGGTTTCGCCGGTGGTGGTCAGCTTCAGGCCGGCCAGCGCGACGATGTCGCCGGCATTGGCCTCCTTCACGTCTTCGCGGCTGTTCGCATGCATCAGAAGCATGCGGCCGATACGTTCCTGCTTGTCCTTCACCGAGTTCAGCACACCCGAACCGGACGTAATGGTGCCGGAATAGACGCGCATGAACGTGATGGAGCCGACAAAGGGGTCATCCATGATCTTGAAGGCAAGGCCCGCGAACGGCGCCTTGTCATCAGACGGACGCTCCACCTCGTTGCCCTTGAGATCAACGCCCTTGACGGGCGGAATGTCCAACGGCGACGGCAGATAAGCCACCACAGCGTCCAGCAGCGGCTGCACGCCCTTGTTCTTGAAGGCAGAGCCGCACATTACCGGCACGAATTTGAAATTGATGGCGCCTTTGCGGATCAGTTTTTGCAAATCCTCGTAAGCCGGCTCCTTGCCGTTCTCGAGATAGGCCTCCATCGCAGCGTCGTCTTCCTCGACCGCCATCTCAACCAAAGCGGCCCGCAACTCGGCGGCCTTGTCAGCATATTCGGCGGGAATTTCAACTTCGTCGAATTTGGCGCCCAGTTGTTCATCATGCCAGACTAGGGCCTTCATTTTTACGATGTCGACAATACCTTTAAAGTCGCTCTCCGCGCCGACCGGCCAGGTGATGATCATCGGACGGGTGCCGAGACGATCAATCATCATGTCAACGCAGCGCTGGAAGTTGGCGCCGGTGCGATCCATCTTGTTGACGAAACAGATTCGCGGAACCTTGTATTTATCGGCCTGGCGCCAGACGGTTTCGGATTGGGGCTCAACACCGGCGACAGCATCGAATACTGCCACGGCACCGTCCAGCACACGCATGGAACGCTCGACTTCTATGGTGAAGTCCACATGGCCCGGCGTATCAATGATATTGATACGGTGATCTTTCCAGAAGCAGGTAGTCGCCGCAGAGGTGATGGTAATGCCGCGTTCCTGCTCCTGCTCCATAAAGTCCATGGTGGCGGCACCATCATGGACTTCGCCGATCTTGTGAGACTTGCCGGTGTAATAAAGAATGCGCTCGGTCGTGGTGGTCTTGCCGGCGTCAATGTGCGCGGCGATGCCGATATTGCGGTAGCGGTCGAGCGGGGTGGTGCGGGCCATGGCGTTTTAGTCCGGTTTACCAGCGGTAATGCGAGAAGGCGCGGTTGGCATCGGCCATCTTGTGGGTGTCTTCGCGCTTCTTGACGGCGCTGCCGCGATTGTTGGCGGCATCCATCAGCTCGCCCGAGAGCCGGCCCTGCATGGTGGGTTCGTTGCGGGCGCGGGCGGCGGTGATCAGCCAGCGGATGGCGAGCGCACGGGAACGATCGGTTCGCACTTCCACCGGCACCTGGTAAGTGGCGCCGCCGACGCGACGACTGCGAACTTCCAACGCCGGGGCGACGTTGCGCAGGGCTTCGTGAAAGACGGCCAGGGGGTCTTGCTTGGTCTTGGCGGCAATAGTGTCAAAGGCGCCATACATGATGCCTTCGGCAGCGCTCTTCTTGCCGTCATACATCAGGGAATTCATGAACTTGGCGATGACGAGGTCGCCATACTTGGCGTCCGGGTTGATTTCTCGGCGTTCGGCGCGGTGGCGGCGGGACATCGTTATCTTCCTCGATTATTTCGGACGCTTGGCGCCATAGAGCGAGCGGCGCTTCTTGCGATCCTTGACGCCCTGGGTGTCGAGCACACCGCGGATGATGTGGTAGCGCACGCCGGGAAGGTCTTTGACGCGGCCGCCGCGGATCAGCACCACCGAGTGCTCCTGCAGGTTATGGCCTTCGCCGGGAATGTA
>JAFAVT010000094.1 GCA_019242275.1 Alphaproteobacteria bacterium
GTGGCGGACGCGGCGCCGGCCGCGGGCGTGGCGCGCCCGATGGCGCGGCACCGCAAAGCCAGGCCGCGGCGGAAGGCGTTGCCCCTGCTCCCCGCGCCAATGCCGGTTTTGCGGAAGCCGAAGTGACGCCGCTGGTTGTGGGCGGACTGATGTATCTTTCCACTCCTTACGGCCGCGTGGTGGCTCTGGACCCGACCACGGGCAAAGAGGTCTGGGTTTACAAACTGCCCAGCGGCAATCCCGCTTCCCGCGGCGTCGAATATTTTCCCGGCGACGCGCAAACACGGCCCCTGATCGTCGTTCCTACGTCAGACGGCAAGCTCTTCACCCTTGATGCCAAGTCCGGCGCTCTCAATACCAATTTCGGCGTCAATGGCTTTGCCGACCTCAATACGCCCGAGATCACCCACAACCTGCCCAATGCCTCTGTCGGGGTTTCCTCGACACCGGTGATCTACAAAAATCTGATCATCCTGGGCGGACGTAACCCGGAAGGCAGCGGTCCCGGTCCTGCCGGCGATGTCCGCGCCTTTGACATCCATACCGGCAAACTGGCCTGGACCTTTCACTCCATTCCTTTGCCCGGCGAACCCAATTACGGCACCTGGCCGGGCGACAGCGCCAAGTTGCGCTCCGGCGTCAATGTCTGGGGCTTCATGACCGTGGATGCTGCGCGCGGCATCGTCTATCTGCCGTTCGGCGCGCCCTCTGGCGACCTCTTCGGCGGCGACCGGCCCGGCAACAATCTCTATGACACCAGCCTGGTGGCGGTGGATGCCGCCACCGGCAACTATCTCTGGCATTTCCAGGTCGTCCATCACGACGTCTTTGACTTCGATCTGGAAGCGCCGCCTCTGCTGATGGATGTAAGGACAGGTGGGCGCACTATCCCCGCCGTCGCCATCATCAACAAGGCGTCGCTGCTCTTCCTGCTCGACCGCACCACCGGCAAGCCGATCTATGGTGTGGAAGAACGCAAAGTGCCGCAAAGCAAGATTCCGCTGGAGAAAACCTCGCCCACCCAGCCTTTTCCCGTGCGGCCCGCGCCGCTGGCGCGCCAAGGGGTTACCATGGCGGAACTGGCCAAGGTGACACCAGAACTGGAAACCGCCTGCCGCAAACTGGTTGAGGACAATCATCTGGAGCTGAACGCGGAGTCTTATGCGCCGCCCGGCTACCAGCATCCTGCCGTCACATTCCCGAGCGAAATCGGCGGCGCCAATTGGGGCGGCGCGTCCTTCGATCCGCAACTGGGTTATCTCTTCGTCAATGTCAGCGATCTGGGCCAAATCCTGGGCGTGCAGGATCCGCCCAACGGCCTGCCCGCCAATATCGTCGGCACCAACCTGCCCGGCGGGCGCACCGGCCCCTATTCCACTTTGCGGCCCAGCGGCCGTTTCAAGGACACCACCCTCAACATGCCTTGCAACCAGCCCCCCTGGGGCGAGATGGTGGCGGTGAACGTCAACACCGGCAATGTCGCCTGGCGGGTGCCGCTGGGCGTGACCGATAGCTTGCCGGCGGACAAGCAGAATACCGGCCGCCCGGGGATCGGTGGTTCGATTGCAACGGCGGGCGACCTTATTTTTGTCGGCGCCACCGATGACAAGCGCTTCCGCGCTCTGGATGGGCGCAACGGGCGGGAATTGTGGCAGACAAAACTGAACGCCGTGGCCAGTTCCGTGCCCAGCACCTATCAGGGCGCGGATGGCAAACAGTATGTGGTGGTTGCCGCCACCGGCAGCGGCTTTCTGCAGGCGCCGGATACGTCTGACGAGCTGATCGCTTTCAGTCTAAAATAGCCACTGCGCCACGGGACGGAGACCCCCATGACCATGTCCATGCCGGACGACAGGCGCAGCCGCCAGCGCCTGGTCGTGCTGGCCCTGATCACCATCGCTACCTTGGTCAACTATCTCGACCGCACGGTGATGAGCGTGGCGGCGCCCCTGATCCGCGGCGAATTCCATATTGATCCCAGCATCCAGGGCGTCGTGTTTTCGGCATTTTCTTTTTCCTATGCCTTCGCCCAAATACCCGGCGGCGCCTTCCTGGACCGCTACGGCATTCGCCTGACCTATGCCCTGGCGCTTTTCTTCTGGTCCGGCATGACTCTGATGCTGGGTTTTGCCAATGGCGTGATCTGGCTGATCGCTTGCCTCTTGATGCTGGGCATTTTCGAAGCGCCCTGTTATCCGGCCAACAGCCGCATCCTCAGCAACTGGTTTCCGCAAAACGAACGGGCCCGCGCTACCGGGGTTTATTCCATTGGGCAGTATGCCGGCCTTGCGCTTTTCAGCACCCTGCTCTTCTGGATCACCGCCAATTTCGGCTGGCGGGCGTTGTTCCTGATCGTGGGCGCCGCCGGCGTGATTTTCGCCTTCGTCTTTTATCTGGGCTATCGCGATCCCGACAAAAGCCGCCGCGTCAGCCAACGCGAACTGGATCATATCGCCGCCGGCGGTGGGTTGGGCGCCAACATTGCGCCGACGCGATTTTCCTGGGCCAATGTGAAAAAGCTGCTGCGCCACCGCCAGATTGTCGGCGCGTCGCTGGGCCAGTTCTGCAGCAATTCCACCCAGGTCTTTTTCCTCACCTGGTTTCCCACCTATCTGGCGACGGAACGGCACATGGCCTGGATCAAGGTCGGTGCCGCCGCGGTGCTGCCTTACGCCGCTGCCGCCATTGGCGTGTTCAGCGGCGGACTATTCTCTGATTTTCTTTTGCGCCGGTCCGGATCGGCCAACCTGGCCCGCAAGCTGCCGATTGTGATCGGATTGCTGCTTGCCTCCACCATTGTCAGTGCCAATTACATTGCTGACAATTCACTGGTGATCATCATTATGTCAGTGGCCTTTTTTGGCCAGGGCATCTGCAATCTGGGCTGGACGGTGGTAGCCGATATCGCGCCGAAAAATCTGGCCGGCCTTACCGGCGGCGTGTTCAATTTCTGCGCCAATTTGGCCGGCATCATGACCCCGATCGTGATCGGTTATCTGGTGAAATCCACCGGCTCCTTCTTTGGCGGGCTTGCCTACATCGCGGTGTTGGCGCTGCTCGGAATCCTTTGCTACGTTCTGGTCATGGGCGATATTCATCGCCTGAAAGTCGAAACCGACTGAGTAGGAAATTCACCCCCTTGAAACAAAACGAACGTCCCCTATCTGAAGTGTGTGCCGCCGCTTCCCCCCAGCAGGCGGCCGCCTCGCTCTACTCCCCCTGAGCGTGGACACCTGAAGCCGGGTCTGCCTTGCAGACCCGGCTTCTTTATTGGTTGCTATTCAGGCTAGACGCAAAAGAACCGCGCCCATTTACGCCGCCTTCTGCGCCAATACGATCTGGTCGGCCAGCTTGCCGTTCAGCTCAGCCAGGCGGTCGAAGCTCATCTCATAGGTGCCGAGCCCCTGCGTCAGGGAACGGATATCCATGATCAGGTCGCCGATCTCGGCCAGGGGCATTTGCGCCCGCACCGTATCCCAGCCGCGCCAGCCGTCGCGCGCATCGAAGCCCAGCGGCACGCCGCGTCGTGACCCGATCACGCCATTGACCCGGGCCGTGGCGTCATTGGGCACGTGAATGGCAACTTCCATGATCGGCTCCAGCAGCACTGGGGCGCAGTCCGGCATGCCTTCGCTCATGCCAAGGCGGCCCGCGACCTGGAAGGCAGCATCGGAGGAATCCACCGAATGGAACGAGCCGTCCACCAGCGCCACCGAGACATCCACCACCGGAAAGCCCAGCGGTCCGGCTTTCAGATATTCACGCACGCCTTTCTCGACGGACGGAATCCATTGCTTGGGCACCACCCCGCCCTTGATGCGGTCATGGAAGGTAAAGCCGGTGCCCCGTGGCTGGGGCGCAATTTCCAGCACGCAATCACCATACTGGCCATGGCCGCCGGACTGCCGCTTGTGGCGGCCGCGGCTGGTGGCTGCCTTGCGGATGGTTTCGCGATACGGCACTCGCGCCTTGTGGGTGTCGAGGGAAAGGCCAAAGCGGTGCGCCAGCTTTTCCACCGCCAGGTGCAGGTGAATTTCGCCCTGCCCCGCCAGCAGCATTTCCTGGGTTTCGGCATTCTGCTCGAACTTAAGCGACGGATCTTCCTCGCACAGGCGGGCTAGGGCCGCCGTCAGCTTGACCTCATCCTTGCGGTCATGCGCTGCCACCGCCAGACGATAGACCGGCACCGGCCAGAGAATCGGCACATGGCGGCCCCCCCCCTTGATGCCGGTCAGCATGTCGCCAGTGA
>JAFAVT010000204.1 GCA_019242275.1 Alphaproteobacteria bacterium
GCAGCAGGGCTATACCCTACCGGCGGGGACTCTCAATTTCGGCTACCGCCACAAGCTGTCGGACAGCCTGATCCTGACGGCGACGGTGGCGGATATTTTCCGCTCGGCCGGCAATGATCTGGTGATCGCCATTCCGGCGCTGACCGACCATGAAGCCCAGCGCCAGATCGGCCGCATCTTCAATCTGGGCCTGAGCTGGAATTTCGGCGGCGGCAGGGCGCGAGGCGCCGCCTTTGATTATTCGGGCGGGTAGAGCAGACGCTAAGCACCGGCCGCGACGCCATCGCGAAACGCGACTGAAAAAATTTACCTGCGCGCGCAAACTGGAACTGATCGAAAGCTGCCACCCGTGCCGGGATGGTCTGCCACTGGACCTGTGACTCTGGATGGCCCGCGCGGAGGCGGGCCATGACATATTGAGATTCAAAGTGATGTTATTGGCCCATCTATGCCAAGGAATACCGGCGCTCGTGGCCCTTGGGTGCGCGTAGGATGTCACATGTGCGGTAGCCCATGGTGAGCAAGAGAGAGATTTGGCTGAACCGGAGTTGCTCCAAGACCCAAGGAACGGCGGCCCCGGGAGCTAGCGAGCGGCCGGCGGGCCGAGAATGATTTCCACCCGCTGATTGCCGTTTTCCCGCACCTCCGCGCCGCTGTTGGGCAGCGAAGCCGGCGCCAGCAAAGCGGGATTGACCCCCGCCGCTTGCAGCGCCTGCCGGACGGCTGCCTGGCGCGGCCCGGCCAGTCTGAGATTGCTGCCGGCGCCGGCCCCCGCCCCGATTGCCACCGTTGCCGGCTTGCGTTGCTTGATGGCCGTCACGGCCTGTTCAATCACGCTGCTCGCTTCCGGGGTGAGGGCGGCGCTGTTGGCGTTGAAGAAAATAAGGAAGGTGGAAGGCAAAGGCGCCGGCGTGGTGGCACAGGCGCCAAGCAGCAGCAGGGCGAGAAGCACGAAGAGCTTGCGCATGGGGCCGCCTTTCCTGGACGATTCCTACGATAAGGCATCGGCGGCAGGGAGGGATAGAGGTCTCTAGCGCAATTGTGTCGAGCTTCGCTCGCAGTCCTCATGCTTCGTCCCTCGACAAGCTCGGGATGAGGAGGCTCAGCATGAGGACTTTAGTTTATTTCCTCACCCTGAGCCTGCCCGCCGTCGCCAAGGCTATGGCGGGTCATTTATTCCTCTTGTCCGCCTTAGCTTCAGCGTAGGCGGATCGAAGGGTGAGGCCACTCGCTCGTCACGCGGCCGCGACGGGATAAGGCGCAACGGCGCCGGGATCGGGAAATTTTTCCGGCGTGTCGGTGTAGTCGCAGCATTCGACGCCGTTCTTGTCCACGCAGCGGCGCCAGAGCGGCTTCAGCCAGGCGTGCCGGCTGCTCATGTAAAGTCTCACCGGGTGCCAGGCGAACCAGGGCTGCCACGCCGTAACCTTGAAGGCGATGGTGGTGTCACCCGCCACGCGCAGCAGCGGTTCACCCGCCATCTCGTCCATTTGCATATCGGTCATGGGCTGCTTCCGCATTTCACAACGTGGAGCCACGCGCCTTCGATCCGTGCGCCGGCGTACAAGCGCCGGTTTCATTTGCGCGAATTGGCAAAGTTGCCGGAACGGGGTCGGACAGATGACGTTGGCAAAGGGTCGAACGGGCAATGCTTCCGCCACCGCGCGGAGCCAAACGGAGTTCGAACATGATCAGCAACAAGTTCCTCTATGCGGCCGCGCTGGCGGCCATCATGGGTAGCGCACCAATCGCGCTGGCCCAGTCTTCCTCCACCGTCGGAACCGGCGCATCCACCACCGGCAGCGGCAGCGCCAATTCGGTGCTGGGCACCGGCGGTTCCTCCAGCGGCAGCGGCGCCAATGCCGGTTCCGCCTCGACGCTGGGCGTCGGCGCCGCAAGCGCCGGCAACGGCCAGGCCAGCGCGGCGCTGGGCACCGGCGGTTCCTCGTCCGGCGCGGGCGCAGGCAGCTCGTCTTCGCTTGGCATCGGCGGCGCCACCGCGGGCGGCGGGCGCACCAGCACGGCGCTGGGCACCGGCGCCTCCAGTTCCGGTTCGCGCAACAGCGGCACGTCCTCCTCGCTGGCGGCGGGCGGGTCCACTGCCGGCAGCGGGCGCACCAGCACAGCGATGGGCACAGGCGCTTCCAGCGCCGGTTCGCACAACGGTACATCCTCGACCCTGGCGGCAGGCGGCAGTTCGGCCGGCAGCAGCGACAATGACCGGCGACGCATGGCTTCCAATGCCCGCAACAACCGCAGCAACCGCGACCATGATCGCAACAACCGGCGCGACAATGACCGCCGCGACAATGACGACCGTTAAGTGAAAGGGAAGGTGCCGCGCTAACAACGCGGCACCTTTTTCCGCATGCGAAACTTCATTCCTTTGGCGCTGTTAGCTTGCAGCCTGTCGCTGCCGGCGGTGGCGCAATCCAGTTCCGCCAGTGTCAGTGCCGGAAACCTTCGCGGCAGCGTCACGGTGGGCGCCAACACGCCTTTGCCGCCGAAGGCGGAGCCGCAACGCGGCGATGACCGCTGTGACAGTCATGGGGTTGAAGTGCGGTCGGCCGATGGTTCGTCCTCGGCCAGCGCCAGCGTGACGACCTCGCTCGGCGGCAGTGCCGTGGTGGCCGGCGGCGGCTCGCCCGGCAGCACCACCCGCTTTGTCGGCTGCGAGGCGCGCAACATTCCGCCGGATCATGTTCCGTTGGATGGGGGGCGCAACAAGGGAGAGCATCATGAATAAGATATTGATCGTGACCACCGCCGTGGCGCTGGCATCCGGCGCCGCCTTCGCCCAAGGCGCCGCCACCGGCGGCAGCGCCGGCACCGCATCTGGCAACGGGCTGTCGGCTTCCACCGCCGGCATCGGCGCCACCAGCGGCAACAGCTCGGCGCTGGCGATGGGTGGCTCGGCCGCGGGCGGGCGCACGCAAAGCCGCGCCGCCGTGCATGGCAACAACAATCTCAATGGCCAGGCGATGGCGCAGGCCCATGACGGCGGCGACTTCGCCAAATCGCACACGGTCTGCCATGACAAGAGCGGCGACAGCGTGGAATGCCGGACCAAGACCATGGCGCATGAGCCGGGCAGCAAGCCGGTTATGTCCACCACCACCGGCGGGGCGACTGTGGAGCAGTAGGTTATTTGTTGGTTTAGGAATCCCAATCTCACCATGGCCGGCCTCCGAGCCGGCCATCCAACTTCGGCTGGCAAACAGGGTTGCCCCTCACCCTTCGATCCACCTACGCTGAAGCTACGGCGGACAACAGGGAATAATGACCCGCCATAGCCTTGGCGACGGCGGGCAGGCTCAGGGTGAGGAAAATAAAATTAAACCCTCATGCTGAGCCTCCTCATCCGAGCTTGTCGAGGGACGAAGCATGAGAGCAGCGATCGAGGCGCAACCCAAAATTGCTCTAAAGAATCTCGATCTCGCCCAGCGGCCCGGCGGTCTCGATCACATCGCCCCGGCGGGCGCCGAGAATCGCCTGGGCGAGAGGGGCGCGGAAGGAGATCAGCCCGCGTGCCGCATCGGCTTCGTCCACCCCGACAATGCGAAAGCTTTGCCGGCGGCCGCCGCGGCGAATGGTGACGCGGGAGCCGAAGGCGATGGCGCCGTCGCTGTCGGTGGCGGTCACCAGTTCGGCGCTGGCCTTGCGGAGGGTCCAATAGCGCAGGTCGCGGGCCAGGGTTTCGCGCAGCAGGACATTGGCCTCGCTCTGCAGCGCCGCCTCGATGCGGGCGATGTGAGCCTCGATCTGGGCGAGGCCCTCGGGCGTGACCAGATTGGGGCCGTCATCCACCATGCGCTCGGGCGGGGGAGCGGATTCAGCGGTTTCTTTGACGAAAGCTCGGGACATGGCCGGAATGTAACGCCCGGGGAGCGTAACTGTCGCGGGTGAACCCCCCTTCGCGGGGCCCCAAGGATTTGGCAGACTGGCCCCAGACGTGGAACGCCACGCTTACCGGGAGGACGATTATGACCAAGATGACCCTGGCCGCCACGCTGCTGGCCTTTTCCGCCGCCGCCGCATGGGCGCAAAGCGGCTCCACCAACGCCTATTCCAGCGCCGACGAAGCCAAGGCCAAGGCCGCGGTCACCGCCGCCGGCTTTACCCCCGGCACGGTTGCCACCGCCCAGGCGGGCAACCTTTATCTTTCGGCCAGCAAGGGCGCCGACAAGTATTTCGTGACGGTGACGGCGGACGGCCATGTCTATCCCGGGCAGCCCCTGGGCAGCGTGCCCACCGTGCCGGCGGCTTCGATGCAGGCGCCGCCCGGCACGCCGATCCGCGCCGGCGGCGGCGGCCGCGGGCCGTTTAGTGGTGGTGATTAGGCCGGCACGTTACTTCATCCTCGTACCACGGTACGTCAGCCCGAGGTCGCGACGTTCCAGTTCGATGCGGTCGCGGCCGTCGCTGGCCGGGCTGATGCGAGTGACTTGCCAGTCCTTGCCGTCCATCGCGTTCATCAGAAGAATGATCGGCGGCTTCTGGCTGGCATATTTGAACTCGGCCGGCGCCAGCAAGCGCCAGCGGCCGCGCACCGGCGGCTTGCTGAAATCATTCCAGACAAAGCTGCCATCGGCATTGATTACCAAGGGCGGGGTCTTGGCGACATCAAGGGCGCGCACCTTCCAGTCGCCGCTGGCCTGCTTGACATAGGCGCCGCCGCCGCCGGTGAACATCTCCCAGCGGCCGGCGAAGAAGGCGGGGGTCAGCGCGACATCCTCGGCGGTGCAGGCGCGCTTCAGATCATTGACGCTGACCCAGTTCTTTTCCTTGTCGCTGTCGCAGGTCACCTGCCAGTTGCCGTTGGCGGGATTGTGGGCGGTGATGTGGCCGGGATAGTTGATGCAGGCCAGCACGGTGACCGGCAGGCCGACGCGGCAGGCCGGCAGCGGGGTTTGGGCCAGGGCGGGGGCGGCGACGGCGAGAGTAAGGGCGATGAGGGCGGGGATGCGGCGCATGATGACTCCTTTGTCATGGAGCCTAGCGGGGCGCGCGGGGCGGGCAAGGGCGGCGTGTGCGCGGTAGTGTACCTAACGAACTGAGGCTGATTTTTTGACGGCGCAGCTTCCGAATTGCCTCGCGTCATTTGCGAAACTGGTCCTTGTCCAAGCCGGACTGGCGGATCATGGAGGCCAGCACATATTGTCCGATTTCGTCGCCGATGGCGTGGTAGGCGACTGTCACCAGCCAGACCTTGCCGGCCCGCTCCGCCCGGAAGCGCCGATGACTTCCGCTCTGGCGCACTTCCACAAAACCATTCCGTTCCAGAATGGCCACGAAGTCCCGGAAGGTACATTTCAGGCGTGGCAAAGAACGGGAAATCCGACGGTGGAATCACTGGTGCGATTCTTACCGAAGGTGGTTCCCATGAAAAAGCGAAAGGCCCAGACGAGCCGCACCCAGAAGGGCGCCCGCCGCCCCAGCAATTGCGAACGGGCGGGCTCCTTCTCCTGCAACGCCGCCGCGACATAATCGGTAATGGCCTGCTCCAGGCGATCCTTCACCTCCGGCAGCGAAATGCCCTGCACGGCCAGATCAAAATCCAGGCACAGCGCCTGCCAATGCCCGGCATGACCGCGCGCGACACAGACGAGGACGGCATCGGTTTGCCGCAGATTTTCCTGGATGCCCATTTTCTGCCTCGGAGTACCGGCTTCAAATCCGGTGAAGCACTGAATCAGCCCCCGAATCGGGCGTCAAGCGCCGCAATCTTCTGTCTGTCATCCCAGAGCCTGGGCATTTTGTGAAAACAAAAGCGGAACGGTAGCTAAGATTAGAACCGGCATTGCCGCCCGCGCCTGCGCCATCATACGAAAAGCGGCCAGGACGTGCGGCGGTGAGTGAAGAATGAAAGTCTGGATGACCTACAACCCGAACTGCGGCACGGCGCGCAATGTGCTGGCGCTATTGCGCGAGCGGGGCATCGAACCCGAAATCCGTGACTATCTGAAACAGCCACTAAGCCGGGCGGAGATCGGGGCGCTAGTGGGCAGGATAGGCGTGCCGGTGAAAGAGCTGGTGCGATGGAAGGAAAGTGCGGCGGTGGCGGCAAGCGGCATCACGCCGGAAGCATCCGATGATGTTCTGCTGGAAGCCCTGGCGGCGCACCCAGTCCTGCTAAACCGACCCATCGTCGCCACCGACAAGGGCGTTCGCCTCTGCCGGCCGAGTGAAACGGTGCTGGATTTGCTGTAGCTGCGCTGCATCGGACCCTCCCCCACAAAGTGGGGGAGGGGGACCGCCGCAGGCGGGGGAGGGGGCGCGTGCGCCGCCAATTTCGATAAGGAAGCGCGAGCTCCGCACGGCGCGAAGCCAATTGATTATCGTGTCGCTAGATTTCCGCCTGGATTTTCGCCGAAAAATCGTATCGCCCGAGTTCCGCCCGGAATGGTAATGTCCCTTCGATTTCAAAATGAAGGGATAGCAGCATGAGCAAGGAAGCGCGGCCGCTGAGTGAATTGGTGGCACAGGGTTGGGAGATCGCGGGCTTCAGTGCGGTCCATGGCGTGGGATATATCCATTCCGTGCTGCTCAAACGCCAGGGCCAGCACAAGGTGATCGTGCTGAGCAAGCGTTCGCTGCTGGGCGGGACCGGCGTTGTCGAACACGACGTCTGAGAAGATGGCCTGACAGGCCCGCGCGACGACCAGCGCGGTTCACGCGGCGCGGCGCAGGGTGATGGTCAATTCCTGGCCCAGCACCGCCGCGGCCCGGCCCATGGTCTGCAACGTCACCGCCGTATTCTGTTCGTCCAGCAGGCGGTCCAGCGCCGCGCGGCTGGTTTTCATGCGTTTGGCCAGCACGGTCTTGGTAAGGCGCTGCTTCTTCATCAGTTCGGCGATCTGCCAGGCCAGCACCCGCTTGGTGGCAGTCAGGGTGACGGCGTCCAGCAGGTTCTGCTCGGCCAGATAGTCCTCGAACTTGCCGCCGCGATGGGGGTTTTTCTTGGTGGTCATTAAAGGCAATGTACCATAATTGGTACGCGTGTGAAGCGCGATTGCCCGGGTCCAGAGTTTAATTCCTCCAGCGAACACCTACGCGTGGCGCAAGCCAATTAAGTATCATGTCCCCGGAATTCCGGAATTCCGTGCAGCGCTCCCCTCATCTGTTCGGCCCGTGGCAAAATCTCAAAGACCGCCTTTATATTGACTGCGACAACCAGCGGTGGAAGGCTGTTGTAGGGCGGGGGACAAAGAATGCCGATTCCACTTGAAGCTTTAGCCCGTGCATTGGCACCGCCCAAAACAAGCCTTCTCATTGGCGCTGGCGCTTGCGTGCCCTCAGGGGCTCCCACTGGACAACAGCTG
The DNA here is from genome assembly GCA_019242275.1 of Alphaproteobacteria bacterium. GTDB lineage: Bacteria > Pseudomonadota > Alphaproteobacteria > Micropepsales > Micropepsaceae > Rhizomicrobium. The sequence continues at coordinate 7,323 of JAFAVT010000204.1, forward strand.
GCCACATTATTGTGGCAACAAATTGCTAACGTTGAACCACAGAGTCCTGATCTAAGAGAAACTGCCACTATTCTCGAGAGGAAATACTCGAGGAAGGCGGTTGTCGATGTGGTCGTAAAGTCCCTCTCCGGTTTACGACCAACCGGTGGACTACTTGGTCTTCCAGCGCTCGGCTGGGATAAACTTTTTACCACCAACTTCGATCGCCTTTTGGAACACGCGTACGCGCAACAGGGATTGCAAGCGGTAGCCATCCGCTCCAACTACGACTTCTCCTCGCGCGAGACATCCCAAGGGACAAGAATATTCAAAATTCATGGGTGCATAACCCAAGATGAAGCCTTGGGCGACAGAGCCTCTATGACTCTAACAGATCACGATTATGAGGTGCATCGGCAGTATCGCCAATTGCTTTTTAGCCAACTCTCCTCATCGTTATTAGGAGGCGACGTTCTGATCATCGGGCAATCTCTTAAGGACCCCCATTTAAGCGACACAATCCGCGAGGTACTCAAGGCTAAAGGCCAAGGTGCGCCGGGCCAAGTGTACGCCCTCATATACGAATCCGATGAATACCGCGCGCCCCTGCTCGAAGATATCGGCCTTAAGATAGCGTTCGGTGGTATCGACACACTGGTTCACGCGCTAGTGAACTCTGAAGCTGACCGTGCGCAACTTCGTGCAGAAGCACCAATAACAACGCTACCGATAGATTTGGTCAGTACTGCATTGGATGTGGCAATCGAAGTAACGAAAAGCCCGAATGTCTTGAGGATGTTTAACGGCGGTCCGGCCACTTATGCGGATATTTCGTTCGATGCTACCTTCGAACGAAGCCAGCAGATAGAAGTTGTAGAGGCGCTAGTTTCAAGTCTCCAGTCGGTGACAATTTTAGGCGCTGCCGGAGTCGGCAAGACAACGTTTGCCCGGCAAATAGCGGTGCAGCTCAGCAAAATAGGGCATCTGGTCTGGGAACATAAAACAGATTTTCCGTTTCAAGCGAGCGCTTGGAAAAAAATGGAAGCCAATCTACGCAATGATGGAAAAGTAGGTTTTCTGCTTATAGATGAATGTACGCATACTTTACGACAGACGAACGCATTAATTGATTATCTGAGCGACATAGATTACCCGGCGCTTAAGTTAGTGATGACAGCGAACGCCGCCAATTGGGCGGCGCGTATGAAGAGCCCTCATTTTTTCTCAAAGGGGCGTATCGTTGATATTTCTCGTCTCGAGTTGGCGGAAATCAATTCATTGATCACGCTGTTGGAGCGCAAGCCTGAGATAGCGCAGTTAGTTCATAGCAGCTTTAGAATGCTTACGCGTTTGGAAAAAATTCAAAATCTCCGACAAAAGTGCAAAGCAGATATGTTTGTCTGCCTTAAGAATATTTTTGCCAATGAGAGCCTCGATATAATCCTGCTACAGGAGTACGACCAATTAGACCCTGGAGTGCAGGACCTCTACAGATACGTCGCCGCGCTTGAAGCAGTTGGTGCGAGGGTTCATCGTCAACTGATGATCCGGATGTTGCAAATTGCATCAGACAAAGTCGCTTTGGCGTTGGAGCGATTGTCCGGCATCGTGGATGAATACGACATCACCCCAAAAGATGGCGTTTATGGTTGGCGAACGCGACATTTGGTAATAGCGCGCAAAATAACTGACTACAAATTTTCTGGCCTTGAAGAACTGACAACGCTGTTTCAAACTATAATTGATAATATA
>JAFAVT010000291.1 GCA_019242275.1 Alphaproteobacteria bacterium
AGAGCATAGAGAACCGCGCCTTGCAACAAGGCGCCGCTCAAAGCCAGCAATATGGCCTTGCGGTTCATCTGTGTCGCCTCCCCGGCGCCGAAATGGCGGCATTCCGGTGCCACCATTTGTCTGAGTAATCCCTATAACGCTTTGAGAGCGTTCGCAATCCTTTATCGCGTCCGCTCCTGTGAACAGGCCGTAACCCCCGAAAGGCTAGGCCGCGAGCCCTCTATTCCGCGGCAACCTTGGCCAAGACGCTTTTCTGCCGTTCCAGGCGCTTGGACCGGTCGGCAGCAAAGCGCTTGATCCCATCGAAGATGGATTCGGGATCGAGATGGGCCTCCTCGATCACTTCCTTTTCCAGCCCGCTGGTCAGCCACTGATTGTCCCAGTCGGAAGTCAGTGAGTACTCGTCGGTCAGCGGCCCCAGATCCTTCACCGGTGGCACCCGGCGCGTCGCCGAGCTGACGAACATGGCGTCAACCAAAGCTTCCGGCGGCAGAACAGAGTTGCGATAGGCTTCGGGCTGACGGTCGAACAAATCTTCGCTAATGGCCGAAACAATCTTCACATTAATGCCGGCTTCCTCCAGGCGTGGAATGATCTTCACCAGGTTGACGGTGGAACTGGAACCTTGGGCGATGACATAGCCGTGACGCGGCTTACCCGGCGCGAAGTCACGGATGACATAAAGGCCCTTGCGTGCCGCAGTCAGTTCGGTATCGGCGAATTTGCTGCGGTCAGCGACGGCAAAATCCGGACGCGCCACTTCGATGATAATGACGCCGACCTTGGGATCGCGGGCGGCGATTTCGGCGGCGGCAAAATAACCCGGCGCTACGTCATTATAATCCCACAGGTTGAGATGGATGATCTGGCCGCGAGGAAACAGCTTCCACACCTGAGTGGCAAAGATGCCGAAATGGCTGCGGCCGTCGGCGGCAGTTTCCGGGCCGGAATGACCGACCAGAATGTGCAGCACGCCCATGCGGAACTTGCTGTCCTGGTTCTGCTGGCTCCAGACGCGGGCCGGCGTATACATCAAGGGCGTGAAGGCGCCATAGGTGCCCGACAAGGCCCAAACGCCCTTGAACTCCTTTGGATCAACCGAAGCGCTCTGGCTCACCAGACCGATGGCGGAGCAGACATTGCCGGCTTCCTGAATTGCCGCCTTGATCCGGGTGCCGAGCGGATTGCTCACCGGGTCGTAATGACCCCAGAGCGCGCCGTGCTCGACATTGATGGATTCCGACAGGTCGGCCGCCAAAGTGACGAAGCGGTTGTCGGTGACATAATTCATCCACTTGATGATTTCCGACACCGCGCGCCGGGCGCCCTGCACTTCACCGGGCTTCTTGTAGAGACTGATCGAGACATCTTTCTGCGCGCCCGAAATACGATTGGTGATGGGCAGCTTTTGCGGCTCGACCGGCAGGTTGGCGACCTTGAGGCGCTCATCCAGGAAGGGATTTCTCCCCTCAGCAAACTGCACTTTTTCATTATCCTTGACGGAATCGCCCAGCGCCACGAGGCGATCGGCGACCCAGTCGCCGAGCCCGTTCTTGTCGAATACCGACATCACAACATCAATGTTGGTCTTGAACTGTATCAGACGGTCCTTTTCGCTTTTGGGAGCGCCGTCGCGAATGCCGGCGAACTTGACGCCGTACTTTTCTTCAAAGGTCGAAGCCAGGGCGACAAAATAGTCGGAGTTCATTTTCTGGCTGTAGGGATGGCTTTTGTAGCTGATGATCTGGTCAACGCTACCCAGCTTGCCGCCCTTGGCCGCGGGCCAGTAGCCCTTGGTGGTCTTGGCGATAGCGATCACCGGGCGCTTGTCGGACGCGTCGCTGCTTTCCATGGCCTGCATCAGCTCCAGCAGCTTGTCATAGTCGCCGCCGTCATCGCAGTCGAAGACGTTCCAGCCATAGGACGTCCATTGCGCCTTGAGGTCGTACTGGTCGGCATAAGCCTTGGGGATGACACCGCCATGCAGCACATCGTCAATGCCGGCATTGTTGTCCGACAGGAAGATGCGCATGCGCTTGCCGACCTGCATCGCCAGCGCCTGGGTCTTCAGTTCCTGGGCATGACCTTCGGTCATGGCGAACTCGCCTTCCAGGGCGATGATCTTGGGCGCGTCAATGCCGGCACCGGCCATGTCCCAGAAGGCGGCCTTGCCGGCCGCGGTGGCAACACCGACGCCGGAGGGGCCACCATTGACGTCATTGGTGACGTCAATGCTTTCGGCATGGCCCGACAGCGCCTTGATGCCGCGCAGCTTGGCCTGGGCGAAGAGTGGATCGTCCTGCAAATTTTGGTCGGAAAGCAGCTTGACCAACGCGCCATGGCCGCGGCGAAAGCCCAGAGCATCAATCGGCAGAATCGCTTCCTTGGGATCGGCGAAATACTTTTTATCCTTGGTCGCCTGGTATTTGCGGTCCAGGGCGTGACCCAGGATCATGTAAAGCGCATACATGGTGGGAGCGCAGTGGCCGGCTGCCATCATGAACTTGTCGCTGAAGGGGTGCTTGGGACGGCGATAGTCGTAGCGCATGCCGCCGCGTTCCGGACCCACCAAATGGCAAGCGACATTGAACGGGGTATAGGCCAAGGGACCGCCGAAATGGCCGGTCTGGGCATAATTGCCCAACAGCACCAGCGTCATGCAGGTCATGAAGCCCACATCTTCCAGCCGGCCGCGTTCTTCGGCAGTCAAACCCTTCGACATTTCAAACTCCCACTTATTCCTATTGTCCCGGCGGAACAGAAATAGGACTTTCATCCTAAAAATGCACCTTGGCGGCCGGCCTCCGCCCTTTCGGCAGGCGGCGGATGCACCTAGCAGAACATCGCCCTCGCGAAAAGCGGAGATCGTTTTCAGGCGGCCGCTTTCTGCCTTCTCATTCCGACAAACTTTGCGACCAAACTTAAGCGGTTTTGGGGGCGCAAAGATTTTGCAAGCCTGCCTTTCTGGCGTAGGCTTTTTCGGGTTCTTCCGGGATCGGTGATGAAACGCAAGGCCCTTTACAGCCGTGCCAAGCGGGCGCGTGGGACGACGGGTCGGAGCGATACCGGCCGGCCGTATGAGGATTGGTTTGCCGAGCCCGAGGGTCCCGGTTTGGTCAGGCGGGGCTGGACAGGATTTCGGGGCTTCCTGGAACGGCGCAACCTTACCCGCGCCACCATCGCCGCCGCCTTGGTGCTGCTGGCGGTGGGGATCAGTCTTTCCAGCCTCTATGCCTGGCACCTCACCCATCCCGGCCCGCCGGTTTATACCCAGTGGGATATTGATAACGCCGTCAAGAACACGTTGGACAACACCCCTCCCGGCCCTGACCAGACCACTATTGCGGCAGCCGTGATCGCCCCTTCGCTGGTGCGCGTGGATGGTTTTCTTTCTCCCGAGCACAAGGCCGAGATCGAGAAGCAGGAAGCCCTGGAGGCCAAGAAGGCCGGCAAGAAACTGGACAAGCCTGCTGCGCCACAGGCGAAGAATGCGGCGCCGGCACCCGTTCCGCCGGCCAAGGCGCCCACACCCGGCACGCCTGCGGCCCCCGGTGCCCCTGGCGCCGCGCCCGACACCCAGACCGCCGATGCGACGCCACATCCCGACTCCACCGGCTCGGGGGTGGTAATTGACGAGCAGGGCGACATCCTCACCAATCTGCATGTGATCCGTTCCACCGACCGTTGGGAAATAACCTTTTTTGATGGCAGCAAGTCGGACGCCATTCTGGTTTCCATGCAGCCGGAGAACGACCTGGCGGTGATCCGCGCCAAGCGCCAGCCGGACGATCTCAAGCCGGCAACCATGGCCTCCACACGCGGCCTTAATCCGGGCGACACGGTGGTGGCGGAAGGCTTTCCTTTTGGCATCGGTCCTTCGGTTTCCACCGGCGTCATTTCCGGCCTGAAGCGGGAGTTTGTTGATCCCGACGACAAAGAAAAACCGAAGATGACAAACCTCATCCAGTTCGACGCGGCGGTGAACCCGGGCAATTCCGGCGGTCCCCTGGTCAACCGCGACGGCGAGGTGGTGGGCATCGTGACCGCGATTTACAATCCGACCGGCCAACGCGTCTTTGCCGGCATGGCCTTTGCCGTGCCGATCGAAAATGCGGCGCGGGGGGCGATGTCGCAAAATCCGTTCTAGAAAAAGATCAAAAAGCGGGCGCGGATTGCGCACCGAACACAATGGGGTGATGAGATGACTGACGGAACAAATACGGGGCTGGAACATCATCTTTATGAAGTGAAGAAGATCGTGGTCGGCCAGGATTACTTCCTGGAGCGGGTCCTGATCGCGCTTCTGGCCGGCGGCCACCTTTTGGTGGAAGGCGTGCCGGGCCTGGCCAAGACCCTGACAGTCTCCACCTTGGCGCGGGCGATGTCGGGCAGTTTCAAACGCATCCAGTTCACGCCCGATCTGGTGCCGTCCGACCTTACCGGAACGCGCGTCTATAACCAGAAGAGCGGCGACTTCTCGACCATGCTGGGGCCGGTATTTGCCAATCTGGTGCTGGCCGACGAAATCAACCGCGCGCCCGCCAAGGTGCAAAGCGCGCTGCTGGAAGTGATGCAGGAGCGCCAGGTAACAATTGCCGGCGAGAGCTATCCGGTGCCCAAGCCTTTTGTGGTGATGGCGACCCAAAACCCAATCGAAACCGAAGGCACCTATGCCCTGCCGGAAGCGCAAGTGGACCGCTTTATGATGAAGGTGCTGGTCTCCTATCCTTCCGAGGACGAAGAGTTTGTCATCGTCCAGCGCGTCACCGGTCTTGGCGCCCTGATCGGCCCGGTCACCACCACCGAAGCGCTGCTGGAAATGCAGGCGCAGGCTAGAAAGGTCTATGTGGATCCGGCCCTCATTACCTATGCGGTGCGGCTGGTGGCGGCGACGCGTGAGCCGGCCAAGGCCGGCCTTGCCGATCATGGCCGCTTTATTCTTTACGGCGCCAGCCCCCGCGCCAGCATCGGCATGATCGAGGCGGGACGGGCGCTGGCCTTCCTGCGCGGCCGCGACTATGTGCTGCCGGAAGATGTGGTTGATGTCGCTCCCGACGTGCTGCGTCACCGCGTGATTCCCTCTTATGAGGCGCTGGCAGAAGGCGTCACAGCCGACAGCTTGGTGGCAGACCTGATGAAGGCAGTGAGCCCACCCGAACGCGTGCTGGAGAGCCATGTCCGCGCCGTCGCAAGCGTCTGAAGCGCTTCTCGCCAGGCTTGATCTGCGCATTGCGCGACGGCTGGAGGGATTGCTGCAGGGCGACCACAAGTCGCCCTTTCGCGGCGCCGGCTTGGATTTGGCCGATTTGCGCGAATACCAGTTCCATGACGACGTCCGCCGCATTGACTGGAACGTGACGGCGCGCACGCAGATTCCCCATGTGCGCGAATATATCGAGGACCGTGAAGTCACCGCCTGGTTCCTGCTCGACATGAGCCCGTCGGTGGATTTCGAATCCGTCAGTGTCTCCAAGCGGGCGGTGCTGACCGAATTCACCGCCATGATGTGCCGCTTTCTGGCGCGGCGCGGCAACCGGGCCGGCGCCCTGCTGTTTTCCGGCGGCGTGGACCGGCAGATTCCCGCCCGCGGCGGGCGGCGGCAGAGCCATGTCATCCTCGACGCCATGAACCGGTATCGCGCCAATCGTCCGGCGCCGACGGACCTCGCCCGTGCCTTGGGCGAGACGGCAAAAATGCTGGGGCGCCGCGCCCTGGTCTTCGTGGTGTCCGACTTCATCAGTCCGCAGGGCTGGGAAAAACCGTTGGGGCAGTTGGCCGCGCGCCATGATGTGGTTGCGGTGCGCCTGACCGATCCCTTTGAGATGCGCATGCCCAATCTGGGCCTGATCACCTTCCAGGATTCAGAGACGGGCGAGCAATTGTTTGTTGATACCCATGATCCGGGCTTTCGCCGCCGCTTTGCCGCTGCCGCTGAGGCGCGCGAGGAAGAATTGCGCGCCATTTTTGATCGCGCTGGCGTGGATGGGCTGGAGCTTTCCACCGAAGACGATGTTGCCGACGCCGTGCTGCGCTTTGCCGACATGCGCAAGCACCGCGCCAAGCTGAATGCGGGGGCCGCGCCATGAACGGGTTTTTGAACTGGTTCAAACAGATTCCCTGGAGCCGGGCCGGCGAGTTCGTGCCCGGCATCTCGTTCCTGTGGCCCAGCCTACTGTGGCTGCTTCTTTTGGTGCCGGCGCTCGTCGGCGTCTATGTCTGGCTGCTCAGGCGCCGCAAGCAGGGCGTGGTCCGTTTCGCCAATATGGGGCTTCTGAAGCAGGCGATGGGGCCTTCGGGCTGGCGGCGGCATTTGCCGCCGGCTTTGCTGCTGGCCGCGATGACCTTGCTGTTGCTGGCGGTGGCGCGGCCCAGCGCCATGGTGTCGCTGCCTTCGCACCGGGCCACGGTGATGATGGCGATGGACGTATCCGGCTCGATGCGGGCGGCCGACATCAAGCCCAGCCGCATCGAGGCATCGCAGAAGGCGGCCAAGGAGTACATCAAGGAGCAGCCCAAGGATGTGGTGATCGGGATGGTGGCCTTTGCCGGCGTCGCTTTCCTGATCCAGACTCCGACCACGGACCGCCAGGCGCTGGACAGCGCCATTGACCATTTTGAATTGCAGCGCGGCACCGCGGTGGGCAACGGCATTCTGGTGTCGCTGCAAAGCCTGTTTCCGCAGGAGAATTTCCCCATCAGCAGCTTCAACAATGGCGGCTATGGCGGGGGCGGCGGCATGGGTGGCTATGGCGGCGGTGGCGGCGGCTATGGCGGCTTCAGCCGGTTCGGGCGCACCAACAGCGGCAGTTGCGGCCGCGTGGACGAAAATAGCGGCAGCAATTTCGGCCGGCCGCTGGGCCAAGCCGGCGGCGCCCCGCCCAAGAAGCATGTGCCGGTCGAACCGGGCAGCTACAAGAATGGCGTCATTATCCTGATGACCGACGGGCAGACCAACTCCGGCTGCGATCCCATCGAAGCGGCGCGTCTGGCGTCCGAATATGGCGTGCGGGTCTTCACCATCGGCTTTGGCACCACCCGCGGCAATGATGTCAGCTTTGGCGGCTTTGCGATGCGGGCGCAACTGGACGAGGAATCGCTGAAGAAAATCGCCGACATGACCAAGGGAAAATATTTCAAAGCCTCCAGTTCGGAGGATTTGAAGGCGGTCTATGACCTTCTGACCAAGCAGTTGGTGGTGGAAGTGAAAGAGATGGAAATCTCCAGCTTCTTCGCCGCCGCCGCCGCCCTTGTGATGATGGTGGCCGCCGGGCTGTCGGTGGCCTGGTTCGGAAGGATTTTCTGAAGAAAACCCTTTTTTAGATAACCCCTCCGCCCTTCGCACGCTAACGGCCGCCCTCAGGAAGATTTGGGCGGCCTGGCGTGCTGCGGGCACCTCCCCTTCCAGCGTGCTTCGCACGCGGAGGGGGTGAGCAGGGCAGCCAAGCGCTGCGAACGGCCCTTTCGTTTGCGATGATTTCGTTCAACCGCGCCTTGAGGGCGCGGATGGGGCCGCGGAAGGCCGAAGGCGGCGGCACCGCTTTGGCGGCATTGCGGTTGCCGTTCGGTGCCCCGCAGCGCCAGTTGGGCATTTTTCCAGGGATTCCCTGAGGCGTTGTTTTGCATTTTTTGCTCACCCTTCCCCCCTCCCTCCCCCGGTGGTCACGCGTTCAACGGTGATATGATGCCGGCTCTGCGGGGCCGTGCCGCGCAGGCGTGCCACCGCCTCGCCCGCCCTGGCGGCAATCCTGACCAGCGCCACCACGGAAGCGGTATAGGCGGTAGATTGGTGATGATCCTGGGCGGCGCGCATCGCCGGCCGCAATTGGGTGCGGATGATCTCGCCGCATTCAGCCATCAGGTCTTGCAGCAGGATTTCGGTGCGGCGGGTCTCTTCCATGCGGTCATTCATCTTTCTTCCTTGCAACCGGTCAGATTCGAATGTGACCGGAGAGAAGAAAGGTGACGCGCCAAGGTAGAAAGAAAAAGAGGGTGAGAGGATTTCCCCCGGTTATCCCCGCGATGGCCCTTGAAAGGATTAAAAACTATTTTTGCTTATCCCTGAATCATCCAATACCGACAGAGTTCGCCCGCTTCTGGCCGTTCAGGCAGATTCGTCAATGGGTGCGACCAGCAGGTAATTGCGTAAGCGCGAAGTTCAGAGGCGACCTCTGCGCCAGATTCCATCCTCTTGTGGCTCGAAACCATTGTCGCGATAGAGATTGCGCACCGGATGGTTGCGCGGCGTCGCAATAATGCGGGCCGTGATGCTGGGATGGCACTGCATCAGCTCGGCCAGGATGTGCTGCAGGAATTGGTGCTCGACGCCAAGGCCGAGAACGCGGCAACTGAGCGCAAAGCCGGTGATTTCGCCGTCCTGGACCACCGCGGCCCCGACAAGTCCCTGATCGCCGAAACGATCGCGGACATGGGCAGCGTAGATTCGATTGTCCGGGTTGGTAAGCAACTGTGCGATCTGCCCGACAGTCAATTTCATGCCCGTGGTGTTGAATTGCGTGGTCCGCTGGAACAGCTCGACAACACGGGTGGCATCATCGCCCGGCGGCAATTGAACAATCCGTACCTCCAGAGCCAATGAGGCAAGGAATTCGGCTTCGCTGGCGCTTTCTGCGCGCGCGGACTGGCGGCCAAGCTGCGACCGGGTCAATTCGGTTCGCTGCGCCGCCTCGCCGGTGATGCGCGGCAGTTGCAGCCTGGGATCGGTCAGAAGACGGCGGCGCAATTTAAAGGGGTCGTCACCCCAGACTTCCACTTCCGGCAGCCTTTGGCGCACGCGCTCCCGCTCAACCGGGCTGTCATCAAGGAAAATAAAACTCTCCAGAGCCAGCCCCAGCTCGTCGGCGATGGCGCGGATATTGTCCACCTTGTTGTCCCAGTTCACGCGCCAGGTGACGAAATCATCCGGCTTGAGCAAAAGCTTGTGGGGGTAATGACTCTCATATTTCCACAGCGCCCGCACGGTGGCCTCGTCATTCTTGCTGACGCACGCCAGAAGGATGCCCCTTTTCTTCAGGCTCAGAAGCGCTTCGTGAAGTCCGAAAAACAGGCCGACATAGGAATAAGGCGGGCTGATGTCCTGGCTCCAGGCAAAGGGGCTGCCGGTTTCCGCCAGGACGCCGGGCCACAACAGGCCATCCAGATCAACGATGACGCATTTCTTGCGGTCAATGGCCAGTGTGGTCATCAGTGCGTCCATGTGCGCGCGCGCCGTCACGGCTTCGCGGCCATAAGGATTGCCGCCCAGGCCCTGGGCAAAAGAGGTTAGGTCGGGGAACTGGCCATGGACGGCCCGCTTCTCATCTTCCGCGCGTTGCAGCAGCCAGCCCGGTGAACCGAAATGGGTGAACCCCACAAGCCCGTCGTCGAGCAGATTTTGGCTGCCCACCGCGGCCAGCGCGGCCGCGATATCAACGACATGCACATCGGCATAGCTCTCCACCAGTTCCGCCAACGCCAGATTGGCGGCGCGGAAGCGGTTGCGATGGCCCAGCACGCCGCGTTCGGCAAGGCCAAGCGGCTGTACGGTCGGTTCGGGCAGGTTATCAATCAGGATCGGCGCCGGCGTCTGCCGGCGCAGCGTGTCCAGCATGTGCCGGGCCTCGGCGATGAAGCCGGCGTGCGCGGCCGCGCCGGCGGGCGGAGAGTCCGTGATGGCATGACGCCAGCGCAGGGCGCCGATGATAATGGCGTCGTGCGGGCGTTCTTCCGCCAGCCGCAGGTCATCGGGAAAAGTTGCGGCCACACGCAGGTCGAGCTTGTGCGCCGATGCTTCCTGCCGCAGGAAATCGGATTCCATGTGCATGTCGCATTCCCCGAACAGCAAGACATCAATGCGCCGTCCTGTGCCGCCCAGCGTTTCCAGCGTCAGGGCATCGCCGGCCGCCCAATATTCGTGCGCGCCTTCCTTGCTCTGGCGGCGATAGCGTTCCAGCATTTCGTTGGGGTCGCGTCCGTGATAGGGCGCCAGCAAAGCGGTGACATGGGCGAGTTCTTCTTCCGGCGTTTTTTCGGTGAGGACGCCGCGTTCAACAAGAATCTGCAGTGGGCCCAGGTCCTCAACCTCGATTGGCGCGCTGAAGCCCTGGATGATGCCGGCCGCTTCCTCTGTCACGGTCAGCCGCACATTGCTGATCGCGTCAACCACCAGAACCCGGTCGGGGCCGACGGGAATCAGATGAACGAAACGGGAAAGACGCAGGCGCATCGGCAAGCTCCTGACAGGCCCAGGGCGCTACTTCGCCGTCCAGCCGCCATCAATCAGGTAATCCGTGCCGGTGATAAAGCCGGCCTGCTCCGAACAGAGAAAGCAGGTGATGGCGCCTACTTCCTCGACCTTGCCCCAGCGTCCCACCGGGATAGCAGCAAGGAATTCGGCGTTCTTCACCGGATCGTTCATCAAGACCGTGTTCATCGGCGTGCCGAAGGGGCCGGGGGAAAGGCCGTTGACGGTGATGCCCTCGGACGCCAACTCCAGCGCCAAGGCGCGGGTGAAGCCCAGCAGCGCCGTCTTGGCCGAGGAATAGGCGGTGCGCCCCGGCAGCGAGATATGCGCCATGATGGACGTCAGATTGATGATGCGGCCATAGCCGGTGCCCTTCATGCCCGGCACAAAGGCACGGCAGGCGAGAAAGGTGCTGATGATGCTGGAATCCAGCACGCTGCGAAATTCCGCCAGCGAGAAATCCACCAGATCCTTGCGGATATTGGTGCCGGCGCTGTTGATCAGGATCTGCGGCCGGGCCTTCCAGGCACTGACCTCTTGCTGCAGTCGCGCCACCTGAGCCTCATCGGTCATCTCGGCGGTAAAGGTGGCGACGGGGGCGCCTTTCAGGCCGGCTGCGACTTCTTCCAGCTTGGCCTTGTTGCGGCCGACCAGGGCGATGGCGGCGCCGGCGCCGGCCAAAGTGGCGGCCATGGCTTCGCCCAGCCCGCCGCTGCCGCCCACGATCACCGCCGTTTTGCCGTTGAGGTCAATTTTCATCGTCCACCGTCCCGAAATTGCCGTCGTCCCGGGTCAGCGGCGCACCGTTGTACGCTGCGCCGCGCCCGGGATGACAATAGAGTGGGCAGAGCCGCAAAAGCAAAAGGGCCGGCGTTTCCGCCGGCCCTGATGATGGGATGACAAAAGCTATCAGCCGCCGCCGGTGGAAGCGATCAGGCGGAAGGCGGGGCCGGCCGGCGCTGAGAGGCTGTAATTGCTGTTCAGCACAGTGGAGGTAGCGGCGCTGGAAGGCCCGCCCAGCAAGGTGGCGGTGGTGGCGTCGGTGGCCAGATTGTTCCAGATGATGTCACTATAGCCATTGCCGTCCACATCCCCGGCACCGGCAACGCTCCAGCTTCCGGTGGGATGGCTGATGGTCTTGGTGCCGGAACGAACGTCGCCATTCATGTACCAGATCACCGCCTGGCCGGCCGTGTTCTGGAAGAGAATGTCGCTCTTGCCGTCGCCATTGAAGTCGCCGGTGCCGATGGCGGTGAGATTGGTGGTGCCCATCCACATCGCCATGTCGGTGGCGCTGGCGCCATCCATCAGCGTGACCTCCACCGACTTGTTGACACTGTTCTGCCAGAGAATGTCGCTCTTGCCGTCGCCGTTGAAGTCGCCGGCAGCGACCGCCCGCCAATTGGTGCCCGGCGAGGCTACAGTGGCGATGCTGTCCACAGTGCCGACCGGAGCGCCGGCCGTGCCGTTGAGGAAAGCAATCTCGGCACCGCCCGAGCCGTTGCGCAGCAGGATGTCGGAGGCACCATCGCCGTTGAAGTCACCGGCGCTGACCGCGGTCCAGCCGGTGAAGGTGCCGGTGGGGGAAGACAGCAGCGTCTTGGTGCCGCCGGCGGTAATGATCTCCATATCGCCGGGCGACGCCGGACCCGGGGCGCCGGTATATTGCAGCAACACGCTGCTGGCGCGCGCCGCGGCGCCGGCCGCGTCGGGCGTGAACTGGCCGGTGCCGATGGCATGCCAGTCGCTGCCGATCGTGCCCGAGGCGGGCGTCAAGGTGCCCGAGGGCTGTTCGTTGATCTGCAGATTGCCGGTGCTGACCTCCTGGAAAACCAGATCGCTTCTGCCGTTATTGTCCACGTCCGAAACATGCGAAGGTGCCAGGAATTTTAGGCGCTCCACCAGGCTGAGAGAGTCATTGACCGATTCCGGGCCGCCGGTGACCAGCAGCGTGCCGGTGACGGAGTAAGCGGACTCGCGGCCGAGATAATAGGCGACGTCGGTGTCATTGCCGCCCAGCAGGATGTTGGTGCCGCCATGGCCGAAAAGCACATCGTTGCCGGAATCTCCGCTGAGCAGATTGTTGCCCGCATCGCCGACCAGCGTGTCGTTGAAAGTAGAGCCCTGGACATTCTGGATGTTGATCAGCGAGTCGTTGCCAAGGCCGCCACCGCTGGAGGTCCCGGTGAGGAGATTGACCACCAGGCCGTTCTGGGTGCCGTCGCCATAGACAGCGGTGTCGTTGGTGCCGGTGCCGCCATCCAGCAGATCGTCGCCGGTGCCGCCGTCCATGGTGTCGTCGCCGGAGCCGCCCACCAGAATGTCATTGCTGCCGCCGCCGGACATGATGTTGTTGCCGTCGCCGCCGGTGAGGAGATTGTCGTTGCTGTCGCCAGTGAAGGTATCGTCACCGCTGCCGCCGGTCAGGTTTTCGATGCTGTTCAGCGTCACAGTGTCGGCGCCGCCCAGGGACTGGGGACCGGCAATTGTCAGGTCAATTGTGACGCCGCCGCCAAAGCCGGTGAAGTCGGCGGTGTCGTTGCCGTTGCCGCCCTTTAGCGTGTCCTGGCCAGTAGTGGCGACCAGGATATCGTTGCCATTGGCGCCATCCAGAACATTGTTGCCGCTGTCGCCGGTGAGAACATCGTCATAATCCGAACCGGTCATATTCTCGAAATTGGAAACAACGCTTAGTCCGCTGCTGCCGCCGACGGTGTAAAACGGCGTCGGGGTGTTGATGGTGGCAGTAATGCCCTGGTCGGTGTCGAAGACGATGGTGTCGCCCACGCTGGTGTTGCCGCCGCCATCCAGGGAATCAATGCCGGCGCTGACATAGACGACATCGTCGGAGGGGCCAGGGCCGCCAAAGAACACGTCGTTATTGGTGGTACCATGGAAGGTCTGCCCGCTGGCGACCGTGATGGTGACGGTGGCCGTATTGGAATCGGCGAAACCATCATTGTCCTTGTAGGTGAAGCTGTCGGTGCCGCTGAACGCGTTGTTGGGTGTGTAGGAGAAGGACCCGTCCGAATGGAGGTAATTCAACACCCCGTTGCTGGGGCCGGCGACAAGTATGCTGTTCAGCGAGGCACTGTCAGGATCATTGTCATTGGCCTGCACACCATGGGCGGCATCCACCACCAGGGGTGTATTGGTGGCGGTGATATAGCCGTCATCGGAGGCCACCGGCGCCACATCCACATCCACCGTCATGGTATTGGGCGATTGGTCGAGATTGACGCCGCCATTGGCGGTGCTGCCATTGTCTTCCACCTGGAAGGTGAAGCTGTCATAGGGGGTGCCGCTGGCATTGGCCGCCGGGGTGAAGACCAGGAGGCCGCCGGTGATATCCGCGATACTGATGAGATCGCCGGCATTGACCGCATTGCCATTGTCGGTCAGCGCGCCAGCCGTCGGCAGAGTGGTGATCTTCACCGCCGCCAGGGAATCGGGCGGATTGTCGTTGGGATCGGTGAAGCCGAAATCCGCCGCGGCGAAAGTATAAGACTGGTTCTGAAGCGCGGTGACCGTGTTGTCCGCACCCGCCGGCGCGTCGTTGACGGCGGTGATATTGATGGTGGCACTGTCATTGCCGGTCAGGGGACCACCGGTACCGGTGTTGCCATTGTCATTGACCGAGAACGATAGCGTCGCGCTGGCCGACGGCGTGTTAGTGTTGTCAATATAAGAAATGGTACTGGTGCCGTCAGTGTTCAACAGCGCGTTGATCTGGGCCAGGGTGCCGGTCAGGGTTACCGTCCCGGTGCCGCTGCCGGAAACACCCGCCCCGCTGGTTCCTGCTGTGACATTCAGCGTGCCTTCGGTGACAGAGAGCGTGGCGGTGACGCTGCCGGTCCCCGCATCCACATCCGAGATCGCCAGACCGTTGTTCTTGAGATCCAGCGTCGTCTGTTCGGTGGCCGAATAGCTGGCCGGCGTGATCGTCGCCACCGGCGCATCGTTCACCGCCGTGATATTGATAGTGGCGTTATCATTGCCGGTGAGGGGACCGCCGGTACCGGTATTGCCATTGTCGTTGACCGAGAGCGACAGGGTGGCATTGGGCGAGGGCGTGTCGGTGTTGTCAATATAAGAGACCGTGCTGGTCGCGTCGGTATTCAACAGCGCGTTGATCTGGGCCAGGGTGCCATTGATGGTTACCGTCCCGGTGCCGCTGCCGGAAACCAGGGCTCCGCTGGTGCCTGCCGTAACGGTGAGAGTTCCTTCGGTGACGGAAAGCGTGGCGGTGACGCTGCCGGTCCCCGCATCCACATCCGAGACCGCCAGACCATTGTTCTTGAGATTCAGCGCCGTCTGCTCGGTGGCGGAATAGCTGGCCGGCGTGATCGTCGCCACCGGCGCATCGTTCACCGCCGTGATATTGATAGTGGCGTTATCATTGCCGGTGAGGGGACCGCCGGTACCGGTATTGCCATTGTCGTTGACCGA
>JAFAVT010000128.1 GCA_019242275.1 Alphaproteobacteria bacterium
TGGGCTGATAGCGATAGCCGGCCTTGTCGGAAACCCAGCCCAGGGGGCCGAAATTGCTTTCCTCCACCGAAAAGGGTTTGCCGGTTTTGGGCATCACCGGACGATAGAGCGGCGCCTGTTTCAGCCGTTCCAGCACGTCATCCAGCAGCGCTTTCTGTTCGGCGCCGGAAAAATATTCGCGCCAGAGCAGAACGCCCGGCATGATTGTCAGCGCTGATGCCATGAGGGCTTTACACGCGAGCCCGGCAGCGCAGCCGCCGGGCGACTATCCGCTAGGGTCGTGCCCCGCCTCCCCTTCGCGTGCGAAGCACGCCGGAAGGGGGGGTGCCCGTAGCTGGCCAAGCGCGAAGCGCTGGTTAAGCCAGCGAAGGGCGGGGGGGTTACCACTGAAAAGGACTTCTTGTCGGCACGGTGAAAATGGCGGCATAGAAATCGCCCATGCCGCGGTCATCCAGCCAGGCTTGCAGCTTTTCCGGCGTATAGTCGCTTGCGATCCAGGCGCTGATCGGCGTGCCGTTTGCCGCCTCAACCGCAAAGTCGAGAAACTTGGCTAGCCAGCGCTGATGCTTTTTGGGGAAATGCAGATAAGGCCAGCATGAAAATTGCCGGCGCGCCGCGGGCAGGGCGCTCCAGCCGTCGCGCGCGATAAGATACAGCGCCATCGCCAGGCTGGTGCGGTCCTGGCCGCCGGAGCATTTCACCACGAAGGGATGGGGCGCCGTCGTCAGCGCTTGCATCACCTGAACCAGCATGTCCCGCGTCGGCAATTTGCGCGAATCCAGCATGGTGTCGAAATGCACCGCACCCAGCGCGGCAGCGGCGGCGGTTTCGCTTTTCCACCAGGACAGATCGTCATTGCGGCCGCGCAAATTTATGATGGCCCGGATGCCGCGCCGGGCGAGATAGGCGCGATAAAAGCCGGCCCAGGGCTGGGCCATGCGGGCGGCCTCGCCCGGCACCACCCAGTGAAAATTGTAAAGTACGTCGCCAAGATTTCTCATGCGAATTTCTTGGCTATTCAGCGGCGATCGCTACCGCTCGCTTACTGTGATGAGTATAGGTTTCCCAGGTGATGTCGTATTGATCCGCCTGATTTCCCCAGGCGCGCCACTTTTTTCGTGTGCCGCGCGCAAATAGTTCGAGAAATGGTCCGGGACTGCACGCTTCAATCAAGTCGTAAAGTTCGTCAGGCTTGCGGCTATGTTCCCTTTTTCGGCTGCTCAGGTAATTTACCTGACGGCGTCCCGCGGACAATGTCCTCGCATTCTTCCCCTTCACCCCGAACAAGACGAGTTCAGTCACGTTGCGAAAATAGAAGCCGACACCTCTTCCATCGGAGCCGCCGTCTTTTCGAATCTTGTGCCAAACCAAGTTAGTTTTATATTCAAAGCCCCAAGAACGCATGACGTGCAGGCCTTCTGGCACTAGTGCGTTCGGGACCCACAAATACAGATGAGCGGTTTGAGCGCTGATATGCGCAACGGGAAGGGCAGAAATTTGCTGCAAGTCCATGGTTCCATATCGGCTGAGCCGATGGTGCTCAGGCGCCATTTTTCCCGTGCGATTTTGAAATCGCCATGGCGGATCCGCCAGAATGGTTCGGAACTGATTGCCGGATAATGCGCGCCTGAAATCTGCAACGGGATCAAGTTTTTTCATTTCTTTTTCCAGTCTTGGACGCATTGCGGGCCAATTCCAACGGCAAGCACGGGGCAACCCCCATTTCGCCCTGCATTAAGGCGATAAATCAGCTTGCCCATCCATGTCGTGCTGGCGCCATATTTCGCGCGCGTGGAGCGAGGATTGCCGTTGCGATCTTTTTCGACATCCCCATTTTTCGAGAGCGCCGGACCGAGTCCGCGGATAACTTCGTTCAAGCTTTCGCCCCTAGTAACTAGGACTGCAACGTCAACGACACCGCATATAGCGAAAGCATTGAAGGCATAAAGGTCGCGGTCAAAGGTTTGATCCTTGCTATTCCATTCCAGGTCGAATGCGACGCGGCCCTTTACATAGTCAATCTTATGCCCGTCCAGAAATTTCGGCCGGATGCGCTCCTCTTCGTGCTTCTGATATTTGACTTTTCCCGCCTTTGTGACGCCCGACTGCCTTTTGCTTACGAGTTTGAGCCTCAGGTCGCCCTGGACAAGGGTCTCATTCCACCCTTTTGGACGCAGAATATTCGAAAACAGTTTGGGAATTTCGGACTCATTGCCGCCGGCGGTGCGGATCATGCGCTTTGTCAGGCTAAAGCTTCGCAACGCCTTCAGCACATCCGCAAATTCTTCTTTCCTGATTTCGCTCAGGATCGCAGCCGCGCCGCGGTAGCTGAAAACCTCATAGCGTTCGCGGATGTCTTTTGGAATTTTGGCGTCCACAATCCACTGGGGATCGGCCACCTCGCTGGGCTTTGAAGCGATATCACCACGAGAAGCTTCCTCCTCGAGATCAAGATCGTCGTCTTCTATGCCGCTCATTGTTCCGCAAGACCCGCGATTCTATTGGACTTTAAATGACCGCCCAGCGCCACGCGCCATTGTTCCCTATTTGTTCCACAAACTTCCAAGTGATATCAACAGCTAGAGTTTCCTTGACCCTCAAGGCCTTTTCCGTATATTGCGCCGCTCTTGCGCCGACCCCGTCGCCAGAAAAATGTTTATCTTCAAGGAATTAGACGATGTACGCGGTCATCCGCACCGGCGGAAAGCAATATAAAGTGGCCAAGGACACGGTCCTGAAGGTCGAATCCCTCGCGGGCGATGTGGGCGCCAAGCTCAAGCTCGAAGAGGTGCTGCTGGTCGGTGGCGATGCTCCCAAGGTCGGCGCCCCCTTGGTCAAGGGCGCTTCGGTTGAGTGCGAAATTCTCGAACACGGCCAGGGTGAGAAGGTCATCGCCTTCAAGAAGAAGCGCCGCAAGAATACCCATCGCAAGCGCGGTCATCGTCAGCACTTCACCAAGGTGAAGGTGCTGGGCATCACCGCCGGTTAAAGGACTGATCGTATGGCACACAAGAAAGCCGGCGGTTCTTCGCGCAACGGTCGCGATTCAAACCCCAAGATGCTGGGCGTCAAGCTGTTCGGCGGCGAAGCCGTGTCGGGCGGCAATGTGATCGTGCGCCAGCGCGGCACCAAATTCTATGCCGGCGAGAATGTCGGCATGGGCAAGGATCACACCCTGTATGCCCTGGCCGATGGCCGCGTCGCTTTCAAGACCGGATTCAAGCGCCGCACTTTTGTATCGGTCGTCCCGGCGATGGATGCGGCCAAGACGGCAGCGGAATAGGCGGCTGAAGACATAGGCCGCCACTGAATGTGGCGGCCCGTTATGCGAGGGAGATGGTCCGCCATCTCCCTTTTTTGTTCCTCGCGAAAAAGGAAACGCGGGGATGTCATGTGCATTTTGGAGAGCAAGAGGCTGATTTTGCGGCCGCCGCGGCCAACAGACATTGAGGCGATGGCGGTGTGGCTCAGTGACTATGACGTGGCCAGAATGATGGCCCGCATTCCCCATCCTTATGGCGAGGAGCATGCCGAGGAATTTCTCGCGCTTGCACCCAACGGCCGCCATGTCTTTGTCATCGAGCGCAAGGATGGCGTCTTCCTGGGCATGACGGGACTGCATCCTGACGGCGATGGTTTTGAATTCGGCTATTGGCTGGGCAAGCCCTTCTGGGGTCATGGCTATGCCACCGAGGCGGCGCACCGGCTGATCACATACGCGTTCGAGACGCTGGGTCTTGCAACGCTGCATGCCGGCTGGTTCGCCGACAACCCCGCTTCCGGCCATGTCCTGGCCAAGCTGGGTGCACGCCACAATGGCTCGAAGCTTCGGGAGTCCAAGGCCCGCGGCCGGGCCGTGCTCTGCCATGACATGCTGTTGACGCAGGCCGATTTCCTGCGAAAAGAAGCAGCTTGAAGGAGCCTTGCATGAGCGACTTCGAATTTCGACAGGTAGAAGGGGGCGCCCCCATCAAGACCTGGACCAAGGGCGTTTCCATTGAGCCGCAAGCTGTGGCGCAGTTGGAGAACGTCTCCCGCTTACCATTTATTTATCACCACGTTGCTGCCATGCCGGATGTGCATTGGGGCATGGGTGCGACCATCGGCAGTGTCATTGCCACCAAGGGCGCAATCGTGCCGGCGGCGGTTGGCGTGGACATCGGCTGCGGCATGATGGCAGTCAAGACCACGCTTCGGGCCGAACATCTGCCGGACAATCTGCATCAAACCCGCCTTGATATCGAGGCTGCGGTCCCGCACGGGCGCACTGACAACGGCGGAGCAAATGATCGGGGTGCATGGGGCGAACTCCCCCCGGAAAGCGCTGAGCGCTACGCGCCCCTGGGCGAGCGCTATGACGCCATCATCGCTAAGCATCCAAAGGCCAAGGCCTATAATTCCGCCCGGCATCTCGGAACGCTGGGGACCGGCAACCACTTCATCGAAATCTGTGTTGATGAAGCAGATAATGTTTGGGTGATGTTACACAGCGGTTCACGCGGCGCTGGCAATAAAATCGGTATGTATTTCATCGAGAAGGCCAAGGATGAAATGCGCCGCTACCACATCGAAAAGTATCTGCCCGATCAGGACTTGGCATATCTGGTCGAGCATACAGAAATCTTCGATGACTATGTGAACGCCGTCCAGTGGGCTCAGGATTTCGCCTGGGAAAACCGCCATGCCATGATGGACGCGGTGCTGCGCGCCATGCGCCTTACTCTACCGGGCTTCGCAGTGACTGATGTGGCCGTCAACTGTCATCACAATTATGTCAGCCGGGAAAATCATTTCGGCGAAAACGTGCTGGTCACACGCAAAGGCGCCGTTCGCGCGCGCCAGGGAGATTTGGGCATCATCCCCGGTAGCATGGGGACAGGCAGCTTTATCGTGCGCGGCAAGGGCAATCCTGAGTCTTTCTGCTCCTGTTCACACGGAGCAGGCCGCGCCATGTCTCGGGGCGCTGCCAAAAAGGCGATCAGCCTGGAACAACATGCAGAGGCTATGAAAG
>JAFAVT010000205.1 GCA_019242275.1 Alphaproteobacteria bacterium
GATCCCGCTGATGCAGGAGCAGGGCAGCGCGGACGAAGAGGCCGCACTTTCGCTTGGCGCGAATGGCTGGCAAACCTTCTGGTATGTCACGCTGCCGAACATCAAATGGGGCCTGCTTTATGGCGTGCTGCTTTGCAATGCCCGGGCCTTGGGCGAATTTGGCGCCGTTTCGGTGGTGAGCGGGCATATCCGCGGCGAAACCAACACCATGCCGCTGCATGTGCAGCTGCTTTACGACAATTACGATTATGTCGGCGCCTTCGCCGTAGCCGCCGTATTGGCAATGCTGGCGTTGTTGACCCTTGCGATCAAAACTTTCCTGGAATGGCGCTATGCGGACGAACTGGCCGCCGTGCACCGGCATTAGGAGCAGACAGCCATGTCGCTTGTTATAGATTCTGTCAGCAAGAAGTTTGGCCGCTTCCCGGCCTTGAACGGCGCCAGCCTGACAGCGCCGCAGGGCGCCTTTGTCGCTCTTCTGGGGCCTTCCGGTTCGGGCAAGACCACGCTTTTGCGCATTCTGGGCGGGCTTGAGCAGGCCGATGCGGGCCAGGTGCGCTTTGCCGATATGAACTGGCTGGACATGCCGGCCCGCCGGCGCAAGGCCGGCTTTGTCTTTCAGCATTATGCCCTGTTCCGCCACATGACGGTGGCAAAGAACATTGCCTTCGGGCTTGAGATTCGCCCGCGCAGCGAACGGCCGGCCAACGCCGAGATCAGGCGCCGGGTGGAGGAGTTGCTGGAACTGGTGCAATTGAAAGACCTTGGCAAGCGCTATCCCAGCCAGATTTCCGGCGGCCAGCGCCAGCGCGTCGCCTTGGCGAGGGCGCTGGCGATTGAGCCCCGCATGCTGTTGCTGGACGAACCCTTCGGAGCGCTGGACACCAAGGTGCGCAAGGAATTGCGCCTGTGGCTGCGTCACATCCACGACAAGGCCGGCGTGACTTCGGTCTTCGTCACCCATGACCAGGAAGAGGCCTTCGAGATGGCTGACCTGGTGGCCGTGATGAACAAGGGCCGCATCGAGCAGGTGGGAGCGCCGGCAGACGTCCGCCGCGATCCGCGCACGTCTTTTGTGTCGGATTTTCTTAGCGTTTGACGATGTCGAAGGCGACCGCCTCGGCCACCTTGATCCCATCCACACCTGCTGAAAGTATGCCCCCGGCATAACCGGCGCCTTCGCCCGCGGGATATAGCCCGCGCGTGTTGGTGCTCTGCAAATCGTCGCCGCGCGGCACGCGGATTGGGCAGGAGATGCGGGTCTCCACCCCCGTCAGCACCGCATCCTCCATGTCATAGCCGTTGATCTGCCGTCCGAAGGCCGGAATGGCTTCGCGGATTGCGGCGATGGCGTAATCGGGCAGGCAGGTAGAAAGATCGGTGGGCGTGACGCCGGGGCGGTACGACGGCACCACGCTGCCCAGCGCAGTCGAGGCGCGCCCCGCCAAAAAGTCGCCCACGCGCTGAGTTGGCGCGCGGTAATCGCGGCCGCCGGCGATAAAGGCCGCACTCTCCCAATGGCGCTGCAATGCCACGCCGGCCAACACGCCGGTTTCGCCCGGCGCCTTCCGGTCGTAGGGCCCATAGTCTTCAGGCGTGATGCCGACCACGATGCCGGCATTGGCATTGCGCTCGTTGCGGGAATACTGGCTCATGCCGTTGGTGACGACGCGATTCTCTTCCGATGTCGCCGCCACCACCGTGCCGCCAGGGCACATGCAGAAAGAATAGACGCTGCGGCCGTTCCTGGCATGATGCACCAGCTTGTAGTCGGCGGCGCCCAGTTCCGGCACGCTGCGGCCGAAGCGCGCCTTGTCAATCAGGCTCTGCGGATGCTCGATGCGAAAGCCCATGGAGAAAGGCTTGGCTTCCAGCGCCACGCCGCGCTCCAGCAAAATCTGGAACATGTCGCGGGCACTGTGGCCTACGGCCATTACCACATGATCGGATAAAATTTCCTCGCCGCTTTCCAGCTTCACGGCCTTGATGGCGTGGTTCTCGAGCAGAAGATCAGTAACCTTGGCGTTAAAGCGGTATTCGCCGCCCAGGCTTTCGATGGTGGCACGCATCGCTTCCACCATCGTCACCAGGCGAAAGGTGCCGATATGGGGATGCGCCTCGGTAAGAATTTCCTCCGGCGCGCCGGCCTTGACGAATTCCTCCAGCACCTTGCGGCCCAGATGCCGCGGATCCTTGATCTGGCTGTAGAGCTTGCCGTCGGAAAAGGTGCCGGCGCCGCCTTCGCCGAACTGGACATTGGATTCCGGATTGAGTTGTCCCCGCCGCCACAGGCCCCAGGTATCTTTGGTCCGTTCGCGCACCGGTTTGCCGCGCTCCAGGATGATGGGGGCAAAGCCCATTTGCGCCAGCACCAGGGCCGCGAACAACCCGCAGGGTCCGGCCCCAATCACCAGCGGCCGCTTAATTTGCGCCGGCGCCTTGGCCACGAACTTGTAGGCCATGTCCGGCGCCGGCCTGACATCGGAATCGCGGGCAAAGCGCGCCAGTAGCACCGCTTCGTCTGCCACCTCCGCATCCAGCGTATAGATATAGCTGATGGCCTGCTTGTTGCGGGCGTCATGGGCCCGCTTGAAGACGCTGAAACTCTTCAGCGCCGCCGCCGGCAGGCGCAGCCGCTTCAGCAGTGCTGTCTTCAGTGCCTCCGGCGGATGGCCGAGGGGCAGTTTCAGTTGGGTGACCCGGATCATGCGCGGGGCTGATAGCCGGTGGGGCTGGCCATGGCAAACCGCCGGAACCTTTCACAAAAGATTGCATGCGCCGGTTTCATATTGACCACCAAAGGCGGCGGGCGCAGGCTTGCTCGGCCGCAATGGCGAGATTTTTGGAGACGCAGTTACCGCCCGTTTGTGCTCCTTTAGCGATCTTCAGATCGCCCAGAAGGTCCGGTGGACCCGGACCCGCGAGCATGCTGGCAGTCGCGCGATCCAAGTTCTCTCAAGGCGGCGGAAACCGAATGTGAGGAGGCCTCCGCATGGAAGAAACTCCACCGGGTAGATTTTCAGGCTCCTGAACGAAGGGGCCACGATCGGCTTGAAACGCCGGTTGCCAACGAAAATCTATCAACGTGACAACGGAGCTTATGCTCCGCGAGAAAGCGTCCCGCCTGATGCGGGACAACCACCCCGCCCCTAAAAAGGCGGGGTTTGCTTTTATCGGCGGCTTGAAACCGCCGTCGAAAATCAACCGTCGCCAGTAACCCGCACCGTATCGCCCGCCTGAAGCCCATCGGGCGGGTTGTCTATCACCTTGTCGCCGGGCTTAAGGCCGGCGCCCACTTCCACCACCGTGCCCAGGTCGGTGGTAATGCGGATTGGCTTCAGCACCACCTTGCCGTCTCCACCGACGATCGCCACCTGCATGCCATTGTCGCGGAAAAGTAGGGCCGTTACCGGCACCCGCACCCCGGCGCCCCCTTTGGGCATAGAAAAGCGCATCTCGGCATAGGCGCCGGGCTTGAGAAGATGGTCCTCATTGTCCACCTGCATTTGCAGCAATTGGGTGCCGCTCTGACTGGCAATGGCGCCGGCATTGGCAGCCAGGGTGGCGGTGAAAATTCGTCCCGGATACTCCGGCACGGTGAAACTCGCCGTCATGCCGGGCCGCACCAGAAAGGAATAATTCTGGGGCATTCGCACATAGATGCGCAGGCGATCCTGATCGGTAACCGTGAACATGGGGGCGGCGCCGGCGGCATTGGCCGTCACCAACTGACCGACATCAATATTGCGGGTGGTGACGATGCCGGAAACCGGCGCCACCACGCGGGTGAAGCCCAGATTGATCTCGGCTGTGCGCACGGTTGCGCGGTCGGTTTCGACAATCGCGGTCTGGGCCGCGACATTGGCTTGTTGTGTGGCAAGTTGTTGCGCAGAAATCGCGTTCTGCGCCGCCAACGTCCGATAGCGGTTAAGGTCAAGCTGGGAGTTGGCCAGGGTGGCGGAATCTTTCGCCAATTGCCCGCGGGCCGAAGCCAGTGCCGCTTCGTACGGACGCGGATCAATCTGGGCCAGCACCTGACCCTGGCGAACCGGTGTGCCGATATCAACAAACCATTTCTGAATAGTACCGGAAACCTGAGCGTTGATGCCGGCAGTGGTGAAAGCCTGGATGTCACCAGGAAGGGTGAAATCGCCGCCGGTGGCCCCCTTCAGGGCGATCAGGTGTACGGCCGGCACCGCTTGTTCCTCTGTCCATTGTACCGTCTTGCGGCTTTCTACCCATCGCACCGCCAGCCCCGCGGTTGCGGTCATAAAGGCGATGGCCAGAAGAACAACACCAACCAGACGCAATCCCTTGGGACGGCGATAGGCAAGAACATCGCGGTTGTCAGGCATAGATTTCTCCCGTGGCGACCGCTGCGCGCGTAGCAGCTTTCGCCTTGGCGCGGCCATGCAGGATGCTGAACACCACCGGCACGAAGGTGAGGGTGGCAGCCGTGGCGAAAATCAGCCCCCCGACGACGGCGCGACCCAAGGGCGCGTTCTGCTCGCCGCCTTCGCCCAAGCCCAGCGCCATTGGCGCCATGCCAATGATCATGGCCAGCGCCGTCATCAGCACAGGGCGGAAGCGGGCGACGCCGGCCTCGACTGCGGCGCGGACGGGATCGGCGTGCGCCGCCAGGCGCTCGCGGGCGAAACTGACGACCAGGATGGAGTTGGCGGTCGCCACTCCCATGCACATGATGGCGCCGGTCAAGGCCGGTACCGACAGCGTGGTGTGAGTGGCAAACAGCATCCAGACAATGCCGGCCAGGGCCGCGGGCAGGGCGGTAATAATGACAAAGGGGTCAAGCCAGGATTGGAAATTGACCACAATCAGAAGATAGATCAGCACAATGGAAAGGCCGATGCCCAGGAACAAGCCGTCAAAGGCTGTGTTCATGGTTGCCACTTGACCGCGCAATGCAATCGTAGAGCCGCGGGGCAGATCCTTGCGGTTTTTCTCGATCAGCCTTTGCAGGTCGGCAGCGACAGCGCCCAGATCACGGTCCTGGGTGGCGGCGTAAAGGTCCACCGCGTTCAGCACGTTGTAATGTGTCACCACCGCCGGCTGTTGGGTGCGCGTAAAGCTGCCCAAGGCCCCCAGCACCTGGCTTTGGCCGTTGCTGTTGGTAACGGGCAGCGAAAGCAGCGATTCCAGCGAGTTCATCCGGTATTCGGGCGTTTGCGACACGATGGCATAGGAAACGCCGTTGCGCGGGTCTATCCAGAAGTTCGGCGCCGATTGGGACGTTCCTGCCAGAGCAATACCGACCGCATTGGTGACATCGCGTTCCGTCAGGCCATATTGGGCAATACGGGCGCGATCAGCCTTGAAGTCCAGTTGCGGGTACTCGTTGGACTGCTGCATGCGGGCGTCAGCAATGCCGGGCACTGTCCGCATTTGCCGCAGTAGAGCCAGCGCATATTTCTCGGTCGCCTGCCGATTGGAGCCGGTGATTTGCAAATCAATAGCCGCAGGGGTGCCGAAATTCAAAATCTGGCTGACAATATCTGCCGGGGGAAAAGAAAAGGTCGTACCGGGAAAATCCTTTGCCAGCCTCGCCCGCAACGTGCGGACATAATCGGACGTGGCATGATGGCCTGGTTTCAGACTGACATAGATATCGCCATCCTGCCCGCCTATGATGCCGGTATTGCTATAGATCGTGTTGATGGAGCTTTGCGGCATGCCCATATTGTCAACGATGGCTGCCAGCTCGCCCCGCGCGATGACGCGGCGGATATCCTGTTCAATGCGGGCGAAAAGTTGCGTGGTGGTTTCGATCCGCGTGCCCACGGGCGGGCGGACATGCAGGGTGATCTGCCCGGCATCAACCGAAGGGAAAAAATCTGAGCCCAGAAAGGGGACCAGGCTGAAGGAGGTAAGCACAAAGGTGAGAAAGCCGATCGTGAACAGGCGCCGCCGCGTCATCGCCAGCGCCAGCAGGTTACGATAGCTTTCACGGAAATCGGCGAAGAGGTGCTCGAAGCGATACTGCATGCGGGCCAGCATGTTGCCCTGCTTGCTTTCGTGATGCTCTTCGTCATGCGGCTTGAGCAAATACATCGCCATGGTCGGCACCAGGGTCCGCGAAAGGATGAAAGAGCCAATCAGGGCATAAACCACCGCTGCCGCCATGGGCACGAAAAGGTAGCCGGAGACTCCAGGCAGGGAGAACATCGGCACAAAGACAATGCAGATGCAAAGCAGCGACACAAAGGCCGGCTGCACGATCTGGCGGGCGCCATCCATGATGGATTCGATCACGCCCTTGCCATGCTCCAGATGCCAATTGATATTCTCGATGGTGACCGTGGCATCGTCCACCAGAATTCCCACGGCCAGCGCCAGCCCCCCCAACGTCATGATGTTCAGGGTCTCGCCCGTCGCCCACAGCGCGATCAGGGCGGTAAGCACCGAAAGCGGAATGGAAATGGCGATGATGACGGTGGAGCGCCAACTGCCGAGGAAGAGCAGGATCATCAGGCTGGTGAGAAGGGCGGCAATCGTGCCTTCCCGCACCACGCCTTGGATGGCGGCCTTGACGAAGACGTACTGGTCGGTGATGGGATCAATCTTGTAGGCGTCCGGCAATTGCTGACGCAGAAGCGGCAGCTTGTCATA
>JAFAVT010000333.1 GCA_019242275.1 Alphaproteobacteria bacterium
CACCCCCAACGGCTGCACTCCTCTGTAATCCGCTGCACAGTTTTGCCATAACGCGTTCTGAAGTCCGCGCAATGGATTCTCCGGTGACCAGGGAGTTAAGTCCATTGATCTCTCCAAATCGCGCACGCTAAGCGTATATGTGCGCCCCACTGCCGGACTCACTGATATATAAGCCCGCGCAATTTTCCCTTTGTAGAGATATTGGTATTTTATGTATTTGATACCAGGGGATCCTTCCGAGGAAAGAGGCGGAATCTTTTCGAAGAAGTATTTGATTGTCTGTTTGTAGCCGGGCGACTTCCGCACCACATCAATAATGCACGAGAGTTCATCGTCGGGAACGGGGAGTGCGGCCGCCGTAGAGGTCGGCAAGGCGACGTAAAAAGCCACGGCCATACCCGCGAAGAGCCTCATAGAGGTCTCCCAACGAGCTAGTATTATCACCGGCTTCCCCCTAACATCTCCATCCTTAAGTCCCCGGCCTGCACTATACTCGCCGAATGCGGTGTCGTTGTCATCGTGAAAATTTTCACGTGCGCCGCCTATGCTTATGAGTGCATCTCCTCCGGCCGCTCGCCCAAGCTCGCGGCGTTCGACGCTCGAAATGGTCCACTGGACCATTTCGCCCGCGCGTCGCGCGGTCGCGTCTCACCCATGAGGAGGCGAGTGCATGTAGCTCTGTACCAGTGAAGAGGCCACCAGCTTCCAGCCATCCACTAGCACAAAGAAAATCAGCTTGAAGGGCAGGGAGATGATCACCGGCGGCAGCATCATCATGCCCATGCTCATCAAGATCGAAGCCACCGCCATGTCAATGATGAGAAAGGGTACGAACAGCAGAAAGCCGATCTCAAAGGCACGCTTCAGCTCCGACAGCATGAACGCTGGCGCCAGCGACGTCAGCGGCACATCGGCAATATTGCCGGTGGGCTTCACCTTTGCCATGTCGAGGAATAGCTTGAGGTCGCTGTCTCGCACATGGGCGGTCATGAACTTCTTCATTGGCACCATCGCGGCGGTAAAGCCTTGCTCGGTTGTGACCTGATTGTTCATCA
Organism: Alphaproteobacteria bacterium; assembly: GCA_019242275.1. Lineage (GTDB taxonomy): Bacteria > Pseudomonadota > Alphaproteobacteria > Micropepsales > Micropepsaceae > Rhizomicrobium. The sequence continues at coordinate 1,056 of JAFAVT010000333.1, forward strand.
ATGGCTGAATGCCCTGGTGGTAGGCATCGGTCAGGGTTGGGCCCATCACAAACAGGGTCAGGAACATCGAAAGCGAAACAATGACGCTGTTGGGCGGGCTCTGCTGTAAGCCCAGGGCTGTGCGCAGCAGCGACAACACCACCACAATGCGCACAAAGCTGGTCATCATGATCAGGATCGAGGGCGCCACCGACAAAACGGTGATCAGGGCGACGATCTGGATCATGCGGTCGGTGAAAAGACCGCTGCCGTTCAAATCAATGGAAAGACCGCCGGCGGCGGAAGAGCCGGCCGCCGCCGCTGCGGCAGCGCCTGTCGCGGTCGGCGTCAGCGGCGCGGCGAAGGCCGCGGCCGGCACCAGCAACGCTAACAGCAGAAGATAGGGCAGGGGCCGGGCAAGACGCGTCACGGCTGAGACGCTTTCACCGGAATATTGTGCTCGATAATGCTGGCGCCTTCGGGGCCGCTTAGCACCAGATGTTCGACATCATCGCGGCGGATGATGAGAAGACGCTGCTTAGGCCCCAGCACCAGGGTTTCCACCACCGCCAGGCGCCGCTCCGGCATTTTGAAATCCCACTTGCCCAGCTTTCCGGCGAAGGAATCGCGAAAGGCCTGGGGATTGCTGCCATAACGCTTGACCAGAAGCGCCACGCCGGCAAGTGCCAGCACGAAGAGCAAAGCCGCGGCATAGCGCATGAGATTGATCACATCCATGACCGCGATAAGACGCCGTCAACCTTAATCGCGGGTTAAGTGGCGGAATTTTCTGCCCGGCAAAATACGCCGCGTTAAGTCGTGCTTAAGCATGAAAGGCGCATCGTCACCTTCGCATTCAAGGTTAAGGAAGGGTTATGCCGATGAACCTGCCCGATATGCCCCTGCTGTCGCTGTTGCGCGAACGCATGAACTGGCTGCATCAGCGTCAGGACGTTCTCTCTCAGAACGTCGCCAACGCCGACACCCCCGGCTACATCGCGCGCGATCTCAAGGCGCAGGATTTCAGCAACATCCTTTCCGGCGAAACCACGCGCGCCAGCGCCCTGCGCGCCACCAATCCGCGCCATATCGCGATGTCGTCGCTGGGCGCCACCCGCTTTGATGACATTGCGGCGCCGGACCAGGCCGGTCCGAGCGGCAATGCCGTCAGCCTGGAAGAAGAGATGATAAAGGTCTCGGATACCCAGGCGCAATTTCAGGCCGCGGCCAATCTCTATGCCAAGGCCATGACTATGATGAAGACCGCGATTGGTCACTAGGAGCGTCGGCCCCGCGAAGTGCGGCGAGTAGCAGCAGCGTACGAGCGTTCGCGTCAGGCCGCGCGACCATTAAACGAGTTAAGGAGAAGCAAAGATGGATTTCTCGACGTCAATGGCGGTTGTCGCATCGGGCATGAAGGCCCAGTCCGAGCGGATGAAGACCATCGCTGAAAACATCGCCAACGCCAATTCCACCGCCACCACACCCGGCGGCGATCCCTATCGCCGCAAGATCGCCACTGTTTCCAGCAGCTTCGACCGCGAACTAGGCGCAAATCTGGTCACGGCCGGCAAATCGGTCACCGACAAAAGCGATTTTCGTACCCAGTATGATCCGGGCAATCCCAATGCCGACGCCAAGGGCTATGTGAAACTGCCGAATGTGGATGCGCTGGTGGAAATCATGGACATGCGCGAAGCGCAACGCTCCTACGAAGCCGACCTGACGGCGATGGACGCGACGAAGTCGATGCTCGCAAAGACAGTGGATCTGTTGAACAAATGAGTGGGCATCGACTTCGTTCAATCTTTGACCCCCTTCTGTCCGCCTCGCGGTCGCTGCGCGCCCTGCCGGCGGACATCTTCCCCCATTCGGCCTTCGGCCATGGGGGAAGAAAGCCATCGCAAGCCGATGGTCGCGCCGCCAAATGCGGCGCTCGCGCTTTCTTTGGAGGGAGAAACTAATGGCCATTCCCGCCGCCGCTGCCGCCGCCTATCGCGCCGCTGCCCAGATCAGCACGCCGGCCGCTTCGGCGAACATCGCCCCTGCCGACGTTTCCGGCGCAGGTAGCTTCTCGGATTTTCTCTCCGGCGCGGTGAAGGATTCCATCAACACGGTGCGCCAAGGCGAAAAGGCGGCGCAGGCCCAGGTCACCGGCGGCGCCAACATCGTGGACGTGGTGAATCAGGTGAATGCAGCCGAACTCACGCTCGATACCGTGGTGGCGGTGCGCGACAAGGTGGTTCAGGCCTATCAGTCCATCATGAACATGCCGATCTAGTTTATCCCTCATGCTTCGCCCTTCGACAAGCTCAGGAGGCTCAGCATGAGGATTTGTATTCACCCCTCACCCTGAGCCCGTCAAAGGGTGAGGGAAAGGAAACACAATGAATCCCGCCGATGCCATTGACTTCGCCCGCTCCGCCATCCTGGTGCTGCTGGAGATTATTGCCCCCGCCATGATCACTGCCCTGGTGGTGGGTCTGATCATCGGCCTGCTGCAAGCCCTGACACAGATCCAGGAACAGACTTTGGTCTTCATTCCCAAGATCGTTGCCGTCTTCATCGTGCTCTTGATCGCGCTGCCGTTTGCCGGTGCTGCCATGAGCGGGCTGATGACCGATATTGCTAACCGGATCGCGGCTTACTGACGCTCATGCATATTCACCTGCCCGACCTTTCCGGCACGGTCCTTGTATATCTGCTGGTGTTCGCGCGGGTGGGCGCCATGGTGATGCTGCTGCCCAATATCGGCGAAGCCGGCATTCCCTCCCGCGTGCGTTTGCTGCTGGCCGTTGCCATCGCCTTCTGTCTGGCGCCAGGCGTGGCCTCCGCCTATCACGAGATCGCCCCCGCCACTTCGGTAGCGCTGGTGATCCTGATTGCCCAAGAGGTGACAGTTGGCGTGCTGATCGGCGCCATGGCGCGCATCATTATGAGCGCGCTGAATGTCGCCGGCACCCTGATCGCCACCCAGACCGGCCTTGCTTATGCCCAGACTCTGGACCCGACCCAAAACACCCAGGGCGCCTCGATGGGAAATTTTCTTTCCCTGCTGGGTACGCTGATGGTTTTTCTCACCAACCTGCATCACCTGGCCATCGGCGCCATTGCCGGCAGCTATCGCATGCTGCCGCCGGGGGGACACTTGCCCACGGGGGACATGGCGCAATTGACAGTCAATCTGGTCTCCGGCGCCTTCGCGCTGGGCTTCCAATTGGCGGCGCCCTTCCTGGTCTTTGGCTTTGCCGTCTATGCCGGGCTCGGCATCCTGGCGCGGCTAATGCCGCAATTGCAGATCTTCTTTGTGGCGGTGCCGATCAATATCGCCTGCGGCTTTCTCATCTTTCTCGCCATGCTGGGCGCGATGATGACCATCTTCCTCAATTTCTACGCGGCGCAGTTGGCGGTATTTCTGTAAATGGCCGACGATCGCGACCCGTCACAACAGACCGAACAGCCGACACAGAAACGGCTGGATCAGGCGCGAGAACAGGGCGACGTCGTCAAATCGGCCGAAGTTTCCACACTGGTGCTGCTGACCGGCGGCACCATGGCGTTGGCTATGTTTGGCAAAAGCACCATGACCGGCGTGGC
>JAFAVT010000182.1 GCA_019242275.1 Alphaproteobacteria bacterium
TCCGGGCTGGTGCGGGTGAAGGAATTGCGCCCGCCGCTATGGCTGCTGTCGGCCCGCAGCCGCTGGCTCAAGCCCAGCGAAGTGCGGGCCTGGTCGGCGCGGCTGGAAAGCCTGGATAACGGCAAGGGCCTGTTCTATGGCTATGACTTCGCCGCCTATTACCCGCTGAATTACCCGAACGGCACCTGGCCGACCGGCGGTTCTTTCAGCGGCACCAGCGTCGCCATCAGCGCCATCGCCAACGGCAAGACCTTGAGTTTGAAAAGCCTGCCCGCGGGCTATCAAGGCGCGGTTGGTGACATGATCCGCGCCACGCGCGCCAGTGATGGCGTGCTGTGTCTTTACCGTGCGATGGAGGCCTTCACCGCCAATGGCAGCGGCATCACCGGCAACTTCGAAGTCCGCCCGGCCGTGCGCACCGGCCAGGCCGTCAATGATGCGGTGGCGGTGAAAAACCCGTCCTGCGTGATGGCGCTGGTGCCGGGCTCGCTTTCCGTGCCCGACGCCGTCAATGGCGGGGTTATCAGTTTCAAGGCCAGCCAGGCGCAATAATGCCGATCATTGACAGCACCACCCTGGCCGCCTTGCAGGCCCGCGCCGTTCAGGCGCGCGATTTCCTTTACCTGACCGGCAAGTCGCTGGATGACGGCAGCCCGGTTTCCTTCGGCTTCTGGACCGGGCTTGATACCATCACCGCTACGGTGGTTGATGGCGACAGCGGCGCCGATGCCGTGCTGACCTATGCCGGCGGCGATGTCGCGCTTGAAATTGACGATATTCCCCTGGTCAGCGGCATTTCCATCCGCACCATTGCTGTCAAGCTCTCCCAGGTCAGCGATGCGGTTGCCGCCGCCGTGATGGGCGCCGATCTGAAGGGCGCTGCGGCCCAGGTGCATCGCGGCATTTTCAACATCAGCACCAATACGCTGGTGGCAAAGCCGCTGTGCCGTTTCATCGGCACGGTGGACAAATGCGTGGTGAACACGCCGCAGGAAGGCGAAGCAGGGTCGGTGCAACTGACCCTGGCCAGCCACACCCGCGAACTGACCCGCATCAACACCGATGTGTGCAGTGATGAAAGCCAGCAGCTTCGCCACAGCGGCGACCGCTTCTACAAGGACATGGCCGTGGTGGGAAAATGGAACATCTTCTGGGGCCAGAAGAATGACGCCTTGAACGCGCAAAGAAAAGTGGTCGGTGTTTCGGTTCCGGCGGAAATCGTGGCATGAAGCGGTTACCCGGCTGGCGCACCCGGCTGAACGATTGCCTGGAAGACATGCGCCGGCGGCCCTTTCAATGGGGCGAACATGACTGCGCCCTTGGCCTGGCCGCGCCCTGCGTGGCCGCCATGACCGGCATTGATCTGGGCGCGGAATGGCGCGGTCGCTACGCCACGGCCGATGAAGCGCGCGCTGTTCTGGCCGCTGCCGGGCATGATGACATTGGCGGACTGCTGGCTTCGCTGTTTGAGGAAGTCCCGCCCGCCTTCGCCGGCCATGGCGATCTGGCAACCTTGCCTGGCGAGAATGAAGGTCTTTCCATCGGCGTGGTGACCGGCGCGGCCGTCACCGTGCTTGGCGCCAGGGGGCTTTCCCAGACTTCGCGCCTTAACATCTTGCGCGCCTTCCGGGTCTGACATGCGCGCCCGGGTTCTGATCCTCACCGCCCTGCTGGTGGCGGTGATGCCGGCTGCGGCGCAGGCCGATCCCATTTCCGGCGCCATTGCGGCGGTGCTAACCTATTTCGGCGCAGTGCAGACAGCCGCGGCCGTCGCGGCATGGACCTGGGGCGCCACCCTGACGGCCTTTGCCGTCAATACCGCGCTGGCAGCGGGCCTCAGCTTTCTCTCGCAGGCGCTGCTCGGCAAATCCGGTAGCGTCGGCGGCGGCGGCGGCCAGCAATTGCAGACCGGCGGGGTTCAGCCGCGCACCTTCATCATCGGCACCGGCGCCGTCGCTACGCCGAAACTGGCCTATGCCAACACCTGGGGCGCGGCCGGCAAGACTCCTAACGCCTATCTGACATTGGTGATCGCGCTTTCCGATCTGCCGGTGAGCGGGCTTTCGCAAATCTTCGTCAATGGCAGCGCCGCCACTTACGGCTCCGGCACGCCGGATGCCAACAAGGGCTATGCCATCCCGGAATTCAACCGCGCCGGGGTGGACTATCTTTGGGTCAAGTTTCACGACGGCAGCCAGACCACCGCCGATAGCTGGCTGGTCAGCCAGTTCGGTAGCGATGCCAACTTCCCCTATGG
>JAFAVT010000092.1 GCA_019242275.1 Alphaproteobacteria bacterium
AGCAACTGTTCAAGATTTTGACCAGTGGCGCACAGGTCAGGAGGAATCGCTCCGCAATCCTCTTGCCAACGTCACTCTCGGCACGAGTGCGACGCCGGCCGCGAATGCGCAGGGTCAATCGCTGACCGGCGCTATCTTGGGGGGGGCGAACTCTTCGGCTGATAGCGTGACCGCTGAGCAAAACACCGCTCAATCGCTTGCTTCGCGATCAATAAATCGCACTAATATTTCGGGACAGGCCGGTGCGGCGGTAGTTTCCTCGCCGCCGTCAGGCGCGCCTGCACCGAATTTTCTTAGTCAGACTACCACTCCGGGGACCTTCGAGCAGAATCGGGAAGCTTCGACGATGGTTCAAATGGCTCAGCAATTGGGGGTTGATCCCCTGGTCCTGACCAATTTTCTCACTGACAGCCAAGTCGCCATCGAAGGGGCGGTGCGCGGGCCAGGACTTTATTTTATCGGGACCAACGTGACCCTGCAGGATCTCGTGATGGCAGCTGGCGGCACGAAGAATTGGGCCGATGCCAGTGGGGTCGAAGTGATTTCCACGAATGTGGAACCCGGCAGCGGCCGCTCAGTTACTCAGGTAAGCAGGCTTTCACTGACGTCAGCGACCCTCGCGAACTATATAGTGAAGCCGCATGACACATTTCACTTCAATCAGGTATTCACCGATGTTGATATCGGCACGGCCACTCTTCAGGGGGAAGTGCGGTTTGCCGGCGCTTATAGGCTAACGCGCGGCGAGCACCTTTCCGACTTGCTGGCGCGGGCGGGTGGGCTGACTAGTGCCGCCTATCCTTACGGTACAATTTTCCTGCGCAGATCAGCAGCTGCCGTGGAACAGGAGGGTTACTCACGGACAGCTCGGCAGATCGAAGATCAACTTCTTTTGAGCATGACCCGCGCCGGAAACAACCGGCTTGATCCCAGTTCGTTTGCTGCGCTGCAAAGCTTCGTTTCGGAGTTGCGCAGTCAGAAAGCGCTTGGTCGCATCGCCATTCAGGCTGATCCGGGCATCTTAGCAGCCAATCCTGGCCTCGATCCCATCCTAGAGACAGGTGATGTCATCTATATTCCGCCGCGCCCTGCCGTCGTTTCCGTGCTAGGACAAGTAATGCAGCCGGGCAATTTTCCCTATATGAGCGGTGCATCTGTCGGGGATTATATTCAGCGCGCCGGCGGATATAATAGCCTGGCTGATGAGAGTGACGCCTTTGTGGTGCTCCCGGACGGATCGGCGCGGAAGTTGGAAAGGTCCTGGCTTCGCTTTAGTTCGGTAAACGCCTTGCCACCTGGCAGCACTATTGTCGTGCCACGCGACATCTCACCGCTCGACCTCCGTCAGACGATTGTTGATATTACCCAAATTTTAAGCCAGTTGGCGGTTACAGTTGCCTCCGTAGCTGTATTGTCAAAATAGAGGCGGCGGAGGTGCGGGCCGCGCTAGGGGAAGTATCTCAAATGTAAGGGGGCGCAGGGACGTAAGGCGATTGATCTTCTTTGATAAACGATCAAACCCCTATGGTCTGCCATGCCGCACTGCAACATTAGTCCGAACTTGGGTTTCTTTCGTTGACAATGAGCCAGGGGATATTAAAAGCTGGCCGGCTTCCGGCGTTACGAACAATAATGGGGTATTCTATGCGGACCATTTTCGCGTTTCTTGTGGCCACTGGCCTCATGGTCTCAAACGTGTACGCTAGCACACAGCCGATTGCTCCGTTGCCTGCCGGGAAGCCTGCTGGGGCCAAAGAGGCGACCTTAATGGGCCCCAACACGCTGCTGTTTTTTCTCGGTGCAGCCATCGTTATCGGCGGCATTATTATGGTGGTAAGCAATCCCGGCGGTAATGTAGTTACTACCCCGACTACAAGTTCCACTAATAGCTTGCCTTGATCTCAGGGCAGGTTCGTGTTCAGGAAATGGGCGCAGCTTCGCTGCGCCCTATTTTTTGAGTTCAGCCCGGGGGACGAAAGATTTCTAACTGAATTGTGGTTCCGGCAGGATGTATGTGCTGGACGGAATGCCAAACGAAGCCGGTGTCGGCATCTATCCAATAATTGTCAGTAAAGGACCACCGAGGTTTGGTGCTCTGACAGGTTTCGTCCACCCGCATTGTGGGGATGGTGACACCGATTATGGTGATATTTTGCGCACCCACCGATCGGGTAACGCAACTAAGCGATATGTCATACGCCCCCATATCTGGTAGGTCTGCGATTCGGTTGCTGCGAAATGGCCCGTGAAGAGCGTCAGAAAGGGGCCGTAGGTCCTGCGTTCCCGTAGCCTTGATGCCAGCGATATCGTGCGGTAGCCCGATGCTGCGAATAATTCGGCCACCGTGCGTTATCAAGACAATGTGACTGGAAGCGGTCCACAGTTGACCACCGTTGCTATCGGTGGCTAGGACCAGAATGGCTTCGCTGCTGCCGTTAATGCGATAACCTAAGCTGGCGTAGGGAATCGCTGCCGCTTGGCCGCGGCTAATCGAGCTCTTGCCAAAGTTGCCGCTAAGGCTATGGCGCAATAATTGGAGGTAAGTTCCCCAGTCGTTTTGCTGCGAACTGCAGCCCCCGAGCAGCAGTAGCGTGATCAAGCTAGCTCTTACGCTCGGAAGATTCATGAGCGATTACAACCCAGCCTTCTTGAGGGCAGCCCTTAGGTCAGGCGCGATGTCTGGGCGTAACAAGCCGACCGCGATGTTGGCGGCTAAAAAACCCACCTTGTCTCCGCAGTCATAACGCTGGCAAGCGGTCTTGACGGCATGAAATGGGGTCTGCCCAATCATTTGCGCCATAGCGTCTGTCAGTTGGATCTCGTTTCCCGCACCACGTTCCTGTTTATCAAGAATCGCAAAGACTTCCGGTTGCAGAATGTAGCGGCCAATTACGCAAAGATTGGAGGGCTCGGTCCCCATGGGTGGTTTTTCGACCACGCCTTTGACTTCGGTAATATTGCCCTCTCTGGTCCCCGGGTTGACCACACCGTAGCGCTTCACCTCCTCTTGGGGCTTTTCCTCCGCCGCCACAATGACCCCGCCGCCGACTTTTTTATAAGCTGTGATCATTTGTGTGAGGGCGCCGGGCTTGCCCACCATTAAATCGTCTGGCAGGACCACAGCGAATGGTTCGTTACCTACAAAGTGACGGGCGCACCAGACGGCGTGGCCCAGCCCCAGAGGCTGCTGCTGGCGGACGAAGCTAACCGAGCCGGTCTTGGGCAGCATTTCCAGAAGACTATTCAACTCACTGGTCTTGTCACGATTAGCTAGCAACGATTCGAGTTCATAGGCATGATCGAAATGGTCGGCGATGACATGCTTGCCGCGGCCGGTGATGAAGACAAACTGTTCTATTCCTGCTTCGCGCGCCTCTTCGACAGCATACTGGATCACCGGCTTATCCACCACCGGCAGCATCTCTTTAGGTATTGCCTTAGTGGCAGGCAGGAAGCGGGTCCCCATGCCGGCCACAGGAAAGACGGCTTTGCGGACAGGCCTTATATCGTGCATCGAGATGGTTCCGGCAGGGGCCTGTTTCTTTGCATGGTAACACTGCTACTGTCCAGTTTTTCAACCCTATTTTCCATCGGGACGGCGATTGCGGCATGGGATTGTGGCGCGTTCTTCTCTTGTTGCTACTGGGTCTTTCGTTCTCGGAGTCCGCGCGAGCTGCACGCGCCTTGGAAGTCCTATGGACGGATGCCTCGGACGCGGTAGCCATGGGGCAGTATCATGAGGCTGTCGCCCTGGCAGACGCCGGACTCAGCAAGCCAGATCTCGACGGTCCTACACGCAGCCGCCTATTGATTGCTCGTGGCCTGGCGTATCAGGCATTAGGCACGAACGAGGTGGCCATAGCGGATTTTACCCTGGCACTTTCGGTCCCAGCCCTACCGGCAGCTGAGCGCGTCAAAGCGCTTTTTGCCCGTGGGGTTGCGCTGGACAGCATGGGGCAGCTAGAGGATGCAGCGGGTGATTACAGCGCGGTCCTGAGGCTCGCACCCGGTGCGACCTATGCTCTTAATAACCGCGGCAACGTCCGGCGGCGCCAGGGGCGTCTGGCCGAAGCGCGCCAGGACTATTTAGCCGCGTTAGCCGGGTTG
>JAFAVT010000224.1 GCA_019242275.1 Alphaproteobacteria bacterium
GTCGGCGTGGATCCTCGCGGCAGCGACACCGTCGGCAATAATGAAATGTTGCAGGGACTTTCCATCGGCGCGCCGCCCGACGCTTTCAACAGCGAAGGCCAGAACTGGAATCTGACAACCTTTTCCCCATCCGGCTTGAGCGCCAACGGCTATGGCGGTTTTCTCGCCATGCTGCGGACGGCCATGCGCCGTGCCGGCGGCATCCGGCTGGACCATGCCATGAGCCTGATGCGGTTGTGGGTCGTGCCGGAAGGGTTCGCCGCCACCGAAGGCGCTTATTTGCACTACCCGTTCGAGAGTCTATTGGGCTTGTTGTGTTTGGAATCACAACGACACCGCGCCTTGGTGATTGCGGAGGACCTGGGTACTGTCCCGCCCACATTCCGTCAGCGCATACATCGCGCGGGCTTGTTGGGAATGGACGTGCTGTGGTTCGCCCGCGATGCCGCAGGCAACTTCCTGCCACCGCGGTCCTGGCCGGCATATAATGCGGCGCTCACCAGCACCCATGACCTGCCTACGCTGGCCGGTTGGTGGAGGGGACGCGACCTAGACTGGCGCGAAAGAATCACAGGAAAAAACCAAGCCGAAGCCGGCAAGGCGCGGGCACGCGAAAAGCGTGCTTTGTGGAAGGCGCTGCGCGCCGGCGGGGCCAGAGGAACGATACCGAAAACAGCCGCCGCTTTTGTGGACGGCGTGTTCACGGCCTTGGCCAGGGCGCCGTCACCGCTGCGTTTGGTGACGGCCGAAGACTTGACCGGCGAAATCGAGCAACCCAACATTCCCGGCACAGTGGACGAACACCCGAACTGGCGGCGGCGGCTGGGAGTGGCGCAACCTTTCGACCTGCCGGCCGCGCGCCGCCGCGCGGCCCTACTGAAGCCGCCATGACCATTTTCTCGCTATCCTAATCTCATGGTCGGAGCGCAGGGGAGAGCAGCTTGCAGGCATCGAATTGCGTTTACCATAGGGGATTCTTGGGAAGACCCGCCTGATCCAAGCCGACAAATCCTTGTCGCGGAATACTGATTATTGGGTGCGCTGGCTCTGGCGGGGCGGAGCGTGTAGCATTTTCCTCTTTCACCCCGTCCCCGATAGCCATGTCCCAGCTCCCCGTGCCGCCGCCCCTACGACCCTTTGCCGAGCGGCTGATTGACAACCTGCTGCACCGGATTGGCAAGGATGAACGGACCGCCAAGCCGTATGACTGGCTCACGGCCACCATTCTCACCCTGCGCGATGAAATCGTGGACCGCTGGATGGCTTCAACCCGTGCGATGCACGCTGCAGGAGCCAAGCGGGTCTATTATCTGAGCCTGGAGTTCCTGCTGGGCCGGCTGCTCCGTGATGCGCTTTCCAATCTCGACGCTACCGATGAAGTCAGAAAGGCGCTGGCCCGCTATGGCGTTGATCTCGCCATCATTGAGGAACTTGAATCCGATGCTGCTTTGGGCAATGGCGGCCTCGGGCGATTAGCCGCCTGCTTCATGGAGAGTCTGGCCTCGCTGGATTTGCCGGCCTGCGGGTATGGCCTCCGCTATGTCAATGGCATGTTTCGCCAGCGCATCAAGGATGGCTGGCAGATCGAATATCCCGAGACCTGGCTGGCGCACGGCAATCCCTGGGAATTTGAGCGGCGCGAGACATCTTATCTTGTCGGCTTTGGCGGCGAGGTGATCGGCAATATTGATGGTGCAGTGCACTGGCAGCCGGCCGAGGCGGTACGGGCCGAGGCAATGGATACACCGGTGGTGGGATGGCGCGGACGGCGTGTGAACACGCTGCGGCTGTGGAATGCCCTGGCCTTGGATCCGATCCGGCTGGACGCCTTCAACGCCGGCGACCATATCGGCGCCCTGGCCGAGGAAGCGCGGGCCGAGCGTCTGGTACGGGTGCTATATCCGGCTGATTCCACGCCCGCCGGGCAGGAATTGCGCCTTCGCCAGGAGTATTTCTTCTCCAGCGCCTCCATCCAGGACATTCTACGCCGGCACATTCAGTATTTTGGTGACATCCGAACCCTGCCGCAGAAGGCAGCAATCCAGCTTAACGACACCCACCCGGCGCTGGCGGTACCCGAGCTGATGCGTCTGCTGATTGATCATCACAAACTTGGCTTCGCCGATGCCTGGGAAATCACCCGCGCCACCATAGGCTACACCAATCACACGCTGTTGCCTGAGGCACTGGAAAGCTGGCCCCTGCCCCTGTTCGAGCGTCTGCTGCCGCGGCACATGCAACTGATCTATGCCATTAATGGAGAATTGCTGCGCGACGCCCGTCGTCACGCCTTGGATGACCATGCCGTCGCCATGCTTTCGCTGGTGGATGAAAGCGGTGAAAGACGGGTGCGGATGGCAAATCTGGCTTTTACCGGTTCTCACAGCGTCAATGGAGTGGCGGCACTTCATACCGAACTGATGAAGCAGACGGTCTTTGCCGACTTGCACCGGCTCTACCCTGATCGCATCAACAACAAGACCAATGGCATCACGCCGCGGCGCTGGCTGAAGGAATGCAATCCCGGACTTACCAGCCTGATACGGGAAGCTATCGGCTCCGACTTCCTGGATGACGCGCAAAAGCTAAGTGCGCTGGCGCCCTTGGCCGATGATGCGGGTTTTGTGGAGCGCATTGCCGAGGCAAAGCGGGCCAACAAAGTCGCCCTGACACGTAAGATACGCGATCTGCTGGGTCTGGAGCTTAACCCCGACGCCCTGTTCGACGTCCAGATCAAGCGCATTCATGAGTATAAGCGGCAGTTGCTCAATATCGTGGAGACGGTGGCGCTTTATGATCAGATCCGCAGCCACCCGGAACGGGATTGGGTGCCCCGAGTCAAAATTTTCGCCGGAAAGGCCGCGCCCAGCTATCACAATGCCAAACTGATCATCAAACTCATCAATGATGTGGCCCGACGTATAAATTCCGATCCCGCGGTGGCCGGACTGCTGAAAGTGGCATTTCTGCCCAATTATAATGTTACCCTGGCGGAAGACATAATGCCGGCCGCCGATCTGTCGGAACAAATTTCCACCGCCGGCATGGAAGCTTCCGGTACCGGCAACATGAAGCTGGCGCTGAACGGCGCTCTTACCATCGGCACCCTGGACGGCGCCAATATTGAGATTATGGAACGGGTCGGCGCAGAGAACATGCTGATCTTCGGTCTGACTGCCGACGACGTCGCGGCCCACCGCCAGAACGGCTATAATCCCCGCGCTCTGATCGAAAGCACCCGCGAACTTTCTCAGGCTCTCTCCGCCATCGCCGGCGGAGTCTTCTCCCCTGATGATCCCCATCGCTACACCGATCTGATCGGTGGGCTTTACGACCATGATTGGTTCCTGGTGGCGGCCGATTTCGAGGCCTATTTCACAGCTCAGCGCAACGCTGACGCGCGCTGGACCGACAAGCGCCAATGGCATGCCGCGGCGGTGCGCAATATTGCGCATGTTGGCTGGTTTTCTTCCGACCGCACTATCAGCGAATATGCCCGCGATATCTGGGGGATGGCATGAAGCCGGGGCGCGCCGCGATCGAGGCCTTGCTGGCGGGGCGCCAAGCCGATCCCTTTTCCTTGCTGGGTGCCCATGCCGGCCCCGGCGGCACCTTTGCCCGCACGCTGATCCCAGGCGCCGATACCGCCGAAGCGCATGACCTGAAAGGCCGCAGCCTTGGTCTGTTGCCACGCACCGATCCCCGCGGGCTCTTTGAAGGGATTATTGCCGGGCAACCGCAGCCTTTGAAATATCGGGCCAAGAGCGCCGGGGCGCAATGGTGGGTGACGGACCCTTACAGTTTCGGCCCAGTTCTCGGCCCGGTGGACGACTACCTGATGGCGGAAGGTTCGCACCGCCGGCTTTACGACAAGATGGGTGCGCAAGAGATTGAACATCAAGGCGCCCATGGTGTGCATTTCGCGGTTTGGGCGCCCAATGCGCAGCGTGTGTCCGTGGTGGGCGACTTTAATGACTGGGATGGGCGCCGCCATCAGATGCGCCGCCGCGCCGACACTGGCGTCTGGGAGATTTTTGTTCCAGATTTGGCGGAAGGACGGATCTACAAATTCGAGATTATCGGTGCGGACGGGTCGTTGCTGCCACTGAAAGGCGATCCTTTCGCCTTTCAATCGGAATTGCGGCCCAAGACCGGCTCACTGACCACGGCGCCGGCCTCACATGCATGGGGCGATGGTGCACACCGGGCGCATTGGGCGGGCGTTGATCCTCGCCGGCAGCCCATTTCCATCTATGAAGTTCATGCCGGCTCCTGGCAGCGCAATGCTCATGGCTGGTATATGAGTTGGGACGAACTGGCCGACAAGCTTATCCCCTATGCCGTGGAGATGAGTTTCACCCATATCCAGTTCCTGCCGGTGAGCGAGCATCCGTACGATCCTAGCTGGGGCTACCAGACGACCGGCCTCTATGCGCCATCATCCCGTTTCGGGCCGCCGGAAGGCTTTGCCCGCTTTGTTGATGGCGCCCATCGCGCCGGCCTTGGCGTGCTGGTGGACTGGGTGCCGGCGCATTTTCCCACCGACCCACACGGCTTGATCCGCTTTGACGGCACCGCCCTTTATGAACATGACGACCCGCGCCAGGGTCTGCATCCGGACTGGAATACCGCCATCTACAATTTTGGCCGCCGCGAAGTGGTGTCTTTCCTGGTCAACAACGCCCTGTTCTGGGCCGAACGCTACCATGTGGACGGCTTGCGCGTGGATGCTGTCGCCTCCATGCTTTACCGCGACTATTCCCGCAAAGAAGGCGAGTGGATTCCCAATGCCCAAGGTGGGCGCGAAAACTGGGAGGCAGTGGAGTTCCTGCGCGCCATGAATCGCGCCGTCTATGGCGCGCATCCCGGCTTTTTCACCGTGGCCGAGGAATCCACCTCCTGGCCCGGTGTTACCCGGCCGGCCCATGATGGCGGCCTGGGTTTCGGCTTTAAATGGAACATGGGTTTCATGCACGACACGCTACGCTACATGGCGCGCGATCCAGTGCATCGCCGTCATCACCATAACGATATCACCTTTGGCCTGCTCTATGCTTTTAGCGAGAATTTCGTCCTGCCGCTCAGCCATGACGAAGTGGTGCACGGCAAGGGCTCCCTGCTCACCAAAATGGCCGGTGACGACTGGCAGAAATTCGCCAATCTGCGGGCTTATTACACCTTGATGTGGGGCTATCCCGGCAAGAAGCTGTTGTTCATGGGCCAGGAATTTGCGCAGCGCCGGGAATGGGACCAGGACCGGTCCCTGGATTGGGAATTGCTGAATGCGCCTTCCCATGCCGGCGTGCAGGCGCTGGTGCGCGACCTTAACCGCACCTATCGCGCCACCCCCGCCCTCCATGCCCGCGACTGCGAAGGCGAAGGCTTCGCCTGGGCGGTGGTGGACGACAGCGCCAACTCGGTTTTCGCCTGGACCCGGCATGCGCCGGGCGCTGCGCCGGTACTGGTGGTGGCAAACCTGACGCCGGTGCCGCGCGGCGACTATCGTGTGCCGGTACCGGTTTCGGGCCGCTGGCGGGAGCTTATCAATAGCGACGCGCAAGCTTATGGCGGCAGCGGCGTCGGCAATCTGGGCGTTGTGGAAACTAAGGACAATATCCTCACGCTCACCCTACCGCCTCTGGCGACCATTCTTCTGGAGCACCAAAACTAAGCAGGGAGGACGAGCATGGCGATCCGGCGTTCCCAGCCTCTGGCCCGCGAGGCCATGGCCTATGTCCTGGCAGGCGGGCGAGGCAGCCGCTTGGGCGACCTTACCGCCCGCCGGGCCAAGCCCGCGGTCTATTTCGGCGGCAAGGCGCGCATCATTGATTTTGCGCTTTCCAACGCTCTGAACTCCGGCATCCGCCGCATCGGGGTCGCTACCCAATACAAGGCCCATTCCCTGATCCGCCATCTACAGAATGGCTGGAATTTCTTCCGGCCGGAGCGAAACGAAAGTTTCGATATTCTGCCAGCGTCGCAGCGCGTTTCCGAGACCCAATGGTATGAAGGCACGGCCGACGCCGTCTTCCAGAACATTGACATCATTGAATCCTATGGTCCGGAATATATGGTGATCCTGGCGGGCGATCATGTTTACAAAATGGACTATGAAGTAATGCTGCAACAGCATTGCGATCATAGTGCCGATGTCACCAT
>JAFAVT010000001.1 GCA_019242275.1 Alphaproteobacteria bacterium
GAGGCACTGCCTTCGATCGGCGCGGTGGCGCGGCTCAGCCTTGCCAGTCGCACGGCGGATGGCGAGGCGGCGCAGATACAGGTGGATGGCGGGATGGTGCAGGGGCCGTCGCCCGTGGGGTTTCTTGGCAAAGGCCAGCACGGCACCCGCGCCGAAGTGCGCGAACTGTTCTATGCCACGCCGGCGCGGCTGAAATTCCTCAAATCGCCCCGCTCGGAAGATTTGGCGATCCTCGACATGGTGAAGCGGCTGGCGATGGCGCGGCCGGACATCGCCTTCGCCCTGACCATGGACGGCAGGCCGGCGCTGGACTTGCCGGTAGCCGGCGATCTGCTGGATGGTCGCTTGCCGCGGCTGGCCAAAATCATGGGGCGCGAATTTGGCGATAATGCGGTGAAAATTGATGCCGTGCGCGAAGGCGTGGCGCTGAGCGGTTATGCAGGCCTTCCCACCTACAACCGCGCCAACGCCGCGATGCAATTCCTCTTCGTCAATGGCCGGCCGGTGCGCGACAAGCTGCTGGTGGGGGCAGTGCGAGGCGCCTATGCCGATTTTTTGGCGCGCGACCGCCATCCGGCGCTGGCCCTGTTTGTGGAATGCGATCCGGCTTTTGTGGATGTGAATGTGCATCCCGCGAAGACCGAAGTGCGCTTTCGCGATGCCGGCCTGGTGCGGGGGCTGATTGTCGGTGCTTTGAAGCACGCGCTGGGAGAGGCGGGGCACCGCGCTTCCACCACCGTGGCGGCGGAAGCCCTGGATTCTTTCAGAACATCGGCCTTTGCCCCCGAACCGTCCAACTTCCAGTCGCCCAACATATTCTCCGCCGCCGGCGCCCGCGAAGCGGCGCCCTTTTATGCCATGCGCGAGGCTGCTACCTCTTATGCTGGTTCAGTGCCGCCCTCAGTGCGAATGGAGGAAGCGCCGGCTGCGCCGGCCGCTCCCGATTATCCCCTCGGCGTGGCGCGGGCGCAGTTGCACGAAACCTATGTCGTGGCCCAGACGGCGGACGGCATCGTCATCGTGGATCAGCATGCCGCCCATGAGCGGCTGGTCTATGAGAAGATGAAAAAGGCGCTGGCCAATGGCGGTATCCACCGCCAACCGCTCTTGATCCCCGAAGTGGTGGACCTTGATCCGTCGGAAGTGACGCGTGTCACGGCCCGCGCCGGCGAATTGGCGGAACTGGGGTTGGTGATCGAGGCCTTCGGGCCGGACGCGGTGGTGGTGCGGGAAGTCCCGGCCATGCTGGGCAAGCTGGATGTCAAGGCGATGGTGCGCGACCTGGCCGATGAAATCGCCGAGACCGGCAATGCGCTGGCGCTGAAGGAAAAGCTGGAAGAGGTGGCGGGGACGCTGGCCTGTCATATGAGCGTGCGGGCGGGGCGGCGCCTTTTGCCGGAAGAAATGAACCAGCTTCTGCGTGAGATGGAAGCCACCCCTCATAGCGGCCAGTGCAACCATGGCCGGCCGACTTACGTCGAGTTGAAACTCGCGGATATCGAGAAGTTGTTTGGGCGGCGGTAGGTGAACATGGATTCGAGCAAGTGGACAGCCCGGCGCCTAACCATGTTGTCAATATATCTGATTCTTATGATTTTCTTCGGATGGAAAATTCACGACGACATCCTGATTGATCAAGAAAGTTGGATGGAATTTGCGAGTTTATCTATTATTCTTGCTATCCCCATTGCGGCGATATTTTCCGGCCTGTTCAGAAGGATTATCCTCGAACAGGCGAGATTTATTGTCATTGTTGGGTGCTTAATCCTGGTGTTTGCCATTAGTCTGCTGGCATTTGTCGTATTTTATGCGCTGCATTTTCACGAAATTCCGGCGTGGCTAAACAAGGAGTACTCTGCTGTTATATTTTCATTTTTATTTTGTATTGGCGGGCTGCTGGCGATTTTGCCCATGGTTGTCAGAAGACTGCAGAGCAGAATTCAGCACGTTCAAAATACTCAAAAATCATTCGATAGCTAGAAGTGCCACCCGCGTCTCTCCGTAAACGCGTTCGTCGAGCATCGTGAAGCCCGGCGCGTCCAGCGTTTCATCCGCGGCGGTCTCGACCACAATCACGGCATCCGCCGCCAGCCAGTTACCTGCCTTCAGACTGGCGAGGCATTTTTCCGCCAGCCCCATGCGATAGGGCGGGTCGAGAAAGGCCAGGTTGAACGGTCCGCCGCTGCCGGTGTTGAGCGGCCCCAGGTCGGTGGCGTCGCGGCGCCAGATTTTCGAGACGCCGGTCAGGCCCATCTTTTCGACATTCTGCCGTTGCAAGGCGCGGCTGTCGGCATTGTCATCTACGAACAGGCAGAACTTTGCGCCTCGCGACAAGGCCTCGATACCCAGCGCGCCGGTGCCGGCGAAGAGGTCAATCACCGCGGCACCTTCAAGCGCAAAACCGTTTGCGAAATCGCGATGCTCCAGAATATTGAAGATCGCCTGCCGCACCTTGTCAGAGGTGGGACGGACACGGCAGTCGTCCGGCGCCACGAGCGTCCGCCCGCCGAATTTTCCTGCCGTTACGCGCATGTTTGCCTTTTACGCCCTCATTCTTCGACACGCTCAGAATGAGGAATGATAGAGATATCCTCATGGCAAGCCAGTCGAACCAAGAGGGTGTCATTGACCCTCCGGCACCCCCTAGCTAACGTGGCGCACAAACCATAACAACAGTCTTGGGAGATGCGTGCATGAACAGGTCCAGAATTCGCGTCGTTCTGACCATCGGCATCTTTCTGTTGGCGGCGATTTCCTATCTCGATCGCACCAACATCTCCATCGCCGGCGTGCAGTTGATGCCGGAATTCCATATCAGTAACCAGGAATTGGGTTATGTCCTGAGTGCTTTCCTGGCTGGCTATGGCCTGTTCCAGATTCCCGGCGGCTGGTTGGCCAAGCGGTTCGGCCCCCGCAGAGTGCTGACCGGTGGGCTGTTCTGGTGGGGTGCTTTCACGGTGGGCGTCACCCTGATCCGCCCCGACATGGCGAACGCCTTTTTCATGATTCTCACCGTGCGCTTCCTGCTCGGCATGGGCGAGGCGGTGATGTATCCCTCGTCTAACCAGTTTACCTCCACCTGGATTCCCACCGAAGAGCGCGGCAAGGCCAATGGCATGATCTTCGCCGGCACCGGCACCGGTGCGGCGCTGACCGCGCCTTTCATCACCTGGTTGATGGTTTCCTATGGCTGGCGCACCTCGTTCTGGGTCTCGGCCGCCATCGGCATCGCCGCCGCCGCGATCTGGTATTGGTATGCCCGCGACACGCCGGAAGAGCATGGCAGCGTCAACGCCGGAGAACTGGCCTATATCAAGGCTGGCCTTACCGGTGGGCGGAAAGAGGCGGCGGAGATTCCGGTGCCCTGGGGCCGCATCCTTACGTCCAAGGACGTGCTGCTGAACTGTTTCGCCTATTTCTGCTTCTGCTGGGTCGCTTTCATCTTCCTCACCTGGTTTTTCATCTATGTGAAGAATGTCTTCGGCCTCGACCTGAAAAAGAGTGCGCTCTACACCATGCTGCCGCCGGCGATGATGGTGGTGGGCTCGATCCTGGGCGGGGTTATCGCCGACCGCATTTGCAAGTCCAGCAGCATACGGGCGGGGCGCTGCACCTTTTCGGCCGTGACCCTGGTCATTACCGCTGTGCTGCTGGCGGTGGGATCGCAAATCGCCGATGTCACACTGGCGGTGGGCGTGCTGGCGCTTGGCGCCGGCGCTCTCTATCTGTCGCAAAGCGCCTATTGGGCGCTGGCGGCGGACTTCGGCGGCCCCCATGCCGGCGTGGTCTCGGGTCTGGTGAATATGAGCGGGATGCTGGCCGCCACCCTCACGGCCAGCGCCACGCCCTGGCTGGGTGACCATTGGAATTTGCCGGCCGCCTTCCTGGTGGGCGGAGGTTTCGCCCTGGCCGGGGCGGTGGCGTGGATGCTGATCAATCCGGGCGCGCGGGCCGCCGGCCACCCAAAACTGGTACAGGTAGAGGCCTGATTGAGACTGGCCGCCTGACTTTTGCCTTCGATCTGGGCTAGGAACGGGCCATGAAACGCCTGTTTCTTGCCCTATGCCTGCTATTTTGCGCGCCCGCGCTGGCTGAAGAAATCGACCGCGCCCCCAAGGTGGCGGCGCGGCTGGTGGCGGAAGGCGAGGCCCGACCCGGCGCGACGCTGTGGCTGGCGCTGGAAGAACGGATTCGTCCGGGCTGGCACACCTATTGGGTTAACCCCGGCGAAGTTGGCGGCATACCCACCGAAATTGACTGGACCCTGCCGGCCGAATGGAAGCCAAGCGACATCGTCTGGCCTTATCCCAAGCGCCTGCCGGTTCCCGCGCTCAAACAGATGGATTACGGCTATGAGAACAAGGTCTGGCTGCTGACGAAGATGTCCGTGCCCGCCTCGGCAAGGCCGGGCGAGGATGTCAGGTTGAAGGCGCATGTCAGCTATCTGGTCTGTCAAAATGTCTGTGTTCCGGAAGAACAGGCGCTGGAATTGCCGGTGAAGATCGGCACCGGCGGTCCTGATCCCACGCTGGCGCGGGATTTCGCTCTAGCGCGGGCGCGCCTCCCCATAGACTCGTCCTGGCCGGTGAACTTCGCACTAAACAAGACTTCCTGTGTCGGCAAAGCCGATCCCGACACAGGCAAGCGCGGGACAGCGCCGTGCCTGGACCTACGTGTGGCAGCGCCGTCCCTGGTGGCGGCGCATCCCAAGGCGGTGGATTTTTTCCCGCTGGAATCCGGAATGGTCATCGGCGACGCTCCCATGCGCACAGGCTATAGCGATGACGGCCTGGTGCTGAGGGTCTCCGCGGGCACCAAATCCGCCGCCGCCAAGGCCTTGACCGGTGTGCTGGTGCTGACCGGAAATGATGGGAGTGTTCAGGCGCTGAATATAAAGGCCGCGCCGGGGGCGGTGCCGGCCGCAAACTTTGCGCCGCCAGAGAACGGTGACGGAGCGACGGCCGATGCGTTACCTCTATGGCTGGCCATGCTGCTGGCGGCCATCGGTGGCTTGATCCTCAACATCATGCCTTGCGTGTTGCCGATCCTGGCAATGAAGGCGCTGGCGATGGCGCGCCATGCCGGCAGTGCGCGCAAGGC
Source organism: Alphaproteobacteria bacterium (assembly GCA_019242275.1). Lineage (GTDB taxonomy): Bacteria > Pseudomonadota > Alphaproteobacteria > Micropepsales > Micropepsaceae > Rhizomicrobium. The sequence goes on from JAFAVT010000001.1 coordinate 5,101, forward strand.
GGTGGTGGAGGAAACGCTGGCTTATGCCGCCGGCGCGGTCATCAGTTTCCTCGCCTTAGGCTTGGCTCTGGTATTGTTGCGGGCGGGCGGCGAGGCGGTGGGCTGGGGCTTCCAGATGCAGTCGCCTCTCGTGGTGGCGGGCTTCTGTCTGCTGGTCTTCGTCATCGGCCTCAACTTGTCCGGCGTCTTCGAGGTCGGCTCGATCACGGCGGGCGAAAGCCTCACCCACAAAGGCGGTGCGGCCGGCGCCTTCTTCACCGGCGTGCTGGCGGTGGCGGTGGGGGCGCCCTGCACTATGCCGGTGGGTGCGACGGCGATGGGCTTCGCGCTGACCCAGAGCGCGGCGACGGCGCTGCTGGTCTTTTTGGCCCTGGGCGTCGGCTTCGCCCTGCCGTTCCTGATATTGGGCCTGGTGCCCGGGGCGCTGGCGTTTGTGCCCAAGCCCGGCACCTGGATGCTGCGCTTCAAGCAGGTGCTGGCGTTCCCGATGTACGGCGCCGCGGCCTTCCTGGCCTGGGTGATGACGGTGCAGACGGGCGCCAACGGCCTGCTCTTTCTCTTCGCCGCGCTGGTGACGCTGGCGCTGGCCGCTTGGGTGTGGAACGCGACGCGCGATCTTTCCGCGCGGGGGCGCGCCATCGGCGCCATCGCCGTGATCCTGCTGCTGCTGTTGGCGGGCGCCGCCGTGGCGCAGTTGAAGAACGCCACGCCGAACGCGACGGCGTCATCCGGCGTGATGCCGAACAGCGAGCTTTACAGCGCCGCGCGGTTGGAAGAGCTCAGAACGCAGAACCGCCCAGTGTTTGTGGACGCCACCGCCGCCTGGTGCATCTCCTGCCTGGTCAATGAACAGACTTCGCTCTCCCGCCCATCCGTGCAGCAGGCGTTTGCGCAGAAGAAGATCGCCTATCTGGTGGCGGACTGGACCAACCGCAATCCGGAAGGGACGGCGCTGTTGACAAAACATGGGCGAGCGGGGCCGCCGCTTTATCTTTATTATGCGCCCGGCGCCGCCGCGCCAGCGGTGCTGCCGCAGGTGTTGACGCCCTCCATCGTATTGGACGCCATCAAGTAATCCTCGCGCTTCGACGGGCTCAGGATGAGGAACAGAATGAGATGACGGATCGGGATGGAGTGATCAGTAGGTGTCCGGCGTTACCGTGCCGTCCTTCACTTTCTTCTCAGCTTCCTTCACCGCCGGCGTATCCGGTGTAGCGGCTTCACTTTCGCGGCCGACCGGGGCGCCAATGGCATGATTGCCGCCGGAATAGGATGGCGGGTCAGAGGCTGGAAAAGTGTCTTCCATCTGACGGTCAATTTTCTCCTCGCGAGTAGCGGCGGGTCTGGCAGTGGACAAATGCTCCGGCAGCTTGGGTGCGGGCGTCTCATGCAGGGGCGTGGCCATCATCATCTCCCTTAATGTCCGGGGCTGGTGAGGAGGTTGGGAAAAAGGCCCACCAAGCCGATGAAAATCAAATAGATCGCAATCAGATAATTGAGCAGGCGCGGCAGAATCAGGATCAGGATGCCGATCAGCAGCGCCGCCAAAGGCTGGATCACGACCATGCTGAACATCGGTTTCCTCCGGCGGGTTCTAAGAAGGTAACGCGCAGGTCCATGGCGGGTGGCAGAAGGATGGAACTTTCAAAGAGAAAGGAACCCGGCCAATGAGATCGGGTTCCTTCCGTTAAGGTCGGCCTCTTATTCCTGGGGACGGCGGCCCTGATCGTTCTGGCTGCTCTGGTTGTCGCGATCCTGGCTTTGCTGCGCGGGCTGGCGCTGCTGCTGACTGCCCTGCTGGCCCGAGCGGGGTTGGTCTTGATGTTTTTGCTGCTTCTGCTGTGAGCCAGAGCCAGAATTGTGCTGCTTGTTCATGGGAGATCCTTATGGAGAGGGTTGTGCCCGTCAGTCCCTCACTCACAACCTCGGGCGGGCGCGCCCGTTCCGAAGAAACCCTGTCTCTCATTTCATCGGTTCCGCGATGCAGCAAATCGCGCCATGCCTGCAAAACAGGCTTTGGCGCGGACGGAACCGGGGGTTAAGCTGCAAAAAATCGTTTTCGGGGTGGGGTTATGAAAAGATTGGCCTGGTCCGGATTGCTGCTTGCAGCTTGCCTGCCCTTGGGAGTGCTGGCGCAGCCCATCGGCATGACGCTGCCAGAAGATCCCTATACCGCCTCCAGCCCGCTTTCTCGGGTGCATGTGCCGCTGGCCGAGCGCATTGCCCATACCGATCCGGCCAAGATGCG
>JAFAVT010000040.1 GCA_019242275.1 Alphaproteobacteria bacterium
CTGGGGCCGGTAGATCAGCATAGTCAGCTGCAACTTTTTCGTGACGGGCCGGGCAATGCGTTGTTCACCATCCTGTCCGTGGACATGAAGGGCAAGGGACCGGTAATCGCGAAAACGGCAGCCAGGGAGCTAGGGCTGGATTATCTGGCGGGCAAACGGCCCGGTGACCTGGTGGATGCGGAATGTCGCGCCACCGCCCAAACCCTGTTCAAGAATGGCCGGCCGGTGCGAATTATCCATGTGCCCAGGGTGGATGCTTTCAGGCTAGGCGGCTTGATGATGCATTTCATGCTGGAAACCATCCTGATGGGACGGTTGATGGGCGTTGATCCCTTCGACCAGCCCGGCGTGGAAGAGGGCAAGGTGCTGGCGAGGCAATATCTCGGCCAGGTCTGATGGCATGGCACAGGATTGGACCCAAATTTACTCCGATTGGCTAATGAACAGCGCCTTGCCGCTGTGGGCTACCAAGGGCGTTGATGTGGCTCAGGGTGGTTTCGAGGAATTGATGGCACAGGATGGGGAACCTATTTCCGCGCCACGGCGAGCCCGGGTGCAAGGCCGTCAGAGTTTTGTCTTTGCATATGCCGGCTCGCTAGGCTGGACGGGTCCATGGCGAGACGTTGCTGAGGTTGGACTGAACTATTTGGAGCGGTACTACAAAAGGCCGGACGGGCTGTACGCGACTTTGGCTGGCCCCACTGGCGACATTATTGACCAGACGGCAATGACCTATGACCAGGCATTTGCCATTCTCGCGGCGGCGGCGCTGTATGAACATGGACTTGGACCTGGTGAAAATTACGCCCTAGGGTTAATGGGTCGCATTGCAGTCATGCGCCGCCATTCGGCCGGAGGTTTTATCGAGCCCGGCCCGCAGTTTCTTTCTAATCCCCAAATGCATCTGTTTGAAGCTGCTCTGGCATGGGTGGTTGCCGGCGGGCAACGGTCCTGGCGCGCTTTGGCCCGGGAGATCGCGGCACTGGCAATGGCATCATTCATAGACCGTGAACATGGCGTGTTGTTGGAGCAGTTCGATGCGACCTGGTTTCCCGCGCCCGGAGAGGCTGGCAACAGGGTAGAGCCGGGACATCTGTTCGAATGGTCTTGGCTGCTAGAACGCTGGGCTCGGCTGGACGATTGCAATGCCGCGCACGATGTCGCCTCGATGCTTTTTGAAACGGCCAGGCGCAGTGTAGATCCCGAACGTAACGTCGCGGTAGACGAGACCGATCGCCACCTTGAACAGCGCCGCTCTACCGCCCGGCTTTGGCCCCAGACCGAGCGGCTAAAGGCGGCGCTGTTGCTCGGACATGAGTCCGAAGCCCGTGCCGCCGCGGCCAGCCTTTGGCAATATCTGCACACCCCATGCACTGGGCTGTGGTGGGACAAGATGCGTGACGATGGCGCCTTTGTGGAAGAAGCGGCTCCGGCAAGCTCGCTCTATCATATCATTTGTGCAGTCGCGTCACTGAAAGAATACGGGGTTCTGAGGTGAATGAAAGATTGATAACGCCGGTGGTTCTGTCAGGCGGGTCGGGTACCCGGCTTTGGCCATTGTCGCGCAGAAGCCGGCCCAAGCAGCTCCTGCCATTGGCAGGCCCCAATACCATGATTCAGGAGACTCTTTCCCGTGCCATCGGCCCGGGCTTTACTGCGCCCATCGTGATCTGCGGCGAGCAGCATCGTTTTCTCGTCGCTGAGCAGCTCCGCGGCTTTGGGATTACTGGCGCCAAAATCATTCTGGAGCCCTTGGGTCGCAACACCGCTCCTGCCGCCACCATCGCCGCGCTGCATGTGGCAGCAAGCGATCCTGAATGCCTGCTGCTCCTAATGCCCTCCGACCAGGTGGTGAAGGATCGCGCCGCTTTTCGCGCGGCGGTCGCGGTGGCAGCAAAGGCTGCTTGCCAGGACTATATGGTAACATTTGGCATTACCCCCACGGCGCCTGAAACCGGGTATGGTTATGTCAAGGGGGGCGAGCAGCTTGGCGCTTTACCCGGCGCTTTCGCGGTCGAGCGCTTCGTCGAAAAGCCAGACCGACCAACGGCTGAATCCTATCTCGCGGCCGGCGACTATTACTGGAATAGCGGCATGTTCCTGTTCTCCGCCGCCGCCTTCCTGGCGGAAATGGAACGGCTTGAGCCGCGGATGCTCGAACATTGTCGCCATGCCCTGGCGGCCGCGGAAGCTGATGCCGATTTCCTTCGCCTGCCCCCGACTCTGTTTGCCGCCTGTCCCTCCCAATCTATTGACTATGCTGTGATGGAGCATGCCCGCGCCGCGGCGGTGGTGCCGGTGGACATGGGTTGGAACGATGTCGGCTCCTGGCAATCTCTTTGGGAGATTGCGGAGCGTAGTGGCGAGGGCAATGTGGTGCAGGGTGACGTGGTGCTGCACGCGGTGCACCACTCCTATGTACGCAGTGAAGGCCCGCTGGTCGCAGCGATCGGCGTGGATAACCTGGTCATCGTGGCGACACCTGATGCCGTGCTGGTCAGCCATCGTGAAGCCACCCAGGACGTTAAAAAGATCGTGGACGAATTGGAGCGGCAACAGCGGCATCAGCATTTGCGTCATCCAGGCGATGAAGAATGACGGTATTATCCGCAATATTTCGTGTCTCGGCATGATCGAGAGCGGGCTTTAGAAGCAGCAGCATGACCGAACCGATTGCCTTTATTGATCTTCAGGCCCAGCGCCGTCGTCTCGGGGAACCGCTCTACGCCGCGATCCGTGCGGCCGTGGAAGGTGGCCAATGGATATTGGGGCCACAGGTGGCGCAGTTCGAGAAGGACATTGCCCATTGGGCAGGGGTCAAGCATGCGGTCGCTTGCGCCAACGGCACGGACGCTTTGCTGCTGGTGTTGCGGGCTTGGGGGGTGGGCGCGGGCGATGCTGTATTCGTGCCGGCCTTCACCTTTGCCGCCAGTAGCGAAGTGGTGGCGTTGGCCGGCGCCACACCGGTGTTTGTGGACGTGCTGCCCGACACCTTCAACATGGATCTTGCCAGCCTGGAAGCGGCCATCACGCTGGTGAAAAGGGACGGGAAATTGGCAGCCAAAGTGGTTATGGCGGTGGACCTGTTTGGCCAGCCGGCGGATTACCGCGCCCTTGAACCGATCGCGCGGCGCGAAGGGTTGAAGCTGCTTTGTGATACCGCTCAGGGTTTTGGCGGCTTGCTGGACGGCAGGCGGGCCGGTGCCATCGGCGATGCCGCCGCCACCAGCTTTTTCCCGGCCAAGCCGCTGGGTTGTTACGGCGATGGCGGCGCCATCTTCACCAATGATGATGGGCTGAAAGACGTCCTGCTGTCCCTGCGTATGCATGGACAAGGCGAAGACCGCTATGAACATGTCCGCATCGGCTATAATTCGCGGCTCGACACCATCCAGGCGGCGATCCTGATCGAGAAGCTCAAGGTTTTCGGCGCCGAGATCGAGATGCGCAATCGTGTGGCGAACCGTTACCGCGACGCTTTTGCATCGTCCAACCGGATCGTCCTTCCGCATGTGATCGCGGGCGCGACTTCGACCTGGGCCCAATATACCCTGCAAGTGGAGGATCGGACGAAATTCCAGGCTGATTTGAAAGCGGCAGGGGTGCCGACCGCGGTTTATTATCCCATCCCGTTGTCAAAGCAGAAGGCATACGCCCATTTCCCCAGCGCCCCCACACCGGTGAGCGAGGCGTTGTCGCAGAAAGTCGTCAGCTTACCCATGCATGCCGATCTGGAAGAGAGGACGCAGGACCGCATCATTGCCGCCGTGCTGCAAAGCCTGCGTTAGGACTGTTTCGCGGGATTCCCAATTGCATGCCGGGATTTGCTAAAGCCCGTCGCTCATGGATGTTTCTCTATTTGATTTTCCCTTGCCGAAGGCGCTTATCGCCCTGCGCCCAGCCGTGCCGCGCGACTCGGCGCGTATGCTGGTCGTAAGCCCCGACGGCGGCATCCAGCACCGGTTGGTGCGCGACCTGCCGGAATATTTGCGCAGGGGCGATGTCATGGTGCTCAACAACACCCGGGTGATGCCGTCGCGATTGCATGGGGTGCGGGCGCGTGTCGGCAGCCGGGCAAAAATTGAGGTCTTGCTGCATCGCCGGCTGGCGCCAGACCGCTTTCGGGCGCTGGTACGACCGGCCAGGCGGCTGGTCGTGGGAGACGCCCTAAAGTTTGGCGATCTGACCGGCACGGTGGCGGCCCGGCGCGATGGCGGCGAGGCCGAAATCGTCTTTGCTCTTGCCGGCGAAGCGCTGGACGCAGCCATAGCGCGGCTGGGAGAGATGCCCCTGCCGCCCTATATTGCCGGCCGGCGCCGGGCGGACGCCCGTGATACAGCCGATTATCAGACGGTTTTTGCGCGCCAGGCCGGCTCGGCGGCAGCCCCCACGGCGGGCCTGCACTTCACGGATGAATTGCTAGCGCGGCTGGCGCAGAAGGGGGTGGCGCGCGAAAGCGTTACGTTGCATGTGGGGCCCGGTACTTTTCTCCCGGTGACGGTTGCCGATTCAACCCAGCATCGCATGCATCCGGAACAGGCCTGGCTGGAGAGCGGCGCAGCAAGCCGCATAAATGCGGCGCATAATGCCGGTGGCCGGCGGCTTGCCATCGGCACGACTTCGCTGCGCACGCTGGAAAGTGCTGCCGACGCACATGGCCGCCTGCACGCTTTTGCCGGCGACACCGACATTTTCATCACCCCCGGCTATCACTTCCGCGCCGTGGACCTGCTGCTAACCAACTTTCATCTGCCACGCTCCACCCTTTTCATGCTGGTTTGCGCCTTCATGGGGTTGGAGATGATGAAAAAGATCTATGCAGAAGCAATTGCAACCGGCTACCGCTTTTATTCCTATGGCGATGCCTGTCTGCTATTGAGAAACCCGTGAGCGAATTCCGTTTCGAACTTCTGGCCACGGACGGCGCCGCGCGCACGGGTGTCATCCACACCCCACGCGGCGACATCCGCACACCTGCCTTCATGCCGGTGGGGACGGCGGGTACGGTTAAGGCGATGTTGCCGCAGAGCGTGTGTCAGACCGGCGCCGATATTCTGTTGGGCAATACCTATCACCTGATGCTGCGCCCGGGCGCAGAGCGTGTGGCTGCGCTGGGCGGGCTGCACAAGTTCATGGATTGGCACCGGCCGATCCTTACCGACAGCGGTGGATTCCAGGTGATGTCCTTGTCGGGGTTGCGCAAAATCTCGGAGGAGGGGGTTCGCTTTCAGTCCCATATTGACGGCCACGCGGAGTTTCTCTCGCCCGAGCGCGTCATGGAGATTCAACGCCTGCTGGGCTCGGACATCCAAATGGTGCTGGATGAATGTCCGGCCCTGCCGGCAGAGCGGGCGGTGATCGAGACCTCGCTGGCCCTGTCAATGCGCTGGGCGCGGCGCTCCAGGCGCGCCTTCGGTGAGCAGCCCGGGCGGGCCTGCTTCGGCATCGTGCAAGGGGGAACCTATTCCGATTTGCGGATACGTTCCGCGGAAATGTTGCAGGAGATAGGGTTCGACGGTTATGCCATTGGCGGGCTGGCGGTTGGCGAACCGCAGGCAGCCATGTTTGAGACGCTGGATGCGACGGTGGCGCATTTGCCGGCGGACCAGCCGCGCTATCTTATGGGCGCCGGCAAGCCATCCGACATCGTCGGTGCGGTGCTGCGCGGCATAGACATGTTCGACTGCGTCCTGCCCACCCGCTCCGGTCGGAATGGCCAGGCATTCACCTGGAGCGGGGTTCTTAATCTCAGGAATGCGTGCCATGCGGACGATGCGGCACCGCTCGATTCTGCCTGTGTCTGCCCTGCGTGCCGGCAATTTAGCCGGGCCTATCTGCACCACACGGTCAAGGCAAATGAGATCATCGCCAGTATGTTACTGACCTGGCACAATCTGACCTTCTATCAGGATTTGATGGCCACACTGCGGGACCATATCGCCACCGGTTCCGTCGCGAGCCTGTCGGCGCGCTTCCAGCAATGAAGTCTGGCGCGAGCAGCCGGCAGAACAGGTAAATCTATTGGTTCGCCCTCGCCCAACGCGCGCGGCGCATGCATCGTTTGTAGATCTTTAAGCGGGTTGCGGCCCACGCGCCACTCCTCACTTTTTAAACGCCGCGGCAAAAGTGGCGTCATCCATTTGCTGCGGATACATCACGCCATTGATGATGAAGGTCGGCGTTCCGATCAGTTGCACTTTGTGACCGAAGGCTCGGGAGTCCTCCAAAATCTTGGCAATGGCAGGGCTGGCCATGTCGGCCTGCAATTTCTTCACATCCAGCCCGGCCTTTTTGGCATCGGCCAGTACCATGTCTTCGGTCATCGGTTCGCTTTCACCCATCATCAGATAATGGAAGGCGAGGAATTTTTCGGGTTGGGCCCGCGCCGCCAGCGAGGCCTTGGCCGCTACCACCGCACCGGGGCCGTGAATGTCGAGGGGAAACTCGATAAAGGCGAAACGGGTATCGCCCTTGTGCTGCTCATAGGCTTTTTTCACCGCCGGCAGCGAAGCGCGGCAGAAGGGGCAGTCATAGTCATAGAACTCCACCATGGTGTTGGGGGCGTTCACTGGGCCGGTAACAAAGGCCAGGCGCGGATCGAAAAAGGCTTTCAGCCCCACCTTCTTGAGGATGGCGGCTTGGGCAGCCGCGGTCCTGGCATCTTCCTCGCGCTGCGCCGCATCGCTCATCTCAGCCACAAGCTGGGGATGGCCAAGCAGGTAATTGCGCAACTGGATTTCATTCAGCGGCATGTAGCCGGCATTGGTCAGCACCACCACCGCCGCCACTGCGATCAATGCACCGCACAGGGCGGTCACCAGCGTGGCCATCATGTTCTGCATGCCGTCAGTGTCCCTGCTGGGCGGCCTGTGCCGTAGCGGCGCCGATAATGTCATTGGCCCGCTGCCAGTCGGGCGTGCCCTGATTGAGACCGCGCCGGGCGCGGCCGGCGAAGACCACAGCCTGGCGGTAATTTCCGCCATTATAATTTGATTCCGCCGTGGCTAGATCGGCCATGGGCTGGTTTTTCATCAGGCTGTAGGCATGGGCGACTTCGTACCAGGTGAAGGGGTCTTCGCTTTCTTTCAGAAGCGCCGCCTTGAGATTGCTCAGGGCGGCAGGCGCCTGGGCCGGGTCGTCACTGGCCAGCAGGGCGGTGGCCAGAGCGGCGCGCAATTGCGGCGCATCCGGCTTCAGCCGCACGGCATTCTGGTAAGCCGGAACGCCCAGCGCCGGTCGGGCCATCATTACATGGATCTGCCCCAGCACTTCATAGAAATAGGGATTGTCGGGTTCGTCCTTGATCAGGCTGTTAATCTCGGACAGGGCCTTTTGCAGATCGGGCTTGCGCATATAGGCCATGGTGCGGGCATAGCGGGCCGGTGCAGAGGTGTCGCTGACCGGATAACGACGCAGCACCTGGTCCACCGGCAGAATGAAGCCGGCCAGCTTGGCCTGCACCATAGAGAGCGCCCGCACGCTCTGCGGCGGGTCCGGCACATCCCGGTAAGGCGAGGAATCCACCAGGCTCTGCAGGGCGCCGACGCGATCCTGGCCTACCGGATGGGAAGCGGCAAATGGATCAATCTTGCTGGAGGCCATGGCTTCTTCCTGCGCAAAGCGCTGGAATGTGTGCAGCAACCCCATCGGCGACTGGTGCGTTGCCAACAGCAGCTTGGCGGCAATCTGGTCGGCGCTGGATTCCTGAATGCGGCTGAATTGCATGAACTTGCCTTCGGCGATGGACTGGCCGATGCCCATGATGGCGAGCCCGGCTTCGCCGCCGCCGGCGATCATAACCGCCGCGCCCACCACCAGCGACAGCAGCATCGGAATCATCGCCTTGGACATGGCATCGCTGCCGCGGGAAAGATGGCCGCCGGAAAGATGGCCGGTCTCGTGCGCCATGACGCCGATCAGTTCGCTGGGGTTTTTCACCCACAACAGGATGCCGGCAAAGATGAATATGTCCTGTGGCTGGGTGGCGAAAGCGTTCACCGTAGTGTCACCCATGACATAGACATGCACGGCGTTGGCATCGAGGTTGGCGGCACGGGCCAGCGGCACCTCGAAGCTTTTCAGCAGCTCTTCAGTTTCGGTATCGCGCAGGGCGAAGATAGAATTGTTCTGTGCTTGGGCCGGCGCGGTGCCCCAGGGTGCCAAGAGCAGCAAGGGAGCGGCAAAGCCCAAGGCAAAAACCAGCTTGCGGCCATGCGTCCTTGCGGAGCGCCAGACAGGGTTGCATAACGTCAAGGCTTGATTTCTCCTCTCAGCCCGGCCGTCCCATCCCCCGGGAAGGACCGTAGGTGGCGGCGGGGTTCAGGTCAACGAAGCAAGTCTGGAATGGCCCGATTGGGCCGCCGAGAACAAGGATTTAACCCCCGGCTATGTCGCATTTCCGCCTATCCGGCCTCTTTGCCGCGCCGTTTGCCGTCTCTATAGCCCTTCTGGCACTGGCGGGTTGTCGCGGTGGCAACGGCGGACAAACCGATACCATCCAGGTTGCCGGCGCTCGCCAACTGGCGGTGGGTGATGAGCCGTTTGCCGTCAACGCCGCTGTATCGGTGCTCGCCCAGGGCGGCAATGCCGTGGATGCCGCTACGGCGCTTTTCTTTGCGCTTTCGGTGACCTATCCGGTGGCGGCGGGGCCGGGCGGCGGTGGCCTTTGCATCGCCCGCGATCCGTCGGGCGTCGTAGGCGAATTCGATTTTCTGCCGCGCGCCGCCAATCGCGGCGGCGCCTATGGCGTGCCCATGGCGGTACGCGGCTTCTATGACATGCAAAAGCGGTTGGGCAGCATGCCTTGGCAGCGCACCGTCTCGCCGGCGGAAGCCATGGCCGATGTCGGCTTTCCGATGTCACAGGCTTTGGCGACGCGACTGAGGGGCACCGAGAACATTATTCGGCTGGATGCGGCGCTGGCAGCGGAATTTCTGGACCAATCCGGCCAGCTGAAAAAAGCCGGTACGACGCTCACCAATCCGGCACTGGCGCGGACGCTGAGCGTTATCCGCCAGGAAGGCGCGGATGGTTTTGCCGCCAAGATCGGCGGTAGCCTGATTGCCTATGCCGCCGGACAAGGCGGCGCCTTGGGGCCGGATGATTTTGCCGCCGCCAGAACGCGGCAGGTGGCGCCGTCGCGCCGGGTCGTCGGCGGCATGAACGTGTCCTATCCGGCGGTCGGGACGGGCGCCGGCGCTTTTTCCAACTCGCTGTTGTCACGCGCCGCCGCTTCCACGCCCGCCAATGCGGCCGCCAATGCGCTGGCTGCCGTGCGTCAGGCGCTCGCCGGTTTCGGCGTCGCCAGCGTGCCGGCCGATTTCGGCTCCACCGCCTTTGCCGTCACCGATGGCACAGGCGGCACGGTTGCTTGTGCGGTGACCATGAACGGGCCGTTCGGATCGGGCCGCACCGCCACCGGAACCGGTGTGGTGCTGGCCGCCTCGCCGACGGGACCAGCCGGTTTGGCATCGGCGTTCCTGATGCCGCTGTTGGGGCAGGGCGGCGGCAACGCGCTTTTCGCCGGCGCTGCCGCGGGCGGGCCCAATGGCAGCGCCGCGCTGACGTCGGTGCTGCTGCGCATGGCGGGGGGCGCAAGCGTGGCATCCGCCAATGACATTCGCACCACGGGCGCCGCGCCCAGGGACACTATCAACTTGATTGCCTGCCAGAGTGCCTGTGTGGCCTTGCCCGATCCGGGTGCCAGCGGACTTGGTGCGGCGGTGCCGGCGCAGGCGCCGCCGTGATTATCCACGGTGCCTGTCATTGCGGCGCCGTCGCCTATGAGGCGCAGGTTGATCCCGCCCGCGTCATGGTCTGCCATTGCAATGATTGCCAAAGCTTCTCTGGCGCGCCGTTTCGCGCCTCGGTACCGGCGCGCGCTGAAGACCTGAAAATTTTGCGCGGGCTGCCCAAGGTCTATGTCAAGACCGCCGAAAGCGGCAACCGCCGAGCCCAAGGCTTTTGCGGCGATTGCGGTTCACCGATCTATTCCGCCGACGCCGAGGGCGCGAAGGTCTATATGCTGCGACTGGGAGTTATCACCGAACGCGGGGAACTGCCGCCGCAACGGCAGATATGGTGCGAAGCGGCGCTGCCCTGGACGTGTGGCCTGCTGGACTTGCCGAAAATCGAGAAGCAGTCGTAGCGAACCAGCTACTTTTCTCCGCCACCGAACGTCTTCTGCCACCATCCCTTCCTGACGGGCTTGGGCGCCTCTTCGGCCGGCGTGGTGTCAATTTCCGGTTCGGCGCTAAGCGACCAGGCCGGCGTGGAGGGCGTGTTGGGCGTCACGCTTGTGTCACTGGGCGTGGTGTCAATCTCGTCCGTTGACCCGAAACGGTCTGCGGCATAGGCAGCCGGTTGCTCACGACCGTTCTGGGGCGCGGCCTGATCCTGTGGACGATCTTCGCGGTCACGGCCACCGCGGCGGCCGCGGCGGCGGCGGCGGCGGCGGCGGGCACCATCGCCATTCTGTTCCGGCTGGCCAATGCCATTGTCAGAAGCAGCAGCGGTCGTCTCGCCGTTTTCGCTTTCCGGCTCGCCTTCCGCGAATTCAATTGCTTCACGGGGCTGACCTTCCTGCGGGTCTCGCTCGCCGCGCGGCGGGCCCTCATGGGGGCGGCCGTCGCGATTGCGATCGCGATTGCGCCCGCGCCCGCCGCGTCGGCGCCGGCGCCGGCCACGGCCTTCGCCGTCATTGCGGTGGCCGGCTTCGCCATCGGCGGCGTCTGCCTCGTCTTCTTCGCTTTCCATTTCGGCGTCTGCCGGGACAGCGATGTCCTCTTCGTCGCTCTCTTCCACATAGTCCAGCTCGGGCTCGTCAGGGGGGACAAATCCTGCCTCGATGCCGACCGTGTGGGCGCGTGGCCGCTCGCCCGGATCGCGGCTTTTCAGCCGATCAATCTCGAACTGCCCTGCCGGCATACTATCCAGCGGCAGGAAGGTGATTTCCATGCGGTGCTCGCTTTCCAGCCGCGCCAATTCGTGGCGTTTCTGGTTGAGCACATAGATGGCGATCTCGGTCGGCACCTTGACGGCAACGGCGGCGGATTTGCTCTTTTCGCCTTCCTCTTCCAAGGCGCGCAGCACCCGCAGGGCCGAGGACTCCACCGACCGCACCAGACCGACGCCGCCGCAATGCGGGCAGGTAATGGTGGAACCGGCGACCATGCCGGCGCGCAGGCGCTGGCGGCTCATCTCCAACAGGCCGAATTGTGAAATCTTGCCGATCTGGACCCGGGCACGGTCGTTCTTGACCGCGTCGCGCAGCCGCTTTTCGACTTCGCGGTCGTTGCGGCCGTCCTCCATGTCAATGAAATCAATCACGATCAGTCCTGCCAGATCGCGCAGGCGCAGTTGGCGGGCGATTTCTTCGGCCGCTTCCAAATTGGTCTTGCGCGCCGTTTCTTCGATGGAATGTTCACGGGTGGCGCGGCCGGAATTGACGTCAATCGAAACCAGGGCCTCGGTCTGGTTGATGACGATATAGCCGCCCGAACGCAGCGTCACGGTGGGCGAAAACATGGAGTCGAGCTGGGACTCGATGTGCATGCGCTGGAATAGCGGCACGGCGTCTCGATACTGGTGCACGTTGCGTGCCTGCGCCGGCATCAGCATGCGCATGAAATCCTTGGCGTTGCGGTAGCCGGCTTCGCCTTCCACCACCAGATCCTGCACATCCTTGTTGTAAAGATCGCGGATTGCGCGTTTGACCAAGTCGCCTTCCTCATAGACCTTGGCTGGGGCGTTGGAATTGAGCGTGGTCTCGCGGATCTGGTCCCACATCCGCATCAGATATTCATAGTCACGCCGAATCTCGAGCCGGGTGCGGCTTTCGCCGGCGGTGCGGATGATCAGGCCCATGCCTTCCGGCAATTCCAGTCCCTGGGCGGCGCTTTTCAGGCGCTTGCGGTCGGCCGCATTGGTGATCTTGCGGGAAATGCCGCCGCCGCGCGGCGTGTTGGGCATCAGCACGCAATAGCGGCCGGCCAGCGACAGATAGGTGGTCAGCGCCGCGCCCTTGTTGCCGCGCTCTTCCTTGACGACCTGCACCAGGATGATCTGGCGGCGCTTGATAACTTCCTGGATCTTGTAATGCTTCTTTCGCACCCAGCGCTGCGAGGGGCGGGCGGATTGCAGCGGCTGTGTCTCGCCAGTCGCACCGCCGTCTTCGATGACTTCGGCTGTGCCGGTCTCCCCCTCTGTGGTTTCGCCGACGGGCGCCACCGGCTCCATTTCGCCTTCGTTTTCTTCGGCGTGCTCAGCGGCGGCGACAGTCTCGTCGGACCCGTAATCGGAGAGTGCCGCTTCGGCGGTTTCGGACTCGGTGACGGTGTCTTCTTCCTCCTCGTCATGGTCAAGGACGTCGGCCGTCTCGGCGGCGCCGCCATGATTGACGAAGACTTCCTCATGCTCGGCCTCGTCGGCATGCTCGCCTTCACCGGCTGGATGCAGGCTCTCGGGGATGGCTTCGGCTTCCGCCTCCTCGGCGGCATCAAGGGGAACCAGCGGCGCCATTTCGGCTTCGCCTTCCTCGACGATATCCCCCTCGGTCTCTTCCTCCTCCTCGCTGCCTTCCGCTTTTGTCTCAGCGGAAATCTCGAAGCTCTCGATTTCGTCTTCCTGGCGGCGGCGGGCTTCGGCCTCCTGCTCAGCCAGCAGCGCCTGCCGGTCAGCCATCGGGATCTGGTAATAGTCGGGATGGATTTCGGCGAAAGCCAGGAATCCCTGGCGGTTGCCGCCATATTCGACAAAGGCGGCCTGCAGCGACGGCTCCACGCGCGTCACCTTGGCGAGATAGATATTGCCTTTGAGGGGCCGCTTGGAGGCGGCCTCGAA
>JAFAVT010000125.1 GCA_019242275.1 Alphaproteobacteria bacterium
CGAACCGCACAATGGTGGTGCGCGCCTGTGCGCTGGCGCTGGCCAGCGCAAGAATAGTGGCAATGGTGAATATGCGAAGCATCGCTGTCTCCTTCATTGGGGCAGTTGATAAAATTGTTGGGAAAAATGCCGGGACCGCCGCGGGAGAAGCTAGCGTCAGAATATTACCGGGAGATATTTTCGATGGCAGCAATGCTAATCGAGACAATTTTAGACTTGGTTGTGCGACCTGCGAGGCCGCTGATCTCGATTGTAACGAAGCGCCATTACTACACGGATCAACGAGGCCGCATTCACACGCGCCTATGCAGGGCGTAGTATGCAGATGCACGCGTTACGGCGCCTGACCCTTCTGAAAGCCCAGCACCTGGCAAGTCCTCACAACCCGTGGCCGTGCCGCATCGCGGCTGTGTGATAAATGCTGCAATTACATACGGTTTTCCGGCCATTCGACAATTATTTCGCCATAATTGCTTGTATTGATCGGGGGCGATTACCACTTCAACCGGGGCTGAACGGGCGGGGCGTTGGATGGCTGGAATCATGCGGCGCGTGCTGACGCGCGCCTTCTGGACCAATACCAAGATCGCCCTTGCGGTGCTTGTGGCCGGGGGCCTCGCCGCTATCGCCTTCTGGCCCAGCGGTCCCAAGGTTGAGTTCGAAACCAGCAAGATCGGGCGGGGAAATCTCACGGTCACTGTCAGCGCCACGGGCACGCTGCAGCCCGGCAACAAGGTGGATGTCGGCTCCGAAGTGTCCGGCAAGATTGACCAGATTCTGGTGGATTCCAACGACCGGGTGAAGAAGGGCCAACTGATGGCGGTGATCAACACCGACACGGTGGAGGCGCAGTTGGAGCAATTTCGCGCCACCTTGGCCCAGGCCAAGGCAGCCCTGGCCACGGCTGAAGCCACCGTGGCTCAGAACAAGGCCAAGCGCGACCGCTATCACACGCTGCTGACCACTGGTGCCGCGTCCACGCAGGATACTCAGACCGCGGATGCCGATTATGCCCGAGCCGTCGCCTCGGTCGCTGACGCCAAAGGCAAGATTGATAGTGCCCAGGCCCAGATTACCAACAGCCAGACCCAGATCGCCAAGGCCAAGGTCACCGCGCCGATTGACGGGGTCGTGCTGTCACGGGCCGTTTCGGTGGGCCAGACGGTGCAGGCTTCGTTTAGCGCTCCCGTGCTGTTCACTCTCGCCAGCGATTTGTCGGTGATGCAGTTGTCGGTGGATATTGACGAAGCCGATATCGGCACGGTGAAGGAAGGCCAGAAAGCCACCTTCACGGTGGACGCCTTTCCCAACCGCAAGTTCAACGCCCAACTGGTGACCCTCTACAATTCCTCCAAGACTGCCAATGGCGTCGTTACCTTTCCCGGCTCGCTCCTGGTGGACAACCAAGCCTTGCTGCTCCGGCCAGGCCTCACAGCTACCGCCGAGATTCTGGTCGCGGAAGTGAAGAATGCCGTCCTGGTGCCCAACGCGGCGTTGCGCTTCACCCCACCGCCGGCAGCCTTGGACAACAAACCGCCCCCCACCGCGCCGAAGGCGCCGGACGGCAAGCAGGGCGGACGGGTATGGGTGCTGGTAAACCAGAAGCCGGAACCACGCGACCTGATCCTGGGCCGCAGCGACGGCGTTTCCACCGAATTGCTTTCCGGCAAGCTGGCGCTGGGCGACGCCGTGCTGACCGACATCAAGTCGCGGGTTGTCCGTCCCGCCAATCAGTGAGCCTGATTTGAGCCAGCGGCCTCTGATCCAGTTCGAGAAGGTCCGCAAGACCTATGGCGCCGGCGAAGCCGCCGTGCACGCTCTGGCCGGGATTGACCTGGCGATTAACAATGGCGAGTTCGTCGCTGTGCTGGGCCCCTCGGGCTCGGGCAAGTCCACTTGCATGAACATCATGGGGGCGCTGGATACGCCAACCGCTGGCCATTATTTCTTCAACGGTATTGATGTCGGAAAGCTCAGCCGCGACGGCCGCGCTGTTTTTCGCCGTGACCATATTGGCTTCGTCTTCCAGGGCTTCAACTTGCTCAAGCGTACCACCGCGATTGAAAATCTGGAGTTGCCGCTGATTTATCGCGGCGTGCCCCCTGCCGAGCGCCGCCGCCTGGCAGAGGAAACCCTGGAACGGGTCGGGCTGGGCGACCGTGGTCATCACACCGCTTCCGAACTGTCCGGCGGCCAGCAGCAGCGCGTTGCCATCGCCCGCGCCCTGGTCACCAATCCGAATGTGATTTTCGCTGATGAGCCCACCGGCAATCTCGATACCAATCGCACCCACGAGATCATGCAATTTTTCAGTGTGCTGAACCGGAAGAACGGCATGACCATCGTAATGGTGACGCATGAAGAGGAAGTGGCCGCCTATGCCGGGCGCCAGATTCGCTTCCGCGATGGCTATATCGAATCCGACGAGATCAATGACAAACAGGCGGGCATGCCGGCATGATCTGGGATTCAGTCCTGCTTGCCGTCCGGGAGTTGCGGCGCAACCTGATGCGGGCATTGCTCACGACTTTGGGCGTGGTGATCGGTGTTTCTGCCGTGATCGCCATGGTCACCATGGGCAATGGCGCCACCGCCAGCATTGCCAACCAGATCGCGGCCCTGGGTCGCAATGTGGTTGCCGTTACACCATTTGGCCCGGACGGCGGCAGCCCCAATGACCGCCGCCCCTTCAACGCGGGCGATGTTCTGGCGCTGCGCCGGGACATCAGCCATGTCCGCGCCGTCTCCCCGGAAACCAGCGCCAGTGCCACCGTCGTGTTCGGCAACAACAACCACACCACCCAAGTCACCGGCGCCGACGAAGGCTTTGTCGTCGTCCATGAGACCGAACTGGGAAGCGGTCGTTTTTTCAATGAAGCAGAAATCCGCTCCGGCCGCGCCGTCTGCATCATCGGCGAAACGGTGCGCAACCGGCTGTTCGGCGCGGGTGATCCGCTCGGCGAGACCATCCGGGTCAAAAATGTAGCCTGCCAGGT
>JAFAVT010000129.1 GCA_019242275.1 Alphaproteobacteria bacterium
TGCCAGGTTGCGGAACGGCGCCTTGCCGCTGCGAATCTGGGATTCGATATCTTCGATCTGCTTCTTGACCGCGGCATCCTTGTCGGGACTGTCCACCGGCAGGAAGATTTCCATCACGTGATAATGGGTCTTGCTGGCGCCTTCGGCATCCCGGCGCAGAGCGTCATCCACCATGGCAGGCGAAACCACGATTTGGTCAACGAACTCCGAGATAATGACCTTGTTCCAGGCAAGAGAAGCGATCTGCTGCTGGCGCAGAACTTCAATGTCGGAGCCGGCCTTGGCCAGCGCGTCACTCAGTTCCTTGACGGTCGTGTTCTGGCGCTTTGCCCATTCATTCAGGCGGTTTTCCACTTCCACCGGACTGACGGTGATCTTGCGCCGCCGCGCCTCGGCCATCTGAATATGCTCGTCAATGAGATTATCGAGCTGAATCTTGCGGACGCGCTTGATGTCTTCTGCGGAGGGCTTGAAGCCGGCGGTGGCAAAGAACAGCGCCACCCGTTGGTCGAGTTCGTAATCGGAAACAGAATTGTCGCCCACCGTGGCAGCAATGCCATCGCTGTTGCTGGGCGACATCGGCGTTGCGGGCTGCGCCGGCGTGTTGGCGACGACGGCATTCGCAGAAGGGGCGTTCGGAACGGTTGCGGCGGGCGCTACCTTGGCCGGTGATACCGTGCCCGCGGCGGCAGACGCAGCGGCGGGCGGCACGGCCGGCTCGGTGGCGGCGGTGCGGAGCGGCTGCGCCATGGCGCCATAGGCAGCAATGGCCAGCGTCGCAGCGCCCAGCGAAAGGGTAGTGATTAAACGCATGGTTCGGCAACAAGCCCTTGGGATGGTGGTGGGGTCACGCCTGACGCTCCCGCCGGACAACCGGCTTTCGCCCCCTAACCGGTGGCCACAATACGCAAATCGGCGTCCTGATCAAGGCGGAACGCGACTGCGGTTCCAGCGAAGGTGCTGGGAAAACAAGGGTTTTTCTGCCGCGGCGGTCCTGTCAGCGATGAAGTGCGGTAAAGACGTCTTGCGGGAAAAGGCTGAAAGGCTGGCTTTGGGTGGTGCCGGTCTTGAACTGAAGCCGCAGAATCACCGCCGTGGAAGGGGGCAGCCCCAGCACCAGATCGGAGGTGTAGCGGCGGCGATAGGCGAGCGAGATCGCCAGGCATTCGTCCTCATAACCCAGGCCATATTCGGTATCAATGAACTGATTGGAGAGCAGGTCCCGCCGCCCCGCCGCAAACAGATGCCAACTATCCCAGACATTCAGGTCTGCCTGGCCGGTCAATTCCTCTCGCGAAGGCAGACCGAGGGTGGCTGAAGCAGGAAGTTGGACATACGCCACCTGCAGCGAAGACTGGTTGTAGCTGCCGGTGATATAGACTTCATGCCGGTTCACCGAGCCGTTGCCGCGATCCACATCAATGCGATCATTGATGCTGAGATGTGGAAATTTGACGCTGAAGCTACCGATTACGTCGGAAGTGGCGCCCTTCTGACCGGCAAAGCCGGCTAGCACGGGATCAGGCTTGAGACGATAGGTCTGCCCCACCATCGCCTGAACTTCACCACCGTTGAACAGTGCCTCGGCATTGAGGCCGACATTGGCGCGCGGGCCGCTTTCCACCAGGTCATAGCCCGGCAGTTGATTGACACTGAACAGGTTGGTGTCGCTGAACTCAAAATCGCTGCTATCCTCATTGCGCAATTCTTTCGGATTGCCGCCATAAGGTTGCGCCACCAACTGGGCAATGGGCTCCAGGATATAGGATCGTCCGCTGCCGCCTTGGGCAAGGAAAGGCCAGCGCCAATCCAGCGCGACATAAGGCACGCCGCGGGCGACCAGGTTTTCGCCTTTGGGCAGGGTGGCGGTTGCCGTCGGCGCTTCCAGGCGATAGCCGTCGCCGCGCGCATCAGCGGTGAATGTCCAGAGCTGGCCGCCGGGCGCGACCAAGGGCAGGCGCCAGCGCAATTCGCCGCTGAGACGCTGCTGGTTGATGCCGCTGCCGCGAGAAAGCGCAATGCCGTTCAGGTCAAAGCGAAACTGACCGCCAAAGACATCGCGCGCCGGAATGAAACTGTATTCCAGGAAAGGCGCCGCCACCGGAATGGCGCTGGCCGCGTCGGTGGCGCGCAGGCCCTGGAAGAAATAACCGGCAAGATTGAAGCGGCTGCGGCCGCTGTCATTCTCCAGGAAAACATTGCTGTTGAGGCGGTCAAGAAAAGAAATGTCATAAAATCGCATATAGGCGGAGTTGTTGGTCAGCTGCAGATCAAAACCGCTTTGCCAGTTGCCGCTTAAGGCAAAGCGGCCTGAGCCGAAAATATGGTCGTAAAATTGCGCCCCCGTGCCGGTGCCGCCCAATCCCCCGTCGGATTTGTAGGCGGCGGACGCCTGCAGCCAGAAACCGCCATTGTCCTGGCGCTGGCGGTACTCGCCTTCCAGCGCGTTGCCGCCTAAGCTGGAGATCATCGGCGTGATGGTCATGTCCCGCGATGGCGAAAGCGCCAGGTAAAATGGCAGGCGGGCGAAATAGCCAAACTTGGTAGAGTTGCCGATATCGGGAGTCAGAAAACCCGTGGCATAGCGGATAGTGGGATCAGGCAGCGACAGATAGGGCGACCACAAGATCGGCACGCCCAAGGCTTCCAGGCTGGCATTCTTGAAGCGCACTTTATGGACATTGCTGTCATAGATGATGCGCTCCGACTTGACCTGCCACAGTGGCGTGCGATGCCCGGGCTGGTTGCAGATGGTGCAGGGGCTATAGACGGCGCGATTGGCGATCACCACTGTACCGTTGATGCGCTGGGCACTGACCGCAGCCAGCCGCCCATTCTTGCCGATTAGGGCGCCGAAGCCGTTGAGTACGCCATTGCGCAACCGGTCCGTGAGGACAACATTGTCCATGAAGGCGACATTGCCGTGCTCGTCGGTAAGGCTGACATGGCCGGAGGCCGTGACCTTGTCGTCATCTCTGTCATACGTGACGCGGTCGGCCAGCAGAATGCAGCCAGCTTCGTCAATTTCGACATGGCCGGTCAGCGTGATGATACTTTCGTTGCTGTCATAATCGAGAGTGTCAGCCCTATAGACGATCTCGCGCTGGCCCGTACCCTGGCAGGGCATATTGGATGCCGGCGCAACCCGCGGAGGAGCCCGGCGCGGCTGCGGCACAAAACCGGGAAGTTGCGCGGCGGCGGGCGCGCCCAGAGCGCTGACGAGAAGCAACGCCGTCAGGAAACGCAGGCGTCTCATCCGTCCTCCCGGCTGAAGACCACGCGCGGATGCGTCCGCAGACCGCACATAAAAAGAATCGCTGGTCTTCATCCGTCCTCCCGGCTGAAGACCACGCGCGGATGCGTCCGCAGACGCGCATAAAAAGAATCGCTGGTCTTCATCCGTCCTCCCGACTGAAGACCAGCGTCATGCCAATCAGGATGGAGGCGATGGCGGGCGCGGTGGCGGCTAGCAGCACGGGCACCGCACCGGAACGGCCAAGGGTGGTGGTCAGCCGCTCAAAAAAATAGACCGCAAAGCCCGCAGCAATGGACAGTAGAATAGCCTTGGCAAGACCAGCTTCTCGCGCCGGCCGCAGCGAGAAACTGGCGGCCATGAAGACCATGGCGGCGAACAGCGCCGGCAGGGCACAGAGGCTGAAGAAATAAAGCTTGTAGCGCACCGGCGAGAAGCCCGCCGCCTGATTGGCGCGGATGAAAGCGGGCAGTTGCCAGAAGGAAAGCGCATCCGGCGCCACGAAACTTTCCTGGATCTGAGCGGACGTCAGGGTGGTGGCAAGCGAATAGGGGGTCTGATGGCGCGGCACGCCGTCGGCGCCGGAAACCCAGGCATCGCGGAATTGCCAGGCATGCTCCTTAAGTTCGGCAGATGGCGCATCAATACGGCCGGCAAAGCGCTCACCGCGATAAAGGAAGACCATGACATTTTCCAGATGCTGGCCCTGATCAGAGGCGGTGACGGCATGCACCACCGATTGTTCCTTCTCATCGCCCTGGCGGAGCCAGACGCCGCTGTCGGAGATGGCAAGCTGCGATGCCTGGCCCTTGATGTGACGGGCTTCCAGCGCCCCGAATTCCGCGAACATTCTCGCGGCGATTGGCGTGGCCACTGTCACTGTCAAAACCCCGATCAGCACCGCCATGCTGAGCGCCGGCATCAGGAAATCCCAGGCGGAAACTCCGGCGGCCCTGGTCGCCACAAGTTCCTGGCTGCGGGCCAGGCGCAGGAACGAAAAAACGCCGCCGCCCAGAATGGCGAAAGGCAGCAATTGCTGGCCCAGTTCGGGAAGCTGCAACACTGCCATGCCGACCACCACGCTGGTATCAACGCCATGGCCGGCAGTGCGGCCGAGAAGGGCGACAATGTTTATGGCGAACGCCAGAGCCAGAAAACCGCCATAGACCATGCCAACGCCGAAAAGAAATTGCAGCGCCAGATAGCGGTAAAGCGTCCAGGACCAGCTCATGCCGCGGCCTTCCGCGCGCGGCGCGCCCGCATGGCGGCCGGACTATAGCCGGTCAATACCAGCAGCGCGCCCGCCATGCCTGCGAATGGCAGCACATAAAGCCCCGGCAGCAGGGCGGAATGACTTTGCGCAGCGCCCGCCAAGGCAGTGCCGCCAAGAAAAAGTCCCACCGCCGCCAGCGCGCCGCCGATCAGGCGCAAGGCTCGCAGGCCCCGCTGACGCCGGCCGCGGGCCACAGTCGCCAGAGCAATCAAGGCAAAAGCGAAACAGTAAAGCGGCTGCGACAGGCGGTTATGAGCCTCGGCAGTAAAGATATCGCGGGTACGCTGCGGCAAATTCTTTTCCGGCGGCCACAGCAATTCCGGCAGGAAGCGGTCATCGGGGCGGCGTAGCGTGTCACGCGCCTGGGCGGCAAACTGATCGAGATTGAGGGGATAGCTTTTGAAGCTGAGGGTGGCCAGTTGCTGTCCGCTACCGCTTTGCAAAGTGCCGTTATACATCAACAGCCGCGCGCCGGCCGGCGTCTGCAACAACTGGCCACTGTCGGCGATGAAGGTGATGGGGCGCTTCACCTCGCGGCCGTCATGCACCAGGATGCCTTTAAAGGCGCCGTCGGTGCTGATCTGCTTGATGAAGACGGTCAGGCCCTTGGCGGCGGGATTGAATTGCCCTTCATTGAGCAAGGCGCCGCCGACATCGGCATAGATATCGCCCTTCTTGGCGTTGAGGGCACGCTGGCCCGCCGGCGCCAGGTAAAGATTGCAGGCCCAGGTGGATGCCGCCACCAGTGCCGCCGCCGTCAACACCGGCATCGCGAGTTGGCGCAGACTGTATCCCGCCGAAGCCATCACCACCAGTTCACTGTCGCTGGACAGCCGCTGTAATGCGAACAGACCGCCGAAAAGAAAAGAGAGCGGCAGAATGATGACCAGCAAGGCCGGAAGGTAGAGGAAGGCCAGATAGGCGAAGGTGACGGCGGACTGGCCGCGATTGATGACCAGATCAAGCAGCGGCAGAATCTCTACCAGCCAGATCATGCTGGTGAGCAGGAACCCCAGCATCACCACCGGACCCAGCAATTGGCGGAAAACGTAAAAGGACAGGCGCGGCGGCTTCAGACCGCGCGCACGGGGCCGGACCGGTGCGGCGCGAGGGGAAAAGGCGCCCGAGATCGCCATCTTTCGTCCGACTCCCAATTCGCCCTAAACTAACACTGCCCGTTGGCCTTCCGCCAACCACCCGCCCCCGGGATAGCAAGGAGCATTCCATGAACATTACCTTCGCCGCCCCTGCATCCGTCACAGCGGGAAGCTGGGTGGTCGGGGGCCTGGAGGGCGGAGCTCTTCTACCGGCGGCAATTTCGGCCGACAAGGCGAGCGGCGGGGCGCTGTCACGGGCCCTGAAATTCGCCCGCTTCAAAGGCCAGCCGGGGCAGATGGTGGAAGTACTGGCGCCGGCGGGGCTTGGGGTTTCGCGCCTGCTGCTGGTGGGACTGGGCAAGCCGGAGGCACTGGATGAAAAAGCGCTGGAAGTGATTGGCGCGCAGGTGACGGCGCGGCTGCTGTCGGGCGGAGAAAGCAAGGCCAGTTTCCAGATCGAGGCGCCGAAAGGATGCAAGGTAAAAAAAGGCGAGATTGCGGCGCACCTGGCTTTTGGCGCCCGGCTGCGCTCTTACGCCTTCAACCAGTACCGCACCAAAAATCTTGCCGAGTATGAACAGAAACTCGCCGGCCTGACCGTGCTGACGCCCGATCCGGCGGCGGCGAAGAAGGCTTATGCCGGCTTAGCTGCCCTGGCCGACGGCATCTTCCTGGCTCGCGATCTGGTCAATGAGCCGCCGAATATCCTTTATCCGGAAGAGTTCGCCCGCCGGGTGAAAACCAAGCTCAGCAAGCTGGGCGTCAAGGTCGAGGTGCTGGGCGAAGCGGAGATGAAACGCCAGGGCTTCGGCGCCCTGTTGGGCGTGGGGCAAGGCTCGGCCCGCGACAGCCAGCTTGTGGTGATGCAATGGAATGGCGCGAAAAAGAAAGGAAAGCCGGTCGCCTTTGTCGGCAAGGGCGTCTGCTTTGATTCCGGCGGCATTTCACTAAAACCCGGTGCCGGCCTGATGGGCATGAAAGGCGATATGGGCGGGGCGGCGGCCGTTACCGGCCTGATGCTGGCGCTGGCGACGCGCAAGGCGCGTGTCAATGCCGTGGGCGTGATTGGTCTGGTGGAGAACATGCCCGGCCCCGATGCGCTGCGTCCTGACGATGTGCTGACTTCACTCTCCGGCCAGACCATCGAAGTGTTGAACACAGATGCGGAAGGGCGGCTGGTACTGGCCGATGCGCTGACCTATACCCAGCGCCGTTTTGCACCGAAATTCGTCATTGATCTGGCGACGCTCACGGGCGCCATCGTGGCGACGCTGGGCTTTGAGCATGCCGGCGTCTTTTCCAACGACGATGCGCTGGTGACGCGGCTGCTGGCGGCCGGCCGTTATACCGGCGAGCGGGTCTGGCAACTGCCGCTTGATCCCTTCTATGACAAGATGATCAAGTCCAAGATCGCCGACATGAAGAATATCGGCGGCCCCAATTCCGGCGCCATCACCGCCGCCCAGTTCCTCAAGCGCTTCATCGAGAAGGATACGGTGTGGGCACATCTGGATATCGCCGGCGTCGCCTGGCAGGACGGCGAGCAGAGGCCGATGATTCCAAGCTGGGGCACTGGCTGGGGCGTGCGGCTGCTGAACCGGCTCATCATCGAGCATTATGAGGCGTAAATGTACGCAACGTTCCGGCTGATATTTTGCTGGCTTTGTATTATCACCGCCATCTTTTGGGCGGGTTGGGATTTGATTCAGGGCAGCCTGAATTTGTTAGGTCCGATACTTCTTGCGATGGTGGGCGTTCTCGGTCCCCACCTTATCTGGGCGGCAGTGCAAGTGCCGAATATTAATTCGCGTAAGCAATAAAATATGCCCGAAACGCTCTTCTATCATCTCGAACGCCGTGCCCTGGAAGAGGTGTTGCCCGGCCTGATGGAAAAATCGCGCGCCCGCGGCTGGAAAGCGCTGATCCGCGCCGACACTGCCGACCGCGCCGATGCCATTGATACCTTGCTGTGGACCTATGACGACCAGAGCTTCCTGCCGCATGCGCAACTGGGCGATGGTGACGCGGCCCGCCAGCCCGTGCTGATCACGGTTGAGGACGGCAACCCGAACGCCGCCGAAATCATGTTCTTTGTGGGCGGGGCGCAGCCGGGCGATTGGGCGTCTCTGAACGATCTCTCCCGCATTGTCATGCTGTTTGACGGACGGGATGCGGCCGCGCTTTCGTCCGCCCGCACCGCCTGGAAGGACGCCAAAGCGGCCGGGCATGACGTCACCTATTGGAAGGAATCGTCTTCCGGCAAGTTCGAAAAACAGAATTAGGCATGGATATTTTTTCTCCCATCAACATCGCCATCTTCCTGATTGACGTTGCCTTGGCGGTGCATGTCATCCGCAGCGGCCGCAACCCGATCTGGATTGTGGCCATGGGTGCTACCTTCTTTCTCGGCAGCTTTCAGTTCCTGGGCCTTCTGGCAGTCTGGCTTTCCTATTTCTTTACCGCCGTCATTCCGGATTTCTTCGGCAGCCACGGCATGCGCCGCTTCCGCTCCGGCATACGTGATGCCGCCGATCCCGGCCGCGCCTATCGCCAGGCCAAGCGCGACGCTGAGCGCATCGGCTCGACCGACTCCAAGCGCGTTCTGGCCGAGGAAAGTCTTAAGCGCGGCCTCTGTGCCGATGCCATCCGTCTCTACGAAGAAGCTATGCAAGGCCCGCTGGGTGCGGAAGATCCGACCCTGCTGAAAGGGCTGGGCCGGGCCAAACTGATGGCAGGCGAAGCCGGCGAAGCCGAGCGCCTGTTCATCAAGGTCCATGAGCTCGACCCCGCTGCTTTCGACACCGAGGTTGAACTCGATTATGCCCGCGCCCTGGAAGCGCTGGGCAAGAACGACGCTGCCATCCGGCAATATGAAAGCGTTGTGCCCCGCTATTCCGGCGAGGAAGCCAAAGTGCGCCTCGCCCTGTTGCTGGAAAAGAGCGGGCAGGAAGCGCGGGCGCAGCAAATTTTCCGCGATGTGGTGGAAACCACGCGCGACGCGCCTGGTTACTACCGTTCAAGGCAGGGGGATTGGCTCAAGATTGCCAAGCAGCATCTCAAAAGCTAGTTCTTGCCGTCACTGGGTTTGCGCCGCGCCAGCCGCGCCAGGGTGGCGGTCTGACGGTGCCATTCCCGTGTCGGAATCGCCGGCAGACCGCCGATTACGGAGCCATCCGGGATGTTGTGGATTACCCCACTCTTGGCGGCGATGCGCACATGGTTGCCGATCACGACATGATCCTTGATGGCGGCATGGCCGCCCATCATCACATAGTCGCCCAAGGTGGTGGAGCCAGCGATGCCGACCTGGGCCGCCAGAACGCAACCCTTGCCCAGCCGGACATTGTGGGCGATGTGGACCAGGTTATCGAGCGCGGTGCCGTCGCCAATCACCGTATCGCCTAGACTGCCGCGGTCAACGGCGACGTTATTGCCAATATCCACATGGTTGCCGATCAGTACCCGCCCCAACTGGCTGATCTTGGTCATGCCGGTGCGCGTCGGCGCAAAGCCGAAGCCTTCGCCGCCAATGGCGGTGTTGGCGGCAATGGTGACATGATGGCCGATCAGGGCGTGGCTGATGCTGCAATTGGCGCCGATGGTGCAGTCCTCCCCCAGCTCGACGCCGGCGCCGATCACGGCATTGGCGCCGATACGACTGCGAGCGCCAATGCGGGCGCCGGCCTCGACCACCGCGCCGGGCGCCAGTTCGACATCGGCGCCCAGCACGGCGTCAGCGGCGACATGGGCGCCGTTGTGATGATGCTTGCTGGTGGTGACGCGGGGATAGAACATCCGTCCGATGTGGGCAAAGACCAGGCGCGGATCGTCGCAAAGCAGGATGGCGCAATCGCCATGGGGTAGGGCGCTAAGTCGGGCGCTGGTGACGATGGCGGCAGCTCGGCTGCCGGCAAAGGCTGCGGTGTGCGCGACGTCGCTGAAGACGCTCAGGTCGCGCTCACCGGCCTGGCAAAGCTCGGCCACGTCGTAGACCAGCATGTTGCCACGTTCGGTCTGCTGCAGCGCTGCTCCTACTTCCGCGGCGATGGCGGCCAGGCTGAAGGGACCTTCCGACCGAAAAAAACGCTTGTCTGCCACGAAAGGTCTCCGCCCCCGAAAGGCAACGGTAACAAATGTGAAAGATAAAGATAGCGCCGTGTGAGGATGTGTCTTTCCCGCCGCAATGGAACTCAGGATTCGGCCGCAGCCGCGTCATACTCTTCCTGCGCCGCCAGCCATGATTTCTCCGCCGTTTCCAGCTTGCGCAAGGCGTCGGCGCGCTTTTTGGAAACCGCGCTGCCCTTGGCCGGATCTTTTGTGAAAAGCAATGGATCGGCCAGGCTGCGATCCAGCTTGGCGATTTCGGCTTGCAGAGTGGCGATCTGGGATTCCGTGGCCTCCACCTTGTCCTTCAGCGACTTGAGGTTCTGACGCTTGCTGGCGTTGCTGCGGCGTTGTTCGTCCTTGCCCTTGGGCGCTTCTTCTACCCGCCGTGTCGGGCGGTTGTCGCCGGTGAGCAGGAAACGGCGATAATCGTCGAGATCGCCCTCAAACGGTTTCACCTGACCATCGGAGACCAGCAGCAACGTCTCCGCCGTGGCCTCGATCAGGCGGCGGTCATGGCTGACCAGCACCACGGCGCCATCAAAATCATTTAACGCGGTCAGCAATTCGTTGCGGGCGTCAATATCGAGATGGTTGGTGGGCTCGTCGAGGATGAGCAGGTTGGGCTTGTCCAGCGTGGTCAAAGCCAGCATCAGGCGCGCCCGCTCGCCGCCGGAAAGTTTGCCGACCTCGGTCTGGGCCTTGTCGGCGGAAAAGCCGAAACCGCCCAACTGGGTGCGCACTTGCTCCAGCGTCAGTTTCGGTCGCAAATTTTGCAGCGTCTGGATGGGGGTGATGGTGGTGTCCAGTTCCTCGGCCTGGTGCTGGGCGAAATAGCCTACCACCAGCTTGCGGGCCGGCGTGAACTCGCCTCCCATCACTTGAAGCTTGCCGGCCAGCAGCTTGGCCATGGTGGATTTGCCGTTGCCGTTCTTGCCCAGAAGCGCGATGCGATCCTGGGGGTCGAAGCGGAAGGAAAGATTGGTGAGGATGGGCTTGCCCGGCTCATAGCCGACCGAGGCGCGATCCATGGTAACCAGCGGCGGCGAAGCTCCGGTCGCTTCGGGAATGCGGATCGGCGCCACGAACTCCTCCGGCGGCACTTCCACCATCGCCATTTTGGCCAGCATCTTGACGCGGCTCTGCGCCTGGCGCGCCTTCGCGGCCGAGGCCTTGAAGCGATCAACGAATTTTTGCATGTGCGCACGTGCCGCTTCCTGCTTCTTGGCGAAAGCAAGGTCATTGGCGCGGGCGGCGGCACGGGTTTCGACGAAGGTATCGTAGCCGCCGGTGTAGAGTTTCAGCTTGCCCCGCTCCAGATGCAGGATGA
Organism: Alphaproteobacteria bacterium; assembly: GCA_019242275.1. Lineage (GTDB taxonomy): Bacteria > Pseudomonadota > Alphaproteobacteria > Micropepsales > Micropepsaceae > Rhizomicrobium. The sequence goes on from JAFAVT010000129.1 coordinate 11,058, forward strand.
ATTCGCAGGCGGTGTTAAGCAGGTCGCGGTCGTGGGACACGATCAGCGTGGTACCGCGATATTTCTGGATGAAGTTCTCCAGCCACAGCACGCCTTCGAGGTCGAGATAGTTGGTGGGCTCGTCCAGCAGGAGCAGATCGGGGGCGGTGAAGAGAATGGCGGCAAGGGCCACGCGCATGCGCCAGCCGCCGGAAAATTCCCTGGTCGGGCGCTCTTGTTCCTCTGCCGAGAAGCCCAGCCCGGCCAAAATTGCGGCCGCGCGTGACGGCGCGGTATAGGCATCAATATCGCCGAGGCGCAGATAGATGTCGCCCAGGCGGTGGGAGTCGGTCTCGGTTTCCGCTTCGGCCAGCAGGCGCGTGCGTTCGGTATCGGCAGCCAGCACCGTATCCAGCAGGCTGATGTCGTTGCCGGGCGCTTCTTGTGCCACCGCACCCACTTTCCAGGCCGATGGCCAGGAGACTTCGCCGTCATCGGCGTGCAACCGGCCCAGGATGACGTTGAAGAGGGTGGATTTGCCGGCGCCGTTGCGCCCGACCAGGCCGATGCGCCGGCCCGCCGGCAGATTGGCGGTAGCGCCGGAAAGGATTTCGCGGCCCGCAATGCGGACGACGACATTGTCTATGGCGAGCATGGCGCGCCTTATAACGTGTCATGGCCCGCCAGCAAGCCCGAAGGGCGCAGCGCACGGACCATCCAGTTGCCTGCCTCGGCGGTCGTCGTTATAAGGCCGCAACTTTTCCAACTTTCGGAGTAGAACATGGCCGTCGAACGCACCCTTTCGATCATCAAGCCGGACGCGACCCGCCGCAACCTGACCGGCAAGATCATCGCCAAGTTCGAGGATGCCGGCCTGCGCGTGATCGCGTCCCGCCGCATGCGCCTCAGCCGTGCCGAGGCCGAGGCCTTCTATGCCGTGCACAAGGAGCGGCCCTTCTTCGGCGAACTAGTCGAATTCATGAGTTCCGGCCCGGTGGTGGTGCAGGTGCTGGAAGGCGAGAACGCCATCCAGAAGAATCGCGACGTGATGGGCGCGACCAATCCGGAGAAGGCGGCGCCGGGCACTATCCGCAAGGAATTCGCCGAAAGCATGGGCGCCAATTCGGTCCATGGTTCCGACGCGCCGGAAACCGCGGCCAATGAGATCAAGTTCTTCTTTCGGGATTTGGATATAGTCGGCTAACCCCACACATTCGTCATGGCCCGCTTTAGGCGGGCCATCCAGTTACCTTGAATATCCGGGGCGCCTATCGTGATATTGCGATATGCGCCCCGAACGCATTTACTACGTCTACATTCTCGCCAGCGCACCGAATGGCACGCTTTATATCGGCATGACCAGCAATCTGGCGCGGCGCATATATGAGCATCGCGAAGGTTTGGTAGAAGGTTTCACGAAACTATATGGCGTAAAAGCGCTGGTTCATTATGAGCTCTTTCCGACGGCTGCGGATGCGATCCGACGTGAGACGCGGCTCAAGAAATATCCGCGAGCTTGGAAGGTAAATCTGATTCTCTCGCGCAATCCCGGCTGGGAAGACCTTGCCGGAACGCTGATCTGAAGGCTTAAACTGGATGGCCCGCCTTCGCGGGCCATGACGAAGTTGGGGGTGAAGAGGCGTGCAAGGCAAAACCGTGGTCATCACCGGCGCCACCTCCGGAATCGGAGAGGTGGCCGCTATCCGACTGGCGGAGCTGGGCGCCCGCATCATTCATATCGCCCGCGATGAAAAGCGCGCGGCGGCGACACAAGCGGCATTGAAGAAAGCGAACCCGGCGGCAAATCCCGTACTGCATCTGGCCGATCTTTCGCTGCTTTCCGAGATGAGGCGGGTGGCGCGGGCCATTGCCGCAGCTGAACCGAAAATTGACGTCCTGATTAACAATGCCGGCGCCATGGTCAACAAGCGCCAGGTGACGGCCGACGGGCTGGAGAAAACCTTTGCCTTGAATCATATGGCCTATTTCGTAATCACCAACATGCTGTTGCCGAACATCGTTGATCATGGTCGCATCGTGGTGACCGCTTCCAATGCCCATCGCGGTGCTTCATTGGACTTTGATGACCTGCAATCGGAGCGCGGCTATCGCGGTTTTGGCGTCTATTCCGAAACCAAGCTGATGAACATTCTCTTCACCCGCGCTTTGGCGCGCAGGCTTGAAAGTGGAAGTGGGGCTCGCGGCATCACCGCAAACGCCCTGCATCCGGGCTTTGTTGCCACGCGATTCGGCGATCAGTCTGGGGGGGTGCTGGGTGGCGTCATCAAGCTGATCAAGCCGCTGGGCGCGATTTCGCCGGAGGCGGGCGCCAAGACCATAATCTATCTGGCCTCGTCGCCGGACGTGGCGGGCGTCAGCGGACAATATTTCTTTGAGTGCAACCCGACAACACCGACCCATGAGGCGCTTAACGATGACGACGGCGAGCGGCTATGGAAGATCTCGGAAGGGATTGCAGAATTACCTGCCGATGATTCTCCATGGTTGGTTTGAGCTGTCCATCCAACTTTCTGTTACGCGGAACAAAGTTGGGTGGCCGGGCATCGCCACGCGCTGGGCGCGCTAGCGATCCTTCGGGCTGCCCGGCCATGACAAGTTATGATGTGAAAACCGCCTCGCCATGTTCCAGCCGCGCCCGCCCCTCGCAGACCAGACGCACAGCGGTGGGATAAAGCCGGTGTTCGGCTTCCAGCACCCGCGCCGCCAGTGTTTCCGCCGTGTCGGTCATCAACACGGGCACCACGCTCTGGCTGATCACCGGACCGGCGTCCAATTCCGGCACCACGAAATGCACCGAGGCGCCCGATTGTTTCACCCCTGCCGCGATCACCCGCTCATGCACCTGGGTACCCTTGAAGGCGGGCAGCAGCGAGGGGTGGATGTTCAAGAGCTTGCCTTCCCAGGTCTTGGTGAAGCCATCCGACAAAATGCGCATAAAGCCGGCCAGGCAGACAATCTCCACCTCCGCTTCGCGCAAGGCCGCATCCAATTCGGCATCGAAGGCCTCGCGCGTCTTGCCTTTGTGGGTGATGACACGGGTGGGGATGCCGGCGGCGCGGGCCCGCACCAGGCCATAGGCGTCTTCGATATTGGAGATCACCAGGGCAATGCGGGCGGGAAAACTTTCGGCAAAGCCGGCATCAATCAGTGCTTGCAGGTTGCTGCCACGGCCAGAGATCAATACGCCAACGGGACACTTTCGCGGGGCGCTCACAGGGCCAGCGCCCCCGTATAGCGCACCTTCGGCTCCCCATCGCCCCGCACCAATTTGCCGATGCGCGTGCCACCACCAAAGGCGGCGATGACGGCATCGGCATGGGTTTCACTCGCCACTGCGACCATGCCCAACCCGCAATTGAAAGCGCGCAACATCTCGGCTTGCGCCACGCCGCCGGCCTTTGCCAGCCATGGAAACACCGGCAAGGGCGTGAAGCCGCCAAGATCAACTTCGGCATCCAGGCCATCGGGCAGACAGCGCGGCAGATTGTCGGTGATGCCGCCGCCGGTGATGTGGGCCAGGCCCTTGGCGCCGGCCCCGATGGCGGCCAAGGCGCCCTTTACATAAAGCCGAGTCGGCGTCAGCAAAGCTTCGCCCAGTTTTTGCGAGGGCGCGAAGGGGGCAGGCGCATCCCAATCCGGGCCGGCCTTTTCAACGATTTTGCGCACCAATGAGAAGCCGTTGGAATGCACGCCGCTGCTGGGAATGCCGACCAGCACGTCACCCGTGTTCATCGTTGCGATCTTGGGGAGAATGCCGTCACGTTCCACCGCGCCCACGGCAAAACCGGCCAGGTCGAAATCGCCCCTGGCATATAGTCCCGGCATCTCGGCCGTTTCGCCGCCGATCAAGGCGCAACCGCTTTCCTTGCAGGCGCGGGCGATGCCTTCGATGACAATGGCGGCGCTGGCAACCTCCAGTTTGCCGGTGGCGTAATAGTCGAGAAAGAACAGCGGCTCCGCCCCCTGCACCACAATGTCGTTGACGCACATGGCAACCAGGTCCTGGCCGATGCCGGTAAAGATGCCGGTATCAATGGCAATCTTGAGCTTGGTGCCGACACCGTCCGTGCCCGATACCAGGATCGGGTCCTTGAAACCGGCCGCCTTGAGATCGAACAGCCCGCCAAATCCCCCTAAATCGGCATCGGCCCCCGGGCGGCGGGTGGCCTTGGCGGCGGGGGCGATGCGGTCCACCAGCGCCTCGCCGGCATCAATATCAACACCGGAGTCTTTGTAGGTGAGGCCGTTCGACATCGGGTTCCGAAAAAGCAGGAAATGACTGGTGGCGCCCCGTTATAGAGGGGCCGCCTCACGGTGCAATCCGCCCCTCTTCCATACACACAGCCGGTCGCCTAAGGCGTTGCAAAAGCCCCGCTTTCCTCCGGGGAGAGGATGCTATACTCAGCGCCACAGCTTTTCCCCGGTCAGGCGAATCGATGCGTTTTTCCCTCATTCTTCCGGTGCTTGCGGCATTGCTGGCGACGGCGGTCCCGGCAGGGGCCCAAGGCCAGAATGAGCTTTACACGGTGTCCGGCATCCATGTGGACGTCACCGGTCGCTCCTCGACCGAGGCATTTACCAATGCCATTGCCGGCGGCCGCCCCCAGGCCTTCCAGATTCTTTTCCGCCGCCTGACACAGCAAAAGGACTGGGGCCGCCAGCCCGCTCTCGATGCCGCGGCGCTGACGCGCCTTAGCCGCGGCTACAACGTCGCCAATGAACGGCGGTCCACCACCCGCTATGTCGCCGATGTCACCTATATCTTCAGTCCCGACGCCGTGAACCGCCTGCTGCGGGGGGCAGGCATCGCCTTCACCACCCAGGCGCCGTCGGCTCGCCTTCTGATCATTCCGATGTCACCCGGCGTCACCGCCGGCGGCTGGGCAAACACCTTGTCTTCGCCGGCAGCGCAGGCCAGCGCCATGATGCCCTACAGTCTGCCGTCCGCTGATGAGCTGAAAGCGATGACGAATCTCAGCTTTGACAATGCGCAATGGAGTGATGTGGCTGCTGCTGCGGGGCGGGCCCGTGCGGCCGCCGCGGCGCTGCTGCAGGCGGTTTATGCCCGGGGCAAGGTGACGGTGAACATCCGCCTTTTGTCGCCGAACCAGGCGCCGGTGAAAAGCAGCGCGGAAGTGGCCATGACCGGCACCGTGGGCACCGCCTATCCGGCAGCGGCGACGGAGGCGCTGGCGGCGATTGACGATTTGTGGAAGGCGCGCGTCACGGTTGATCCCAACCAGCGCGGGCGCCTCACCGCCGATATGCGCATCGCCTCTTTGCAGCAATGGAGCGAAGCGCAGGCGGCGCTGGCCGGTGTTTCGCAAGTGACGGGCATAACCCTGGTGGCGATGGACACCGGCTATGCCCGTATGGTGATCGCCTATACCGGCAGTGCCGACCAATTGCGCGAAGCCTTGAGCGCCGCCCATCTTTCGCTCACCAACCGAGCCGGGCAATGGACGCTCATCGGCGGCGGCTGACCCCTGAATGCAATTGCCCCTTCCTATCATTCCCCGGCCGCGGCTGACCCGCGCCGATTTCATTGCCGCGCCGGGCAATGAACAGGCGCTGGCTTTCCTGGAATCCTGGCCGCAATGGCCGGCGCCGGCGGCGGTGCTGCACGGACCGGCTGCCTCCGGAAAATCGCATCTGGTGCAGATCTGGGCCGTCCGCGCCGGTGCCACGGTGATTGCAGCCACCGATCTGCGCGAGGCACCGGACGGCGCTGTGGCGATC
>JAFAVT010000171.1 GCA_019242275.1 Alphaproteobacteria bacterium
GCCTGATGCGGCGGATCATCCCGCTTCTGATCATCATCATTGGCGGCGCGGCATTGCTGGCGCCGGTGATCATGCTGATGGAACTGGAGCGGATGCCGGGCGATTACGACCTGGTGTTGCAAGGCCGGCATTACCTGATTCCCGTCACCTATTCGCTGTGTGCAAGTGTGGCGCTGGCCCTTCTCTATTCCATCGTGAAACGCTAAGAGCAGGCCGCCCCCGCCGGAGTCTGCCCCTTGTCCACCCGCAAGATTTTCCGTGCCCTGCTTTCGGTTTCCGACAAGACCGGGCTGATTGATTTCGCGCGCGGCCTGGCCGGGCATGGGGTGACGCTGATTTCCACCGGCGGCACCGCCAAGGCCTTGCGGGATGCCGGCCTTGACGTGCGGGACGTTGCGGAAATCACCGAATTTCCGGAAATGATGGATGGAAGGGTGAAGACCCTGCATCCCAATGTGCATGGCGGCCTCTTGGCGCTGCGCGACAAGTCTGACCATGCCGGGGCGATGAAGACGCACGGCATCGAAGGCATAGACCTTCTGGTCTGCAATCTCTATCCGTTTGAGGCGACGGTGGCGCGGGGCGCCGATTTCGAGACGACGATCGAAAATATTGACATTGGCGGCCCGGCCATGACCCGCAGTGCCGCCAAGAATCATGACTGGGTGACGGTGGTGGTGGATGTGGAAGATTACAAAGCCGTGCTGGACGAGATGGCGGCCAACAATGGCGCCACCACGCTGAAACTGCGGCGGCTGCTCGCTAGCCGCGCTTTCGCCCGTACCGCGGCTTATGATGCCGCCGTCTCCACCTGGTTTGCCGGCGAACTGGAAAAAGACGGCATGGAAGAGCCGCCGCGGCGGCGGGCCCAGGCCGGGGTGCTGCGTCAATCGCTGCGCTATGGCGAGAATCCGCATCAAAAGGCGGCGTTCTATGTGGATGGCTCCAGCCGGCCCGGCGTGGCAACGGCAAAGCAGCTTCAAGGCAAGGAGCTTTCCTACAACAATATCAACGACACCGACGCTGCCTATGAACTGGTGGCGGAGTTCAACCCGAAGGATGGTCCCGTCTGCGCCATCATCAAGCACGCCAACCCTTGCGGCGTGGCGATTGGCGGCAGTTTGAAGGACGCCTATCTGGCGGCCCTGGCCTGTGACAGCGTTTCGGCCTTTGGCGGGGTCATTGCCTTCAACCAGACGCTGGATGGCGAGACGGCGGAAGAGATCGGCAAAATCTTCACCGAAGTGATCATTGCGCCGGACGCCGACGCCGACGCCCGGCGCATTCTGGCGGCAAAGAAGAATCTGCGCCTGCTGGCAGCGGGCGGGTTGCCCGATCCGCTGGCGCCGTCGCTGACCTATCGCACCGTGGCGGGCGGCTTTCTGGTGCAAAGCCGCGACAATGGCCGGGTGACGCGCGAGATGCTGAAGGTGGTGACCAAACGCCAGCCGACCGAGCAGGAAGTCAAGGACATGCTGCTGGCCTTCACTATCGGCAAGCATGTGAAGTCCAACGCCATTGTCTATGTCAAGGATGGCGCCACCGCCGGTATCGGCGCCGGGCAGATGAGCCGCGTGGATTCCGCCCGCATCGCCGCCGCCAAGGCGAAGGAAGCGGCGAAGATCGCCGGCTGGGCTGAACCCCGCACCATCGGTTCAAGCGCCGCCTCGGAAGCCTTCTTCCCTTTCCCCGACGGGCTGCTGACGGTGGCGGAAGCCGGCGCCACGGCGGTGATACAGCCGGGCGGCTCGGTCAAGGATGCGGATGTGATCGCCGCCGCCGACGAAGCGGGCCTAGCGATGGTGTTCACGGGGATGCGGCATTTCTTGCACTAGACCGGTTTTTGGATTTGATGGACGCAGAATCTAATCAAACCTCACCATGGCCGGCCTCCGAGCCGGCCATCCAGGGCCGCAAGCGCCGGTATTTGTTGTTCTGGATGGGCGGGTCAAGCCCGCCCATGGTGAGAAGGAGAGATTGCGACTAACTTGAATCTGTTCTCACTATTTTGCCGGTAACGGATGTGGTGAGCGGCGCCCGGAAAATGTCGCCGGGATCAAGGAACACCCGGTATGGGCATGCAAATGTTCAAAATGAGCTGGCGTTCCGTTGCTATATTTTTTGTGAGCACAAACCTCACCATAGCATTCCACACAACGCATCACGCGATCTTTGAGGTTTAGTGCTTCCTCTATGGCGATGCCATCCCATCGGCTGCCAACCTTTATTTCGCACTCGAGCATCATTTAAACACTTCGTCTTTCCCGACGCCCCAGATGCGGTCCTTGTCTATCCAGCCCTTCAGGCCCGGCGCCGAGACGCGGCAGGAGCGGATGGCGCAGGCTTCCAGCTTCGCCGTGGCACCGGGCATGGCATAGGCAACCAGTTTGGCCCGCGGCTCGGGATCGGACCAAAGGCCGGCGCGGTCCTTGCCGGTCACCAGGACGCTGCGTTGTTCGCTCAGCATGTTGGCGCTCATCCAGCCGACGGTGCCGTCGGCTGCCTTGACCCGGCGCCAGACGTCGTAGGCGGCGATCACTTCAAACGGATAGCCCTTGTGCTTGTAAACCCAGAGGATGCGGTGCTGGAAAGACGGGCCTTCGCGCAGATAGGCCTTGTCGCTGCGCGTGCTGACATAGCGGACAGGAGCCGCCGACACGGACAGCGAGACAAGCACAAGCAGAAGAATGCTGGCGCAGCGCAGCATCGAATCATCCTCGCTCAAAGATTTATCACAGATGCGCGCAAGCGGCCCTGGATGGGCGGCTCGAGGCCGCCCATGGTGAGAATTATTTGAGGTTGCGAGCAAGCAGATCGAACAATTTGGCGAAGTGGCGTTCCGACTGCGCCGGGTTATAGACCGGCCGGCCCGGCACGCTCCAGCCATGCCTGGCGCCTTCGTAAATCTCGCTTTGATAAGCGCCGCCCCAGCCTTTCAGGGCATCGTCCAGTTTTGCAATCGCGGCCGGCGGCATGGATTGGTCTTCCACCGCATGGCCGAAATAAAGCTCGGCCGTTACTTTGGGCAATTCGGTGTGGGGACTGTCCTGCCCTTCCGTCACCAGATGGCCGCCATGGAAGGAGGCGGCAGCCGCCACCATCTCAGGAACCGAAGCGGCGGTGCGCAGGGCGAACTGACCGCTGAAGCAATAGCCCACCACGCCAATCTTTGACCCTTCCACCTGTGGGAGGGCCAGCAGGAATTGCGCATAGGCGGCGCCGTCGCGGCGCATCTGCTGGGCATTGAGGGCCGCCAGCAGATGCGACAGCCGCCGCAAGGTCGCCGGATCGCTGGTATCAGGCTCGCCCGGCGGCATGATCGGCAAGAGATCGGTGCGGTAGAAGATGTTGGGCATCAGCACGGCATAGCCTTGGGCCGCCACCCGCTGCGCCATTGCCTGATTGGCCGCCCTGATGCCCCAGACATCGGTGAAGTAGAGCACGCCCGGCCAGGCTTTTGCCGATGCGCCGCTTTCTTCCGGCATATAGAGAAAACCTTCCGCCGGGCCGTCGGCGCCGGCCACCGCCAGCTTGTGTTCCGGCATCAGAGGGCCTTTTCGTAAGTGACGCTGTTCCAGTAACGCGCCCGATGGCTGCCGCGCTTCACAAAGCCCCGCCGCTTCAGCACCCGCCCGATCATCCAGTTGAAATAGCCATGCGCTACCAGCGCCACCGCGCCGTCCTGGGCGGCGCGGGCGATCAGCAGGTCGGCGGCGCGATCGGCCCGGCGCTGGGCGGCAAACCAGCCTTCGACCCGGGGAGAAAAGCCAATGTGCCAGAGAAGGCGCGAGACTACCGCCCAGCTGGGCACATTCATCTTCAAAAATGGAATGGGCGGGCTGGCCAGCGCCGCTTCGGCAAACAGGGGATCGCGGATTGGTGTCGCGTGTGGGGCCAGAGCGGCCGCGCTTTGATGGCTGCGGGGCCGGTCGCTGGCGAATACCGACGTCAGTTCGCGCGCCAGCTCGGCCAGCTCTTGCGGCGGCAGGCTGGCGGGATCAAGTCCGGCCGCCTCATAGGCGTCAATGTAATCGCCAAAGCCGCGATGCCCGGTGCGCGGCGAAAGGGCGATATGAGGCTGGCCGTGCCTGACCAGAATGATCCGCATGATATGCGCCGCTGCACCTTTCTTCTGGACGCGGACTCGGGGGCCGCTTCACCACGTTAACGCCAAGACACGGCAAAGGCGTGATGCCCAGCGCTTCAGCGGCCTGCCTAGCAATTAGGCATCAGTGTGTTGCATTGCAACAACGGTGGCTGGAAACCGTCAAGCAGCCCACGGAAGCAGGCAAAAAGGCCCCTTTGTCATATTGATCGCATAGGCGGCAGGCCGGATTTTCACGCGGAACCGGCCCCGCCGGCCCGCGCGCCTTTGGCGTGTTCAATGAGAGGATAACAGATGAAGAACCTGACCAAGATGTTGCTGGGCGCGCTGGCCATTGCCGGCTTCGCGGGCACCGCCAGCGCTCAAGATGCCGCCGCGCCGGCTCCGAGTTTCACCCTGTCGGGCGTCGCCACCATGCAGAGCGACTATCGCTTCCGCGGCATCAGCCAGAACAGCAAGGAATTTACCCCGGAAGCGTCGCTGACCCTGAGCGCTCCTTACGGCTTTTATGTCAGCGCCTGGTCGGCCAAGACCAACTGGGGCGGCAACAATCCGTCCTATGAGCTTGACCTTTATGGCGGCAAGCATTTCGACCTGGGCGGCACCGACCTCAACCTGGTCGCCTATTACTATTCCTATCCGGACTTCCGCGCCGGCAAGGGTCCCTCCGCCAGCTATTATGAAACCCAGGTCCAGTTGACCCATGCGTTCGGCCCCCTGACCATCATGATCCAGGGCGTGGAATCGCCCCAGTTCACCCTGGGCAGCGGCGAAGGCTGGTATGTCTCGGGCACCGGTACTTACGCGGTTGCCGACTGGCTGACGGTCAGCAGCACCATCGGTCATCAGTGGGTGGCCAGCGCGCCGTCCGATTATACCCATTATGATTTCGGCGCCACCGCTACCTGGCATTCCTGGAGCCTGGACGCCCGCTATGTCGGCACCGACATCGGCAAGGCGGCCTGCACCACCTTCTGGATGGCGACGCCCAACGCCTGCTCCGGCGGCTTTGTCGCGACCCTGAACTACAACGTCGCCGACCTGCTGAAATAGGTCAGCGCCAGAACGAGAAAGCCCGCGAGAAATATTCTCGCGGGCTTTTTGTTTTCCTAGAGCATTTTAATCTTAGACAGAAGCAAGCCGCTCACCCTTCGACAGGCTCAGGGTGAGGATTATTGAATATTACCTCATGCTGAGCTTGTCGAAGCATGAGGGTGGCGATCAAGCTCCCAAACGCTCTAGGACAGCAACGCCTGCTTGAGCTGCGCCAGATCATAAGGCTTGGTGAGATAGGTGACTTTGTCTTTCAGGCCATCGTCCTGCCGCTGCTCGGTGGAGTAGCCCGAAGCGATGATCACCTTGAGATCGGGGCGCCGGCGCAGCGATTCTTCCACCAGTTGGCGGCCGTTCATGCCCGGCAGGCCCAGATCCGTCAGCAGAATGGCAATGGCCGGATCGCCGTCCAAAACGGCCAGGGCCTCGGTGGCGTCACCGGCTTCAGCGGTGCTGAAACCAAGCTGCTCCAGCATCTCCATCGTCGTCATGCGGATCAGGGCGATGTCCTCGACCACCAGCACCTTGCCGCCGCGCGTGGCCGGCTGCGGCGGCGTCCCCGCGGCGGGCGGGGCGCTGATCGGGCCGCGGGCCGTGCCGGCAAAAACGCTGCGAAGCTTTCGGGCCAATTCGTCCTTCCGATAGGGCTTGGAGAGAAGCAGCGCGTCATCATCCAGCTTGCCGTTATGGACGATGGCATTCTGGGTGTAGCCGGAGGTGTAAAGCACCCGCAGGTCGGGATATTTCTCCTGCGCCCGGCGGGTAAATTCGCGCGTGTGCATGGTGCCCGGCATCACCACATCGGTGAAAATAAGGTCGGGCTTTTCCTTTTCCAGCAGGCGCAAGGCGCTTTCAGCATCCCCGGCGCGAGAGACGCGGTAACCCAGTTCGGTCAGCATGTCGCCGACCGCGGCGCGGACGCCTTCATCGTCCTCCACCACCAGAATATGCTCGCTGCCGCCTTCCGCCTGCTGGCTGCCGGCGAAATCCAGCGCTTCCGCCTGTTTGCGTGTGCGCGGCAGGTAGAGCTTGATGGTGGTGCCGTGGCGGGGCTCGGAATAAATCTTGATATGGCCGCCGCTTTGCTTGGCAAAACCATAGGCCTGGGCAAGGCCAAGACCGGTGCCCCTGCCTTCCGGTTTGGTGGTGAAGAAAGGCTCAAAGACGCGCGACAACACCTCGGGCGTCATGCCGGTGCCGGTATCGGAAACGGCCAGCATCACATATTGGCCGGGCAGCACTTCCTCATTGGCGGCGGCATAGGCATCGTCGAGAAAGGCGTTGGCCACTTCCAAGGTCAGCTTGCCGCCTTCCGGCATGGCGTCGCGGGCGTTGATGGCGAGGTTAAGGACGGTGTTCTCGACCTGGGTGGGATCGGCCATGGTATTCCACAAGCCGCCCGCGATAACGGTTTCGACCTCGATCCGCTCGCCCAGGGTCCGGCGCAGAAGATCGGTCATGTCGCGAATGATGCGCCCCAGATCGAGAGAGCGGGGATCGAGCGCCTGGCGCCGGGCAAAGGCCAGCAACTGGCCGGTCAGGCGCGAACCGCGCGCCACGGCGGCGGTCGCGTTCTGAAGTCTTTGGCGCAGGCCCGGGCTGGCCCCGGCTTCGCTGCCGGCGGAGGCGAGATCGAGATTGGCACTGATGATCTGCAACAGATTGTTGAAATCATGGGCCACGCCGCCGGTAAGATGGCCGATGGCTTCCATCTTCTGGGCCTGGCGGCCGACAGCTTCCGCCCGCATGCGGGCGGTGTTGTCTTCGACGCCGATCAAAAAACCGCCGGTGGCGACCGGCACCTTATAGATGTCGAGTTCACGGCCGTGCCAGGCGATATGGCGCGCGTCAGAAGTCCCGCTGCTGCCCGGCCCCGATATCGCCGGCCAGGGCCAGCCGTGCAGCGCGCGCATCAGCATCGGCTTGGTCACGCCGGGGCGAGCCAGATCGCGCGGCAATCCCAACAGGGCGAAAAATTGATGGTTGAAGGCGCGCAGCGTGCCGTCGGACGCGAAATGGGCCACGCCATCGCGCACCGATTCCAGCGTGGCCTGCAGAAGCGCGGCCTCATTGGCGCGCGCTTCCCGGGCGGCGGCGAGGCTGACATTGTTGCGCACCAAAAAGACCGCGGCCAGCAGCAGAATGCCCAAGGTGACAATGGCGGCCACCACAGCCGAGAACACCATGCGGGACTCCGATTGGCGCCGGCTGCGGTCGCGCTCCGCCAAAAGACGCCGCTCATCTTCCAGCCCGCCATTGATCTCGGTGCGGATGGCGGCCATCTGGTCGCGGCCGCGCTGCAGACCCTGAATGGCTTGCGGCACCCGCACCACCGGCTCGCG
>JAFAVT010000239.1 GCA_019242275.1 Alphaproteobacteria bacterium
TGCGTGACATGATCGAAGTGGAAAAAGCCCGACCCACAATCGCATCTTCGGTCAGCGCATGCCGGATGGTAACCGAAAGCCCGTCAATCCGCGTGAAAGCGGAAGCGAAAAGATAGGGCTCGTAGCGGCGATGTCCGCCCTCACCCCGCTCGCTCACATGCGCTAAGCCGGCACGGCCATATTTTTCGCGCAGCTTGTTGAAGACCCTGTACCAGGCATTTTCTTCTACAGGCGGATGGGCGTCATGGAATAGCGCGACACCACCGTCGGGCGTGACGATCCGATTCAGCGTGGCTAGCGTGGCGGCACGGTCCATCCAGTGAAAGGCCCGGCCGATGGCGACCAGACGAAAAGGTCCGTCAGCGGGCGTGAGATCGGCGGAGCCACGTTGGGAAAAGTTGATCCGCAAGCCCTCCGCCGCTGCCGCGGCCCGGGCCGCATCCAGCATCGCCGGCTCAGGGTCCATGGCGGTAACAGCAAGGCCGCGGCGGGCAAATGCCAGGGCGAGATTGCCGGGCCCACAGCCGAGATCCAGCATGGCATCACCGGCCTTGAGGTCCAGCAGCGCCGCCAGCCGCGCGATCAGACGCGGCGGATAGTCCAGGCGGTATGCCTGATAGTCCGCGACCGTATCCTGGAAGCGACGGGATGATTCGCCGACCGTCATGGGTGCTTTGCTTTGCCTCTCAATGGCTTATATTAGCCGGCCTATAAGATCAGGCGCGAGGAGTTTTGCGTCCTGAGCCGGAGCGAGAGGCGACTGGGCAGACGGAGCCCATGCGCAACGACCCGGAACGCAAAGGAACCGCGGGATGGAAGGTTAGCGAATGGCCACAATCGCCCTGGTAGATGATGACAAGAATATCCTCGCCTCGGTTTCGATGCTGCTGGAACAAGAGGGCTATCAGGTCCGCAGCTTCTCCGATCCCGCCGCGGCGTTGACGGCGCTTACCACCACACCGCCCGACCTCGCCATCCTGGACATCAAGATGCCCCGCATGGATGGGCTGGAGCTCCTGCGCCGCCTGCGCCAGGGCAATGAGGGCCTGCCGGTGATTTTTCTCACCTCCAAGGACGAGGAGATTGACGAACTGATGGGTCTCAACGCCGGCGCCGATGACTATGTGCGAAAGCCCTTTTCCCAGCGCCTCTTGCTGGAACGGGCCCGCGCCGTGCTTCGCCGGGCCGAAGGCAAATCTGCCGCCGGGTCCGAGCCGAAAAAGGAAATGCTGGTGCGCGGCAAGCTGACGCTGGACCCGCAGCGCCATGAATGTACCTGGGACGGCAAACCGGTGCGCCTGACCGTCACCGAATTTCTTATCCTGCAGGCTCTGGCGCAGCGGCCGGGCTTCGTCAAAAGCCGCGACAGCCTTATGGACGCGGCCTATGACGACCAGGTCTATGTGGATGACCGCACCATAGACAGCCACATCAAGCGGCTGCGCAAAAAGTTCAAGGCGGTGGCCGACGATTTCGACGCCATCGAGACGCTTTATGGCGTGGGCTATCGCTACAAGGAGTAGAGAGCGATTTTCCCCCGCTTCTCCGCTCTTACCTGGCGCATTGTCGGCTTCAATGCCATTGCATTGCTGGTGCTGACGGGCGGTGTGGTGGTGGTGCAGTCCGCCAGCCGTGGCCTGGTACAGGAGAGGCTGGCGGGGGTGCAGAACCAGGCAGCCATTGCTGCCAGCGCCCTGGCCAACTATGCCACCGATCCGCACGATGACAGCAAGCCGCTCAGCATCCCTAACGCCGAGGCACTGCTGGGGCCGCTCATCGCGCCTACCGGCTTGCGAGCCCGTCTTTATCTCTCTGATGGCCGCTTGGCGGTGGACACGCGCCAGCTTCTGGCCCGCAATGTGGTGGAAAAATCTACGCTGCCGTCCCTGGACACGCTTTCCCAGACGCGCGAATGGCTGCGCCGCATCTATGACGGCATCATGGGCGTGCGCCCCTTCGCCAGTCTGGAGCCCTATTATGAAAGCGGCAATTACGGCAATTCCTATCATGAAGTGAAAAATGCGCTGGCGGGCGTACGCGATAGCGCCGAGCGAGTGGACAGCCAGAACAGGTTGGTTCTTTCGGTGGCCGTGCCGGTGCAGAAAGTGAAGGCGGTCTATGGTGCCTTGCTGGTTACGACGGAAGGCGGCGATATAGACGATATCGTGCGCCAAGAACGGGCCAATTTGTTTCAAGTGGTATTGCTGGCCTTCGCTGTGATGATGGTCACCTCTTTTTATCTCGCCGGCACCATCGGCGAGCCGGTCCGCAAGCTGGCGGCGGCGGCGGACCGGGTGCGCTTTGGCCAGGGTGGCCGTGGCGAGATTCCCATTTTTCCCGAACGCACGGATGAGATCGGCGATCTTGCCGACAGTTTTCGCTCCATGACCACCGGGCTTTATGACCGTATTGACGCGATCGAGCGGTTCGCCGCCGATGTGGCGCATGAGTTGAAGAATCCCCTCACCTCGCTGTCCTCGGCCCTGGAGATGATGCAGCGGGCGCCGGAAGCGGACCGCGCCCGGCTGTTGGAGATTGCCCGCGGCGACATCAAGCGTCTTAATCGGTTGATCACCGACATTTCCGATGCCTCGCGGCTGGATGCCGAACTGTCACGGGAGACCCCGGAGCCGGTCGAGCTTTCGCGCTTGCTGGCCACGATAATCGAGATCTACCGCGTGACGGAAAATCCGCATGGCGTGAAATTCACGCTGCGGGATGAATTGCCGCCCGGCGTCATCGTGAACGGCCAGGGAGAAAGGCTGGGCCAGGTCTTCCGCAACCTGATAGACAATGCCGTGTCGTTCAGCCCGGTGGGCGGGTCCGTAACCATCACCGCTTCGGTTTACGAAGTCATGGCGCGAGTGGCGGTTGAAGACGAAGGCCCGGGCATTCCGGAGGAAAATCTCGAATCCATTTTCGAGCGTTTCTACACGACCGAGCGGCCTTTATCGCCAGAAGATGACGGTAGCGCTGCTGGCGCGCGCTTTGGCAACAATTCCGGTCTTGGCCTCTCTATCGCGCGGCAAGTGGTTCAAAATGCCGGTGGCCGTATTTTCGCTGAGAACCGGCCGCCGCGAGCTGGCGCATCAAACAGATCGGGCGGAGCGCGTCTGGTAGTGGACCTTCCGCTGGCGCCGCTGGTGCGGCCGTGAGCGTCCTGGTGCATGGCAGTTGCGTAGCACTGCGCGGGCAGGGTGTGCTGCTGCTGGGAGAGAGTGGCAGCGGCAAGTCTGATCTCACCCTCCGGTTGATCCATGAAGGTTGGGCGCTGGTGGCGGATGACCGCACCGTGCTGGCGCGGAAGAAAAATATCCTTGTCGCTTCCGCGCCAAGCACCATTCAGGGATTGATGGAAGTGCGCGGCGTGGGAATCGTCACGCTTACCGCCAAACCGGCAAGGCTGAAACTGGTCGTGCAACTGGGCGGCGAAGGACCGCGCCTGCCCAAGCCCGAGCGCTGGGTACCGCGCGGAATCAAGGGCGCGCCTTTTCTCCCCTTGATCCGGCTGGACGGCCGTCATTCATCTGATCCGGCCAAGGTAACACTGGCCTTGCGGGCAATTTCCCGGGACTTGTTCCGCGACACTTTTGTCACCAAATAACTCTGCCTGCGCAGAATCTTCCTGCTAAGTTCCGCGCGCCTCGATGGAACCGTCATGATCGGACTTGTCCTTGTTACCCATGGCCGCCTCGCCCAGGAGTTCATTGCGGCGATGGAGCATATGGTGGGGCCGCAGACGCATCTGCGTGCCATTTGCATCGGGCCGGAAGATGACATTGAGCGCCGGCAGCGCGAAATCGCCGCGGCGGCGAAATCAATTGATATGGGAGACGGTGTCGTCATTGCCACTGACATGTTCGGGGGCACCCCGTGCAACCTGGCGCTGACGTTGTTGGATAAGGGTAAAATCGAAGTTCTGGCGGGCGCCAATCTGCCTTCGTTAATCAAGCTGATTGACGTTCGTGCCAAACTGTCCCTGGACCAGGCGGTTAAGGAAGCCATCGAAGCGGGCCGCAAATATATGCGCGCGGGCTCCAGCGACCTTGGTGGTTAATGGCGGAAGTTCTCAAGGCCAAGGCGATCATCAAGAACAAGCGCGGCCTGCATGCCAGAGCCAGCGCCAAGATTGTGGAAGCCTCAGCCCGTTTCCAGTCCGAGATTCACGTCATCAAGGATGGCAGCGCCGTGAATGGACGCTCGATCATGGGCCTGATGATGCTGGCGGCTTCGATTGGGTGTGAGATCGAAATTACGGCTGAAGGTGCCGATGCGCAAGAAGCTCTGACCGCGATGCTGGCGTTGGTGGAAGCAACGTTTGGAGAGGAATAATTCCGGCGGAAATGCCGCCGGAATTATTGCCGAGCGCAAAGTAGCGACAGCGTAGACTTTGCGCGCGGCAGTCGTTCCGCCCAGCGCTTAAGCCTTCTTCGTCTCCGGCAACGCCATGGTAATAGCCGCCGCCAGTGCCAGCATCGCCCCCATGGTCAGATAGGAAATGTCCGGCGACCCCGTCCAGTCGTTCAGCCACTTGACCACATAGGTGCCGGCGAAGCTGCCCAGCGCGCCCATGCTGTTGATCAGGGCGGTGGCGCCGCCCGCGACGTTGGCAGGAAAACGCTCGGCAATATAGGCAAAGAACGGCCCATAGGGGGCATACATACAGGCGCCGGCCACGACGAGCAGGGCGAAGCTGAGCCAGAAATCCGTGTTGCCCACAAAATAGGAGCCGAGGAAGGCAGCGGCACCGAGCAGCAGCGGCGGCCAGATTGCGATCTTGCGGCGAAGGACGCGGTCCGACAGGGCGGAGACCACGACCATCACAATCGCTGAGAGGGCGTAGGGTGCAGCGCTTAGCCAGCCTACCGCCACCATGCCATTGCCATAACCGCGCAATATTGAAGGCAGCCAGAGGACAAAGCCGTACAGCCCGGCGCTCCAGGCAAAGTATTGCAGCGCCAGCACCAGCGCCAACGGTGAGGTCAAAGCCGCGCGCAGATTGGGTATGGCGGGAATGTCGCGCTGCTCCTCTGCCAGTTGTGCTTCCAGTCTGGTTCGGTCCGTCGGCGCCAACCATCCCGCTTGCGCCGGATGATCCCGTACGAGTTTCCACCACACAAACGCCCAGAGGATGGGCGGGACCCCTTCGGCCACGAACATCATGCGCCAGCCCAGACGGTCGGCAAGATAGCCGGACAGCACCGACATCCAGGTGACGGTGACGGGATTGCCCAGGATCAGGATGGACGAGACGCGGGCCCGCTCACCGCGCGTGAACCAGCGCGCCACCAGCAGCAAGAGCGCCGGCAGCACCGCG
>JAFAVT010000030.1 GCA_019242275.1 Alphaproteobacteria bacterium
TTTTTAAATCCCAGAAGCGATGTCCGTTCCTCTTTCTATCTGGAAGACCCGGCGACCGAGTTTGATATTCAGGGCCTGGAGCTGGATTGGGTGGGCATTTGTTGGGACGCCGATTTTCGCCGTGCGGGACAGCATTGGGCCTGCCACAAGTTTCAAGGCACCAAGTGGCAAGTGGTGCGCAATGATGCGGCGCAACGATATCTGGCAAACGCCTATCGCGTGCTTCTCACCCGTGCCCGCCAGGGCATGGTGATTTATGTCCCTCTCGGTGATGTGGCCGACCCGACACGGGCGCCGCAATTCTATGACGGCATTGCCGCCTATCTCAGCCAATGTGGTATTCCTGCGCTTTAGCCGGGACCGAGAGTCGAAAAAACGAAAAACCGATTCTGACAAATGGGGATAAGTGGGATAAGCAAAACGCCCAAACCGCGGCCCTTGGGCGAAGGCTGGTGGCCCCGGCCCCGTCAGCCCGCAGCAAGCGAAGCGCAGGAGGCCTCGCGAGCGAAGCGAGTGGTGGCCCCGATCCGAATCGAACGGATACGACCCTTTCGGATCAACGGATTTTAAGTCCGGTGCGTCTACCAGTTCCGCCACGGGGCCAACGCCGTTGCAATACCGGGCCCAAGGGCACAAGCGCAATGGCCGCGCCGGCTTGGGCTCATCCCGCGCCGGTGCTAGGTTCTTGCAATAACAAGCCGCGGGTCTAACGCTCCCCGCGGCTATGGGGAGGGCTCTGATGAAAGCTGTTTTGTTAGCCGTGACTGCGGCCGCGACCCTCTCCACCGCCGCGCTGGCGCAAGACCTGTCCGGCACCTGGGAGGTGGCGGTGCGCGAAGCCGGCCACAAAAACTATTACCTGCCCATGACCGATGGCCGCCTGGTGATCGCGGCCGACGGCGCTTCCGCCCGCTATGACGGCCTTTCCTTCACTCGCACCGCATCTGGCGCCGGCCTGCGGTTGGCCTGTCGCAGCGGCGCCCGCGATTGCGGTTTCCTGCAATTGACGCTTTCAGGCGACCGCCTCACCGGCACCGGCACTTTGATGGACAGTGACGGCCTGGCACGGCCGGTGACCATCACCGGGGCTCATCCCGCGCCGCGCCGCGCCCCCCGCACGATTGATTACCAGCCCACCGAATTTCACAATGTTTATGACCCCACGCTAGCGCCGGTGCTGCATTTGCAGGCGGGCGACACGGTGCGCACCCGCACTCTCGACAGCCGCGGCTATGACCGCGACGGCACCCCGCGCGCCCCGCGCGGCAATCCCCTGATCGGGCCCTTCTTCGTGGATGGCGCCATGCCGGGCGACACGCTGGTGATCCATCTTGATCGCGTGCGCACCAACCGCGACAGCGCCTACCAGGCCGATCTGGTTGCCAGCAATGCGCTGGAGACCGGCTATCTGCGTGGGCTTGCCGGCCTCACCAGCGGCTTCAACCGCTGGCGCCTCGATGCCGCCGCCGGCACTGCCACCCTGCTGGATGCCACCGGCAAAATGAGCGGCTACACCATCAAGCTTTCGCCCATGCTGGGCTGTATCGGCGTGGCACCGCCCCGCGACGAAGTGCTGGGCAGCGGTCATATCGGCGCCTTTGGCGGCAACATGGATTATAACGAGGTGCGCGAAGGCACCACGCTTTATCTGCCGGTATTCCAGCCGGGCGCGCTGCTGTCGCTGGGCGATGGCCATGCCGAACAGGGCGATGGTGAACTGCCGGGCCAGGGGCTGGAAACCTCGATGGATGTCACCTTCCGCGTGGAAGTCATTCCGGCACGTTCGCTCGGCCAGCCGCGGCTGGAAAGTGCCGATGCGATGATGGTGATGGGCACCGGCGGCACGCTTGATGCCGCCATGCGCAGCGCCACCACCCAGATGAGCCGCTGGCTGCAGCAGGAATATGGTCTGACCCCGCACGACGTCTCGCCCCTGCTGGGCACGGCAATGCAGTATCAGATCGCCGAAGTGGTGGATTCAGAATTCAACGTCGTTGCCAAGGTCAGCAAGGAGACCCTGGCGAAGATCGGCAAATAGGCGGGCGCGATGAAACGGTCATTTTTCCTGGCGCTGCTGCTTGCTGCCGCGCCACTGTCGGTTTCGGCGCAAACCACCCATCCCAAGCCGACGCCGGAGGATCTGCGCCCCAACGATCCCAAGGTGCCTGACGCCTATGCCATCAGCGGCCACATCACCCGCATCGTGGTGATGCGGATGAAATATCAGACCGACCTACTGCATGGCATGGAAAAGCTGGTGAAGGAACAGAACATCCGCAACGGCGTCATCCTGTCGGGCATCGGCTCGCTGCGCGGCTACAAGGTCCACAGCGTTTCCAGCCGCGACCTGCCGCCCAGCGACACCTTTGTTGCCAATCCCAAGGCGCCGGCCAATCTCAACGGCATGAACGGTTATATCGTTGATGGCGCCATCCATGCCCATGTCACTATGGCGCTTGATGGGGGCAGCCGCACTGTCTCCGGCCATCTCGAGCCGGGCTGCGAAGTCTTGACCTATGCCATCGTCACAGTCGGCATACTTGATGTGCCGCTGGGCAAGGTGCAGGAACAGAACTACCGCTGATCAAATCAATCTCAGGGTATTGGCCTCTCATGCTTCGTCCCTCGACAAGCTCGGGATGAGGGGCTCAGCATGAGGATATTCCTCTTACTTCCTCACCCTGAGCCTGTCGAAGGGTGAGTAGCGCCGCAGATCACTCCCCGCCCGCGCCGCCCGGGGGCAGGGCGTTGGCCGCCGCGCCAATGGGGTGGATGGAAATGCGGGTATCCATTTGCTCGCCGGCATGGCCGCTGCGATGCCAGCGTCCGGCCGGGGCATAGACGATGTCGCCCTGATGCGCGCTGATGAAGGGCACGCCTTCGATCTGGAATTCGACATTGCCTTCCATGATGAACCAGAACTCCGATGTGCCGTCATGGAAGTGGCCAAGCTGGCTGGGCGGCGGCGTCGGCGCGCCGGTTGCACGGGTGATATTGGCCGCGGTCTCGCCATCGCGGACAAAGCCGCCAGGCGAGCGGCCACCCGAGTCAACGATCTCCTTCTGGAAATCCAGATAAGGCTTGGTGGTGCCGTAAGTGGCGGGTGCCCCTTGCAACGTCACCTTTTGATAGGTGTAGCCCTTTACCGGCGCCGGCGTCTCGCTTTCCGGATAGAAGGGCACGGCGCGGGTGTGCGTCACTTCAAAGCGCAGCGCCGGCGCATCGCCCACAACTTCCATGGAATATTGAATCCGCGCCGGCACCTGCACAATAAAGCCCTTGCTGGCGACGAACGGCTCCTGTCCTGATAGCGTCACCCGCATCTGTCCCGCCTCGACAATGAAGAACATCGAGGAGTCCACAAAGAACTGGGTTTTGGTGGCGCTGCCCGGCGCCATCTGGATATAGCGGCCGGTCAGCCCGCCGGCATCGCGGACCACCGTTTCCGCCCAGGCGGTCTGCCTTGCGTGCTTCTTGATCAGATCAGCGATTTTCACGTGCGGCTTGTTGGGTGCGAGGTATGGCGCCTTGTCCGGCTTGGGGGCCCAGACGGTGATTGGGGTGCCGCCGCGCCCGCCGCGGCCTGCACCCCGGCCGGCGTCGGGCGCCGCCTGATCCTGCGCCAGCGCAGCTAGCGGCAATGCCGCCAGCATCACACCCAGCATCGCGTGTTTGCCTATCACCATTGTCTTCCCCGTTCTGTTCAGTTGGCCGCCGCCGCTGCCAGTGGTTCGGCATCATCCAGGTAAAGCTGCATGGTCAGACTGATATGGCCTTCCACCAGATGCCCGGCATGGACTTCGCCGTTGCGCAGGAACGCCACCGCGCAATGAACATGCACTTGCGGCGCAGCACCGTTTCGCCCCGGCATGATATTGCCGGTGAAGGAAGTGACTTCCATCTCTTCGTCCAGCCGCGCGATCTTGTAGGCGCGCTTGTCGGAATCGAACCAGCCAATCACGGCATGATCGAAGGCGCCGATGGCGGTGAAATGGGCGTTGGCGATATGATTTTTGGCGGCGAATTCCGCCAGCCCCGCCATCACTTCGTCGCCCTTGGCGAAGACCAGTTGAAAGCGTCGCGTGCGGGGCGAAAGTTCGGTGGCTTTGAGGCCCGGCGCTTTGCCGGTCTCGCTGGTGGCGGGGCGCGTCACATATTCAGGAGCCTGGGCGTTTGCCGGGCCGGCGATCACAAGCATCAGGATCAGAATAAAGGATGCACGCATTACCATCGCATTTCTCCTGACTGCGCGCGCGGCTTATCCCAGATCCTTTTTAGGCGGTGTGGGACGCGGCTTTTCTGGATTGATGGGCTGCACCGGCACCAGAATAATGCGCCGGCCGTCAATGCTGGGCGGCATGGGAGGACTGAAGCTGTTCAAGCCTGGTCCGTCATGGATGATCGGCTTTTGCGTACTGTTTTTTGGGGCGGGGCTGCTCTGATCGGCAGGTGCCTGGGCCATGGCAGAGCTGCCAAATGCCAGCAGCAGAAGAAGTGCAGGCGTTTTCATGCAAGACCCCTTATCCGACCTGAACGACGATACCAAGCTTCCCGCGTGATGTGCTTCTAGCTGCCGGTGCCGGTAGTACCGGTCGAAGATTTCACCTGGGAAAGGGCCAGGCCGCCGCCAATCAGCAAGGCGACGCCCATCCAGAAGACGACCGGGTCCACGCTCAGCGCCGCGCGTTTGACCCCGGCCGGCTTACCCGCCGGCAAAGGGGATTGCTCGGCCAGGCATGGGGTCACCGCCAAGGCGATACTGGCAAAAATCGCAAGTAGAGTGCGCATCATGCGACCCTAGCTTGGCTCTCCGTGACGGTCTATCGCCCGGAGCTTAGGAGCTGGTGCCGCTGGTGCTGCTGTCGTTGAAACCGCCTGCCACCGCAATAATCGCGATGATGCCGACGCCGATGAGAATCACCGTGCCGGCGCTCAGTCCGCCCAAGGCTGCCTTTTGTACGCCCGCAGGCTGGCCGGGGGGAAGCGGAGTCTTGCTGGTGTCGGCGGCGAAGGTCGGCGAAGCCAGCAAAGCGGCAGAAACAATAGCCGCGCTCAATTTATTGGTTTTCATGAAAAAACACCCCATTGAAACACCGTAAACATTATCTCGGCGTGTAGTCGGAAGATATTTAACTTTCTGCGAGAATCGTGCCCTACACCACCAACTTGACGACTTCGGCAACATAAATGGCAGGTTCAGCGCGCCAACGCACGGATTCCGGCCTTGGGCCTTTAGCCGTGCGGGCCTCGCCGACGGTTTGCCCAAATGACCAAGCCGATCACCACGGCGGCCAAGGCGATCCAATGCAAGGTGGGGAAGGGCATAGGCATAGGGAGCATGGTCAAACCCTACCTCTCGGGCCGGAGTGTCTCAACCTTATTGAACTTTCAAACTGTAACAGTACCCTAAGGGGGATGGCTGACGCCTCAAGGAGTTGATTTCAAAATATTTTCGCGACAGCACTAAACCAATGGTTGTGTAGGTTTGACTCCCTAAAAGCCATCCCTATAAGTGCGCGCCTTCGGGCGCCCCGCCCGCCCAATTTTACGAGGAACCATGAGCAAGCGCGCCAATTCCAAATACAAGCTCGACCGCCGTGTTGGCGAAAATCTCTGGGGCCGTCCCAAGAGCCCCGTCAATAAGCGCTCCTATGGTCCCGGCCAGCACGGCCAGCGCCGCGCCAAGAAACTCAGCGACTATGGCACCCAGCTTCAGGCCAAGCAGAAGCTGAAAGGCTATTACGGCAACATCACCGAGCGGCAATTCCGCAAATACTACCAGGACGCCGCCCGCCGCCCGGGCGACACCGGCGAGAACATGATCGGTCTGCTCGAGACCCGTCTGGACACCGTGATCTATCGCGCCAAATTTGTGCCGACGCCTTTCGCCGCCCGCCAGCTGGTCAGCCATGGCCATGTTCGAGTCAATGGCCGGCGCGTCACCATCGCCTCCTATCACGTCAAGGAAGGCGAGTTGCTGGAGCTTTCGCCCAAGGCCAAGGAAATGGCGCTGGTGCTGGAAGCCGCCAAGTCGGCCGAGCGCGACACGCCTGACTATCTGGAAGTGAGCGAGGCCCGTTCGGCCAAGCTGCTGCGTACCCCCAAGCTGGCGGATGTGCCCTACGCCGTCCAGATGGAGCCGCATCTGATTGTTGAGTTTTATTCGCGGTAATTTCCCGCGAACCGCAAAAGAAAAAGCCCGGCATTGCTGCCGGGCTTTTTTTGTGCCGTGACGATCACGCGTTCTCGAGCGCAATGCCCTTTTCAGCGAACAGCGTCTTCAGTTCACCGCTCTCATACATTTCGCGCAGGATGTCGGCGCCCCCAATAAACTCGCCCTTCACATAAAGTTGGGGAATAGTCGGCCAGTTGGAAAAGGTCTTGATGCCCTGGCGCAGTTCGGGATCAGACAGCACATCGCGGGCCTCGAACTTGACGCCCAGATGGGTGAGAATCTGGCAGGCCACCGATGAAAAGCCGCACTGCGGAAACACCGGCGTGCCCTTCATGAAGAGCACAACCGGGTTGTTCTTCACATCTTCAGCGATCTGGGTCTGGATATCGGCCATGGCTCAAGGTTCCGCAAAATTCGGCCCTGATCTAAGCCCGGACCCCAAGGGGGTCAACCCTCTGTGCTAGTCCTTGGCGGCTGTCGTGAGTTGCAGGGCGTGCAGCACCCCGCCCATGTTGCCCTGAAGTGCGGCATACACCATTTGGTGTTGCACCACGCGGCTCTTGCCCTTGAAGGCTGCGGATTTCACGGTGGCGGCCCAGTGATTGTCGTCCCCGGCCAGATCCTTCATCTCGATTTCAGCATCGGGAAAGGCGGCGCGGATCATGGTCTCGATCTCGGAACCCTTCATGCCCATGACTTTCTCCCTGCCAAGCCTATGCTTCGACAGTCGCTAGCGACAGCGTCGTGCGACCAGCATTAGGATTGAGTTTATATCCTCACCCTGAGCCTGTCGAAGGGTGAAAGGGACAAGTCAGTTAGTCGGCGGGATTTCTTCCGCGGCCATGAAGCGGGGAAACCATCCTTCATGAGCGGCGCGAAGTTTTGACACCGGCACGCGATCCCTGTCATCAATCACAATCTCGCTGCCGCCGGTTCTGCCTAGTTCCGCCAGCGGAATATAAGCGGCACGGGCTTCCGTAACGATTTTCTCGGCTTCGGCCAAGGGTATAGCGATGAGATAGCGCCCCTGATCTTCGCCGAACCAGAAGGGGATGGCGTCTGCAATGGCAGCCTGACCCACGCTGGCGCCAATACCGCGCGCAAGCGCCATCTCTGCCAGCGCCACCAGCAAACCGCCGTCCGACAGATCATGGGCTGTATCCACCCGTCCCCCAGCGATCAGGCCGCGCACGAATTCGCCATGCTTTTTTTCCGCAACAAGATCCACAGGCGGCGCGGCGCCTTCTTCGCGACCTTCGATTTCGCGCAGATAGATGGATTGGCCCAGATGCCCCTTGGTTTCGCCAATCAGGATCACAACATCGTCTTCGCGCTTGAAGGCAATCGTGGCCATCTTCGATATATCCTTCAGAAGGCCGACGCCGCCGATGGCAGGGGTAGGAAAAATCCCTTCGCCATTGGTCTCGTTGTAGAGGGAGCAGTTGCCCGAAACGATGGGAAAGTCGAGCGCCCGGCAGGCGGCGCCGAGGCCGTCAATGCCGGCCACGATTTCGCCCATGATTTCCGGCTTCTGCGGGTTGCCGAAATTAAGATTATCAGTGGCGGCCAGCGGCACAGCGCCCACAGCATTGAGGTTGCGGCAGGTTTCCGCCACTGCCTGTTTGCCCCCCTCGAACGGATCGGCCTTGCAATAGCGGGGGGTGACGTCGGTGGTGATGGCGATGGCCTTGTTTGTGCCATGCACCCGCACCACCGCGGCGTCGCCCCCGGGATGCTGGATGGTGTCGTTCATCACGCTGTTGTCATACTGCTCCCAGATCCAGCGGCGCGAGGCCATGTCCGGACTGGCGAGGATTTTCGCCAGGGAGGTCAGCACGGGGCGGGACTTGTCGTAAGATGGTTCGCCCTTGGCGGGCGCACGGTGCGTGAAAGGCCGCTCATAGACCGGCGCCGCATCCGACAAGGCGGTGATCGGCATGTCGGCCTGCACCAGCCCCTTGTGCTTGATGACCAGGCGGCCGGTATTGGTGGTGATGCCGATGACGGCGAAATCCAGTTCCCATTTCCGGAAGATGCGCTCAGCTTCGG
Organism: Alphaproteobacteria bacterium; assembly: GCA_019242275.1. GTDB lineage: Bacteria > Pseudomonadota > Alphaproteobacteria > Micropepsales > Micropepsaceae > Rhizomicrobium. Next base: position 8,225 of record JAFAVT010000030.1, read on the forward strand.
CTTCGCGGCCGGGCTTCAGAACGGCCAGCATCCGCTCCTGGCTCTCCGATAAGAGCATCTCGTAAGCGGTCATGTTTTCTTCGCGCTGGGGCACATGATCGAGATTGAGTTCGATGCCGCTGCCGCCCTTGTCACCCATCTCGGCGGAAGATGAGGTGAGGCCGGCCGCGCCCATATCTTGGATAGCGATGATGGCATCGGTTGCCATCAACTCCAGCGTCGCTTCCAGCAGCAGCTTCTCGGCAAAGGGGTCGCCCACCTGTACCGTGGGGCGCTTTTCTTCCGAAGCATCATCAAATTCGGCCGACGCCATGGTGGCGCCATGAATGCCGTCGCGCCCGGTCTTGGAGCCGAAATAGACCACCGGATTGCCGGCGCCTTTGGCGGCCGAATAGAAGATATTGTCGGCCTTCGCCAAACCCACGCACATGGTATTGACCAGGATATTGCCATTGTAGCTGGCGTGAAAATTGACCTCGCCCCCTACCGTGGGCACGCCCATGCAATTGCCATAGCCGCCGATGCCCGAAACCACGCCGGCCACCAGGTGACGGGTCTTGGGGTGATCCGGCGCGCCGAAGCGCAACGCGTTCATCATGGCGATGGGGCGCGCGCCCATGGTGAAGACATCGCGCATGATGCCGCCCACGCCGGTCGCCGCGCCCTGATAGGGCTCGATAAAGCTGGGATGGTTGTGGCTCTCCATCTTGAAGATGCAGGCGTCGCCATCGCCAATGTCAATCACGCCGGCATTCTCGCCCGGGCCCTGGATCACGTGAGGGCCTTTGGTCGGCAGCTTGCGCAAATGCGCGCGGGTGGATTTGTAGGAGCAGTGCTCAGACCACATCACGGAAAAGACGCCCAGCTCTACCAGGTTTGGCGCGCGGCCCAAGAGTGCGATAATCTTCTGATATTCGTCGGGGCTGAGGCCATGCTCAGCGACGATTCCGGCGGTAATCTCAGTCATGACAATGTTTCGATCAGGCTTTTGAACAGGGCTCGCCCGTCGGTACCGCCGGTAGCCGGGTCCACCACACGTTCGGGATGCGGCATCAGTCCCAGCACATTGCGTTTTTCGGAAAGAATACCGGCTATGTCGCGGGCGCTGCCATTGGGATTGGCCTGATAACGGAAAACAACGCGGCCTTCGCCTTCCAGCCGGTCCAGTGTCGCCTCGTCGGCGACGTAATTGCCTTCGCCATGGGCAACGGGAAAGGTAACGGTCTGACCTTTTTCATAGCCACGGGTGAAGGCGCTTTGGCTCTCCTCCACCGTCAATTCCACCGGCTTGCAGACAAATTTCAGACCGGCATTGCGCATCAGCGCCCCGGGCAAAAGATGGCTTTCGGTCAGCACTTGAAAGCCATTGCAGATGCCCAGCACCGCGCCGCCCTTGTCGGCATGGGCCTTGATGGCGCCCATGATGCCGGACTGGTTGGCCATGGCGCCGCAGCGCAGATAGTCGCCATAGGAGAAACCGCCGGGCAGGACCACCAGGTCCACATCGGGCAGTTCCTTGTCCTGGTGCCACACCATCGCCGGCGCCTTGCCGGTCATCTGGGTCAGCGCCGTCTTGGCGTCGCGATCACAGTTGGAAGCGGGGAAAACGATGACGGCGGATTTCATTGCTGAACCTCGGGGAACCCCAT
>JAFAVT010000217.1 GCA_019242275.1 Alphaproteobacteria bacterium
CGCGGCCCCGCTGCCGCGGCTACGCCCAGATGGGCGCCAAAGCGGCGCGAAAGTTCTTCGTTAAAGCGCGTTTCATCAAGTGCCAGCAGCGTGGGTGCCAGTGCTGCCGTCTCTGTCCATACCAGCGAGCTTCGATTGGCTTTTTGAGGGCCTACCGCTTCGCTACTTGAGGCCGGAGTCATCGGCAAAATCGCGAACGGTCCCGAAGGCAGGAAGTGCTCATAGGCGACGCCGTTGTGCGGCTTTTCATGCTCAACCGTCGCCACAATGCCGGTCTGCGGATAGGACCAGCCGATAACCTTGATTCCTTGCGCCTCGCGCAGGGCTGAGACCCTGCCATCGGCGGCGACTGCGAGACTGGCCTTGATCGTTTCGCCATTGACGAGGGCAGCAGTGATACCGCCGGCTTCCACCGTCACCGCTTTCACCGTGGCGGGCGCGATCAGGGTGAGGTTCTTTTCCTGCCCGGCGCGCGCAAAGAGCGCAGCGCGGATATGGCGGTTCTCGACAATGGCACCCAGCTCGGGCGCACCGACTTCGGCGGCATCAAAATGCAGGGAGAAGAGTGAAGCCGCCCGACCCGGTGCGCCATCGGTGACCAGTATTTCGCGAATGGGCTGGGCCTGCGGGGCCATCTGCTCCCACACGCCCAAGGCGCGATACATGCGGATGCTGGCATAGGCCAGGGCCGAGACCCGGCCGTCGAAGGCGGCATCAAGTTGTGCCGCCATTGGCGCGCCGTCGGCCACCACAGTGCGAAAACCGCCCTGCGCGAGCGCAAGACCGAGGGAAAGGCCGACCATCCCTCCTCCCGAGATCACAATGTCGGCGTGCCCGAGCGCCATATCAGAGCAGCCTAAAAAACGGGCAAAAGAGCAATTTTGCCTTCAAATTAGGCGATTTCGGCCTGCCTGTTTTTGAGTCATTTCCGGTCAAAAATCGCACTTTCTCTTTTATTTGCAGCAACTTGCTTCATCGCCAAAGAGTTGGCCCGCTTCTTGATAATCCGTTAACGCCGAGCCGGGGGTTCGGCGCTGGCAACAACATGGAAGGACGGCAGATGAAGCTTATCACGGCGATCATCAAACCCTTCAAGCTCGACGAAGTGCGTGAATCGCTTTCCGCGCTCGGCGTCCAGGGCATGACGGTGACTGAGGTCAAAGGCTATGGGCGGCAAAAGGGGCATACCGAGATCTATCGCGGCGCGGAATACGCTGTGAGCTTTCTGCCCAAGCTCAAAATCGAAGTGGCGGTGAAGGGCGAGATGCTCGAAGCGGTGATTGACGCCATCACCAGCAAGGCCAAGACCGGCCAGATCGGCGACGGCAAGATTTTCGTCACGCCGCTGGAACAGGTGGTGCGCATCCGCACCGGCGAAACCGACAGTGACGCGCTGTAAACAAGGGGACAAGAATGAAACTCGAAAATTTGAAAAAGGCGGGCATGACGGCGCTGGCCGCCGCCGGCGCCCTGGCCCTGACGGCGGGCGTGGCCTATGCGGCTGATGCGCCCAAGGATCCGCTCAATGCCGGCGACACCGCCTGGATGATCACGTCCTCGGCTCTGGTGCTGATGATGACCATTCCGGGCCTGGGGCTGTTCTATGGCGGCATGGTGCGCAAGAAAAACGTGCTGGCGACGCTGGCGCAAAGCTTCGGCGCCACCTGTCTGATCACCGTGCTGTGGATGATCATCGGCTATTCTATCGCCTTCACCGCCAATCCCGACAAAGGCATGAATGCCTGGATCGGTGGCTTCGGCTATCTGTTCCTGGGACCGATGAAGCTGAACGCGGTGTCGTCACTGGCCGGCACGATTCCGGAATCGGTCTATATGTTCTTCCAGATGACCTTCGCCATCATCACCCCGGCCCTGATCGCCGGTGCTTTGGCGGATCGCATGAAGTTCAGCGCCTTCCTCTGGTTCATGGGACTGTGGCTGATCTTCGTCTATTGCCCGATCGCCCATTGGGTGTGGGGCGGCGGCTGGCTGGGCGCGGCAGGGGCGCTCGACTATGCCGGCGGCTCGGTGGTGCATCTGAATGCCGGCACTGCGGCGCTGGTGACCTGCCTGGTGCTGGGCAAGCGCGTTGGCCTGGGCAGTGAGAGCATGGCACCGCATAACCTGGTGCTTTCGGTGATCGGCGCTTCGCTGTTGTGGGTGGGCTGGTTCGGCTTCAACGCCGGTTCCGCCGTCACGGCCGGCTATAATGCCGGCATGGCTGCGGCCGCCACCCAGATTGCAACGGCGGCTGCCGCGCTGGCCTGGATGTTCGCCGAATGGCTGATCGCCAAGAAGCCGTCTGTCCTGGGCATGATCTCGGGCGCGGTGGCGGGCCTTGTCGCCATCACTCCCGCTTCCGGCTTTGTTGATCCGGTCGGCGCGCTGATCATCGGCCTGGCGGCCGGCGTGGTCTGCTACATCTCGGCGGTGTGGATGAAGAAGGCCATCGGCTATGACGACAGCCTGGACGCCTGGGGCGTGCATGGGGTCGGCGGGGCGCTGGGCGCGATTCTCACCGGCGCCTTTGCCTCCAACGCCATCAACAGCGTCGGCAAAGGCTGGCTTATTGACGGCAACTTTGGCCAGATGATTGTGCAGTTGGAGGATGTCGGCGCGGTGTTCATCTATTGCGCCATCGTCACCTTCATCATCCTGAAGGTGATTGACCTGATCGTCGGCCTGCGGGTGTCGCGCGAGGTTGAAGTCGAGGGTTTGGACATCAACCTGCACGGCGAAACCGTGCACGGCTGAGGGTTGCCTCGCTGAACGGATGGGGGGCGGACCTAACGGTCCGCCCCTTTTCTTTTTGTTGCCGCGTTCTTTTGATGAACCCCTCCCTTGCCCTAGCAGATGGTCGCCCGGCGGCTTTGCTGCCGGGCTCGAGATTTCTGGAATTGGCAGTGAGCAGCGCAGGGCGCTTTTCCTAAGAGCACTGGGACTCTATGGTCCCGCCCCATGTCCGACACGCGCCTTTCCGCCCTGCCTGATGGTCCGTTTGCGCGGCTGGCGAATCTGTTGGGGGATGAAAAGCCGGGAAAAGAACCGATCAGCCTGGCGTTGGGCGATCCTTCCGGCGCGGTGCCGGCGTTCGTGGAAGAGGCGCTGGCGCGTGAAGCCGCCCGCTTTGGCAACTATCCCGCCATCGCCGGCACCGAGGAATGGCGGCAGGCGGCGGCCGGATGGGTTGGGCGCCGCTTCGGACTGCCTGCTGAGCGCATTGATCCGGAACGTCATGTCCTGCCGCTGAACGGCACCCGCGACGGCTTGTTCTCGGTGCTGTTCCCGTTCATGCCGCAGAGCAAGGCGGGAAAGCGCCCCATCGTGGCTATGCCCAACCCGTTCTATCAGGTTTATGCCGCGGCCGCGCTGGCCAGCGGAGCCGAACCGCTTTACGTGCCGGCACTGGCGGCAAACAGCTTCCTGCCGGATTACGCCGGACTTCCAGAGGAAACGCTGGCGCGCATCGCCGCCGTCTATGTTTGCTCGCCTTCCAATCCGGAAGGCGCTGTGGCGGATGCCGCCTATTGGGGCCAACTGTTCGATCTGGCCGAGCGTCATGATTTCATCGTGCTGGCCGATGAATGCTATGCCGACATTTATTTCGATCAGCCGCCTCTCTGTGCGCTGACCGCACGCTTTACCCAGTCGAACGGTTTTTCTCGGCTGCTGACTTTCCACTCGCTGTCCAAACGCTCCGGCCTTCCGGGTCTCAGAAGCGGCATGGTGGCAGGATGCGCCAATCTGATCGGCAAATTCCGCGCCTTCCGCAATGTGG
>JAFAVT010000110.1 GCA_019242275.1 Alphaproteobacteria bacterium
GGCTGGTACGCGAGGAAGTGACGGGCTTGGATGCGGTCAGCGCCATCACGCCGTCAGGCGACTACACCGCCGATGTGGTGATTGTCGCGGCAGGGGCCTGGGGCGAGGCGCTCGGTTTGCCGATCACACCGGTGAAAGGGCAGATGATCGCGCTGGCGCCCCCGCCCGGCTACGCAATTCCTGATCTGGTGATTTGGGGCGAAAGCGTCTATCTGGTGCCGAGGCAAGATCGGCTACTGGTCGGGGCGACGGTGGAAGAGGCAGGGTTTGACCTTTCCCTGACCGATGCGGCGCGCGACGGCTTGCGCGCCCGGGCGGAAGCCCTGCTCCCAAGTCTCAAGACCTGGACCTTGGTGGAGCACTGGGCGGGCCTGCGTCCCCTGAGCCCTGATGGCTTGCCGCTGCTGGGACGGCTGCGTAGTTGCGTCTATGTTGCGGGCGGCCAATACCGCAACGGCATCCTTTTCGCCCCAGCTATCGCCGATCACATGTGCGACCTGGTGCTGGGCCGCGACACAGTCATTCCGGAATTCGACCCTCACAGGTTTCCATGAAGGCACGCACTTTTTTGTCATCCCCGGCGAACCGCGCGTCAGCGCGGTAAGGGGACCCAGACTGTTGAAATTCCGTTTGGTGCCGGCAGCTCTATAACCCGCCTAATTTCTTCGGAGTTTTCTATGACCGATTTCGCCGTTGATCCCGTTATCCTCTCGCTCACCCACCATGCCGCCGACTGGCCGCTTTCGCGCGTCTTTGTCCATGACGACAGCCGCTATGGCTGGGGTCTGTTGGTGCCGCGCCGCGCCGGCGTTATCGAAATGGCCGATCTGGCGCCGGAAGACCAGGTGCAGCTGATGCAGGAAATTGTGCGCCTGTCGGCCGCCGTCCGCGCCATGCCCGGAGTCGAGAAGCTCAATGTCGGCAATCTCGGCAATATGGTGCCGCAACTGCATGTGCATGTGGTTGGGCGCCGCAAGGGCGATCCCGCCTGGCCGGGCCCCGTCTGGGGTCATAGCGATCCCGTGCGCCACGATCCGGCCGCGCTGGAAGCCAAACTCAAGCTGGTAAGGTCTTTTTAACCATAAGAACCCCACCGTGCGCCCATGGATTTGGGCGCCTTGTCCGCAGAAAAAGCTTGGGAGCGACGGCCCCGCAGGGCTGGGCGCTCTAGCGGTCGGCCCGTCAGCGATAGGCCGCGCGACCCAAAGAGAATCTTATGGAACTGAGCGGTCTTTCCTCGGAACGATCCAGCATTGTGGCCGCGTTGCAGAACGCAGCGGCCCGCACCGGCTCGGATTTCAACTATCTGCTGGGCACCGCCATGCGGGAGTCGGGGCTGAAGGCGGCGGCGCAATCGGCAACCTCGTCGGCCACCGGCCTGTTCCAGTTCATTGACCAGACCTGGCTTGGCTTGGTGAAGAATCATGGTGCGGCGCATGGCTTGGGTGCGCAGGCAGCCGCCATCACCAAAGGCAGCGACGGCCGCTATCATGCCGGCAGCGACAAGGACGCCATTCTGGCGCTGCGCAAGGATCCCAATGTCGCCGCCCTGATGGCGGGTGAATATGCCAGGTCAACCTCCGCCACCATGTCCGCCGCATTAGGCCGTACTGTTTGCGGCGGCGAGCTTTATGCCGCCCACTTCCTCGGCCCCGACGCCGCCTGCAAGCTGATCAAGCTGGCGGCAAGCGATCCGGGCGCCAGCGCGGCGGCGCAGTTTCCAGCCGCCGCGGCAGCGAACAAATCAGTCTTCTTTCATGCCGACGGTTCGACCAAAAGCGTGCGCGAAGTCTATGACTGGGCGCTGCGCCAGCCGGGCGGCGCCGACACCGTGCGCGCGACGCCGCCGCCGGCACCAAGCGCACGGCTGATGGCGGCGACGGCGCCCGATTCTGAAATCCAGATGCTGATTTCCAGTGTGATGAACTGGCAGCCGCACGGCTTCTTCGGTAGTGAGGCTTCCTATAATGCCGGCGGCAGCGCGCTGTCCTTCGGGCCCGGATTGCTGGGCCTGTTGTCGGATTCGCGCCAAGCTTGATCAGGCTTTCAGCGCGGCGCCGACCTGAGCTTCCAGTTCCGCCAGCAGTGCCAGCGTCACTCTATCATCCATGCCCGTGATGGACTTGCGGTGAATGGCTTGCACGGCGGCGATATGGGCTTCTACCAGCTTGACGGGCAGCAGCTTGTCCGCAGGCGCTTCGCCCACCAACCGCGATAAGGAGCCCGCCACGCGGCCCATCAGCGGAAAATCAAACGTCCCTGCCAGGCCCTTGATATCGTGTGCGGCGCGCAGCAATCCCCCGCGGCTCGCGGGGTCGGCTTTGGCCGCGTAAGCTTTTTGTGCCGCCACCAACGCCGTCACTGCGTCGCCGGCCATGTCGGAAAACGTGCTCTTAAGCCCGTTCATGGCGCTTTCGGCGCGCTTGATCGCGGCCATGTCGAGCCCACCGCTGCCGCCCACTTTGGCCTTCAGCATGTTGGGAGGCATGAAAAGCTCGATCGGCTGCTGGCGTCCCATTCTCTATCTCCTATTCCGCTGCCTGCTTGGCGGCGGCGCGACGTTCCGCGCCCTTGTGCTCATTTTGCCTGCGGCGGCGGCACGGACCGAAATAACCATTGGTGCGGACATAGGGGCGGGGCTGTTCAATTACCGAAGCCAGGCGCGACATCATGGTTTTGACCGAGACCGGCTTGGCGATGAACTCATTGGCGCCGGCATCGCGGGCCTGTTGCACATGCTCCAGCGAGGTGTGCCCGGTCAGCATGATAATCGGCACGAAAGGATTGGGCGATTGGGGATTGACCCGGATCATGCGTACCATATCAATGCCGGACGTCCCTTCCATCATCCAGTCAAGCACCAGGATGTCAGGGTTGTGCTCGCGCAGGATTTCCCAGGCGCTTTCCCCGCTGCCGGCTTCATAGACGTGATGAACTCCGAAGGCTTGCAGGATGGTGACGACAAGCCGGCGCATATGGACGTTGTCGTCCACCACCAGGACTTTCAGCCGTTCGAAGCGATAGCCGCTCATACGCCCTTACACCCGCACAGCACGCGGCGACGGTGACATTAGCTTAATGCGCGTTAACGCTGCATGAACTGGCAAGCTCACAACATGATTTACGGCCGTTAATCTACAAACTGCTCTGAAAGAATGCGTTCATCCAGATTGTGCCCGGCGTCGTAGAGCATGGTCATGGCAATGGAGCGGTCCTCGGCGACATCCACCACGGAGACGTCGCGCACTTCCAGATCATCGGCCACAGCGCTGACCGGACGTTTGGCGCTTTCCAACACCTCAAAGCGCACACGTGCCCGGTGCGGCAACAAGGCACCGCGCCAGCGCCGGGGACGGAAGGCCGAAATCGGAGTGAGGGCCAACAGGGCGGCGTCAATCGGCAGGATCGGTCCGTGGGCGGAAAGATTGTAGGCGGTGGAGCCTGCCGGCGTTGAAACCAGGATGCCGTCGCAGATCAGTTCGGCAATGCGCGGCCGCTCATCCACCATGACGCGAATTTTGGCAGCCTGGCGCGTCTCACGCAGCAGCGAAACCTCGTTGAAGGCGAGAGCTTCGACCACCCCGTCGCGGCTTTTCGCGCGCATGCGCAACGGATGCACCTTGGCTTGTTCGGCCGCGGCAAGGCGTCCTTCCAGAGCTTCCTCATGATATTCGTTCATCAGAAAGCCCACCGAACCCAGATTCATCCCGTAGATCGGTTTTCCCTTGCCCAGGAAAGCATGGAGGGTTTGCAGCATAAAGCCGTCGCCCCCCAAGGCGACAATGATGTCTGCGGCACCAGCGCCAACATCCGTGTGGCGTGCCCGCATGGCGGCAAGCGCCTCTTGAGCCTCCGGTGTGGCGGTAAAGTGCAGTTTCATGGGGTAAGGATAGCATGGCGATTGCATCCGCACAGGCTTTCTTGCCATCCGCGTCCCGTCCCGCGCTCCCCCGCATCAAGTGCGGGGTCGCTGGCCGGAATGTCCCGGCTCGCGCTCGCTACACTCGCAGGCCGGGATGACAGAATTAGAGGTGCTCGCGGATTTGTGCCAGCGCCGCCGGTCGGGCGAGACCGGCAAATACACTCTCTGCTTCCTGGGTCTCGGCGGCAGTCATCGCCGTGGAGCGGCCACGTGCCTGCCGCGACAGATTATAAACTGTCGTGAAGGCAGAGCGGTCAATGCCGGCAGCGCGGCAGGCCAAGGCCACCGGACGGATACCCTTTTGATAGAAGAGGGCGCGGAATTTCTCCAGCTCGGTCTCCAGCATATGGGCAAAGGCGAGATCGAACAGATCGGCCTGACCCTGGCTCAGCACCCGCATCAGGAAACCGGCCTTGAGCTGGCCGGACGCGGCCAGTTTGCTGACAAGTTTCTGGGCGCTGTCCGGCGGGGGATCGTGGGGGCCGGTGGGTTCGCTTTTTACCACCTGGGTGGCCGCAGCCAGGGCGCTCTCCACGGCGGGCGCCGACAGCGAGTAATTGGCGTTGATGTAGCTCTTCAGCGCGTCCGAAACCCATTCGCACATATTAGTGGCAAGTTGCGGCGGCAGGTCAGGACGGCGCACCAGCGGCTCGGCAAGTCCAGTGATGGCGCGCGACTTTTCCACCAGCACGCTATAGGTGGTTTCGGAAATACGGGCCGTGACGTTGCGGACCAAGGCCAGCAGTACCGATTCATGCTCGCAGGCCGCCAAAGCCTCGGTTACCGGTTCCCCGATATTAGGACGTCCGGCTATCGCTTCCTGGTGACCGATGCCGGCTTCGGCAATCAATTTGAGGACGTCCGCCTCGGTCAAAAGCGGGCTATGCAGGATCAGGGGCCGCGCCACTTCGATGGCATCGTCCACCAGAAGCAGAATCAAATCATGCGGGGCCGTGGTGTCTTCGGAAAGGCGCTGGGCCAGGGCAACACGGATTGCCATTTCCACGTCGCGGGTGAGGCGGCGCAGAATGTCACGCATCAGTTCGCGTTCACGCTGGTTCAGGCCGGCGCCCTGGATGCGATAGAGAGAAGCAACAGCGAGGTAGATTTCCTCGCGGCTGGCGCCGCTTTGCGGATTGATGGCGAGCTGAGCCAGGCGGCTCATGTCGCTCATGTCATGCGCGGTCAGACCCAACTTCGTGCCCCATGCTTTCTGTATCGGCCTTTGGGAGGCCCTAGTGCCTGTTTGCTAGCATTTGGCGCCTTAACAGGGTGTTAAGGGTTCTTTTCTGATGGTCGCGCGGCCGGACGGCCGCCGCGCCGCTACGCTGTCCGCTACCGCCCTGGCCGTCGCCCTTGTTTGCCCGCTGGCGATAGTGTCCCCTGCAAGGGATGAAAAAGTGCCATCTCCTCGCCATTGACCAGGGCACCACCTCGACCCGCGCCATCCTGTTCGATGACAAGGCCAGACCCCTGGCCAGTCATGCGATTGCCCTGCGCCAGATATATCCCGCCAATGGCTGGGTTGAGCATGACGCGGCCCAAATCTGGCGCGCCGTGCAGCAATGCGCTCAGATGGTGCTGAAGACGGTGCCGCGCGGCTCGGTGGCGGCGCTGGGCATCACCAATCAGCGCGAGACCAGCCTGATCTGGGACGCCAGCACCGGCAAACCGCTGCACAACGCCATCGTCTGGCAGGATCGGCGCGGTGCTGACCGCTGTAGTGAATTGAAGGCCCAAGGCTGGGAAGACAAGATCGCTGCCAGGACCGGCTTGCTGCTTGATCCTTATTTCTCCGCCACCAAGCTGGAATGGCTGCTGCGGCATATAAGGGGGGCGAAGGCCCGGGCGGCAAAAGGCGAAGTTCTGTTTGGTACCATAGACACCTGGCTGATCTGGAAGCTTAGCGGCGGCAAGATACACGCAACGGACGTCACCAACGCATCGCGTACCATGCTGTTCAATCTTAAAAGTCGGGATTGGGACGCGGATTTGCTGAAGCTGTTCGGCGTGCCGCGGGCGATGCTGCCGGAAGTCAAGGACAGCGTTGCTGACTTCGGCGCCGCGAAGATTGCGGGCCATTCCATCCCGATCCTGGGCGTAGCCGGCGACCAGCAGGCCGCCAGCTTCGGCCAGGCCTGCTTCTCGCCCGGCGATGTCAAGGCCACCTTTGGCACCGGCCTTTTCGCCCTGGTCAACACCGGCAAGGCCATTGTCCGCTCTCGCAATCGGCTTCTGACCACCGCCCTTGCGGGCCATGATTATGCCGTTGAGGGCAGCATCTTCATTGCCGGCGCCGTGGTGCAGTGGTTGCGCGACGCCATGGGTATTATTCCTACTGCTGCCGCCGTGGAGGCCCTGGCGAAAAGCGCCGGCACTTATGACGGTCTTTACTTCGTGCCGGCCTTCACCGGTCTTGGCGCGCCCTATTGGGATCCGCAAGCGCGGGGTGCCATTTTCGGCCTGACCCGTGACATGGGAAAGGCAGAGGTGGCAGCGGCAGCCCTTGATGCCGTCTGCTATCAGATGCGCGATCTGATGGAGGCGATGGCGAAAGACAAGGCAGGAGCATCGGCGAGAGTCGGAGCGGCTGGAATTAAGACGCGCATCCGCATGCGCGAGCTCAAGGTTGACGGTGGCATGGTGGCCAACGACTTTTTCTGCCAGCGCCTGGCGGACCTCACGGGCCTGACGGTGGCGCGCCCCCGCGTCACCGAGACCACGGTACTGGGGGCAGCCCTGCTGGCGGCGAAGGGCGCGGGGCTGTTTCGCAGCGAAAAAGAGATCGCGGCGCGCTGGGCATTGGACCGGCGCTTTCACCCGCGCATGAAGAAGGCGCAGCGCGATGACCTTTATCGCGGCTGGTCGGCGGCGGTCGCGCGAGTACGCTCCGGCTGAGGCATAATTTCCAAGCTGGTCCATGCCGCCGAGGTTGTCCTAGTAATCTCCCCAAGGCGCAGATTGGGAACGGTTTTTTCCATTGTCGGACAAAGTTCCCTGGCGCATAGTTCCAGCCACAACCCGCGCCTAGTCCGGCGCGCGTTCGGCGTGGGTAGCGTAATCCATTCGTCTGGACCCAAGTCCGGACGCAAGAAGAATTGTCATGCCGGTGGGGACGGAACGATCTGGCGAGGAGGCGGCGCGCGCGGCGGCGTGCCTGGCGCGGCTTTATCTGCCACAAGATGACAGCGTTCTGCTTGCCGATCCTTCGGCCGAGAACCGCGCCTGGCTGCAGGCCGAATATCCCGGGCGCCAGCAGCAGTTGACTGACGCCGCCCGATTGCGCGCCGCGGTGCTCGAACGCCATGGCGAGGCCTTGAAGGATGAGGCCGTCGAAGGGTTGGAGCGACGGCTGCCGGAGCTTTCCGCCCGTCGCGTTTTCTCGCGCGGACAGGTGGTGACGCTGCTCTTGCTTTGCGCGCTTATGGCTGCGGCTTTGGTGCTGCGGCCGCTGATGTTGCTCCATGGTGTCGTGCTGGCGCTGTCGGCCGCCTTTGTCGCCAGCGGTCTGTTTCGTGCCTTGCTCGCATGGGTTGGCGCCGCCAGTCCGCCGCCGCCGCGAGCCCCCTCACGCCAAGGACTGCCCAGCTACACCATTCTGGTGCCGCTTTATCGCGAAGCGGTGATGCTGCCCGCATTGGCGCGAGCCTTGAACGCCCTCGACTATCCCTCGCGTCTGCTGGACGTGAAACTCGTGCTCGAAGAAGACGATGCCGAGACCATCGCGGCAGCGGCGGCGCTGGGAGAGCATGGTTATGAAATCATCACCGTTCCCAATCATGGCCCACGCACCAAGCCCAAAGAACCGGATACCTTCTTGAGCGCATTTCCGCTGTGTATGGAAGTTTTTGATTTAGTTTGGTTTTTCGGGCGGCGCGAAGCGCCGCCCGTGTTTCCTGGGCCTGGGCTGGCCGGAGGATTCAGCCTGGGGATGTAGTGGAGGTCGATATGCACCTCTTCCTTCCCGATGGTTATGGCCCGGGTGATCGTCTCTACCACGACCCGCTTTTCAGCCCTTTCGAGGCCCTCCCAGCGGCTATGGAGGTCCCGGGCTTCCCCGAGTACCTGGGCGCTGTTCAGGCGGTTGATGCGCAGGAGATCGGCGCTGGCCTGTTCGGTGGGGATCAGGTCGGCCAATTCGCCTAGCCTGGTCTCCATGGGCCTATTTCGGGTGGCGAAGCCGGCAGGGTTGACCCCACCGGCCTTGTAGAGCTCAAACAGGGCGTCCTGGTCCTTGAGGAGGCGTTCCCGTTCCCGTTCGAGATGTTTGACCCGTTCGTCCTTATCGGCGGCCGTGGTGTCCAGTAATTCCAATTGGGCGGCAACCTGCTCGTCCGAGAACAGGAAGCCGCGGAGCTCCTCGTGGTAGATGGCTTCGAGGTCAGCGGCCGGAATCTTGGCGCCGCATTCCCAGCAGCGGTATTGCGGCGGATTGCGACTGGGGACGTACATCTTGTGACCCTTGGCGCAATAGGTGAGCCCGGAGAACAAGTGGACGGCGCTGCGCCCAGGCTTCTTGAGATGGTCCTTCTGGTCGGAAAGGATCGCGTTCACCTGATCCCAAAGCTCCTCTGAAACGATGGGTTCAATCTGATGCAGTACCCATTCGCTTTCAGGTTTCTGCACGATCTTCCCTTCTGCATTCTTCATGGTGAAGTTCGAGCGGTACACGCCTTTAGCGGTGGGATCGCGCAGAAGGCGATTGATGGCCGTATAGCTCCACCTCAATCCGTTTGGCGTGCGATAGCCGCGCTCGTTGAGGACGCGTGCTACCGCTTTCTTGCGCCGGCTCTCCATGAATAGCTCGTACATGAGGCGGCGCACGGGCGCCTGCTCAGGGTGCGGCACTACTTTCCCGTCCTTCTGCATGTAGCCGTATGGTACCGATCCGGAAAGGGGCTTGCCGAGCTTCGCGCGGATCGGGACTGAGGCTTTGACGCGATCCGCGATTTCCTCGCGCTCCCATTGGGCCATTGCGGCAATCATCGTGTAGAAGAGCCGGCCGGCCGGAGAGCTCGTGTCAATCGACTCTTGCAGAGAAATCAGGTCGGCACCGGCCGCACGGAATTCTTCTGAAAATTCGAGAAGTTCCTTGGTGTTGCGGGCGAGGCGGGCCAGCTTCGAGAAGATGAGGCCGGTAATACGGCCAGAGCGCATGTCTGCCAGCATCCGCTGGGCTTCCGGATGGGCAGCAACCGACTTACCGCTGACGCCTTCGAGGTGGTACACCTCAGCGACATTCCATTCTTTAGATTCGGCGTAAAGGCGGGCGCGTTTTTCGTGGTGTAATGGACTTTCGCCCCGCGCCTGATCTTCGGTACTAACCCGTATCCAGATGCCGACAGCCTTTTTTTGAAGCGTCCCACCTCTATCCTGCATGGCTAGCCTCGCGTGTGCCTGCGGATTCTAAGGTTAGCGAATACGGTTTCAATCCCCTGGTCAGGGTGGCGCGCCCAAGGAATCATAATCCCTTGGTCGGCGGTTCAAATCCGTCCGGTGCTACCAATACTTAGCTGAAATCAAGCCTAGGCTTGTCTCAGCATTTTCTCAAGGGGAATGGAGCCCGGCCGGCGCCCCTAGTTCAGCCGCCGCCCTTTTTGGGGGCCAAGTTGAGCGAGACCTTCGCGCAGGGGCAGCGCAGGACGCTGGGGTCCTTGCCGACCCTGACAAGCTGAAGCGCCCCGTTGCACTTGGGACAGACGAATTGTGCCATCAGCCTTTTGAAGGCGGCAACAACCACGGCAAACTCTTCTTTGCTCGCTGCAATCAGTTCGTTGAAATGCACGGAGGGATTGATCAGCCATTGCTCGACGAATGCCTGCTTTGTGGCCTCGGCAAGCTGCGCCTCATAATCCGACACAGCCTTGAGCAGGTCGGCATCGGCCCAGATGGTAGCGGCGGCTTTGCCCTTCTTCAGTAGGTCTCGTAGTGCCGAGGCGGCGCTTGGCAGCAGATCGCCGAGATCGTATCGGCCGTCCAACTTGTACTCCACACGCGCACCAAGGCGGGCGCCAAATTCGCCGGAAAGATATTCCAAGCCATTTCGTAACAGCGCCGCAGCAGCGCGAGTATCCCCGCTGGCCAGATAGCCGTCAATTTCCGCCCAGAAATCCCCCTGCTGCCAATCGGTCGGCCCCTGATCAACATCCCATTTCCGGAACTCAATGCTGGCATCGGAACCAACAAGGCCGGCTGTCTTCATGTGGCGCAGCCAGACGCCATCATGGGTGGTCAGAATAAACTGGGTGTTCGGAAATTCCTGCACAAGGAGCGTACAGACCTGGCGACGGTGCCCGGTATCCACGGACATCAGCACATCGTCGAGGACCGCGAACGTGAAGTCGATAGCAAGCAGATGTTTCATCAGGGCGAGATAGAGACATAACCCCATTCCATCCTGATGCCCCTCGCTGTGGTATGCTCCCGGCGGGAAGAAGCCTCGGCCGTAAAAATCCACCGAGAAATCAAGCTTTCCGACTGAAGGCGTGAGGCGCGCCTCGAACGCACTCTCGTCATCGCTGTTGATGGATCGGTAAAACGCGCGAAACTGCTGCTCTACCTCTTCGTATATCGTATTCAAGGCCTTCGTGGTGGAAGTTCCGTACATCTCGAATACCTTGGCAGCGAGAGCGCTACGGCGCTTTCCAGCTTCATGCGCTATCGCTGCCGCGCGATACGCCTCAAGCCGCTCCTGTCCAATAATCAGATAGTCGCGGGCGGCGTCGCGGTCGGTCGGCTCGGGTATGGCGACGATTGCAGCCCGAAGAGCTGAGACTGTCTCGCCAACGTCAGCAGGCACTGCGATCTTTAGCGCGGCCATTGCCTGCGCAAGTGGCAGAAGCCTTTGCAATGGGGCGATTGCTTCAGCAATGCCGTTCTCGAATTCGGTCAACTTCGAGGCGTCGATTGGATCGGAGAGGCGGGGACCGTGGGCCGCTACCGCATTGAGGTTTCCCTGTAGCGTCCGCATCGCCTCGATGATTGGCGCAAGCAATGCTTCTGCTTCCCGGCGTTTGCCGTTTGCAGTCTCGAGCTTCTGCCGCTGTGCCGTGACGATGGCACGGAACCTTTCCGGCTCCCAAGCCGTTTCGCAAACCGGGCAGTGCTCTCCGTCAAACTGGTCCAACGCCTCCTCGAGCAGCGCGTCGCGCGATACGTCGCCTAGAAGAGCTTCATCGCCCTGGAGCGCGGCGAGGGTCGCGCTTGCCGCGGCCAGAGCAGTAGTGAATTCAGCTGATTGGACGTGCTCCAGATTGTCCCGGAGAGCCTGTAAATCGGCGGACGCCACCTGCTTGTTCACGCGTGACTGCGCGGCGGCAGCGAGACTGTCCAAGCCATCCCTGATGGAGGTGGTTGGCTCCAGCTTCACCAATGCGGGGAGTCCTAGCACGGCACGGCGGACATTGACGGCAGACAGGATTGCTTCCGGAGTAGCCTCCACTATCTGCAGGGCGCGCAGCAGCGCATCACGCGTGGCAATTCGGCTGCTCTCAAGAGGCCTGACTTCCTTTTCCGTCGCATTGGCGATCTTCTGCAGGGCGAGACGGCCCGCTTCGATATCGTCAAGCTGAAGGAGGGCCTGGATGGCTTTCGACCGCTCGCCGGGCTCAGTGATGACGTATTTTATTATTTCGCGCCTGGACAACGCGAACTCCGGGTGCGCCTCCACCCTTTTCAGTGCGGCGATGATGTCCGGGTCGGCTGGAGTAATCACAGGGTTGTTTGGATTTTTTACAGTCCGGACGATGCGGGCAGTTTTCTTCAGCTTGGGGATTTCGATTTCCAACTCGACCACGGCTTTGTCGGGATGCGCGCGGCTGTCCACGTGCGGGCCGTGATCTTTCACAGAAAGATCGCCGCGTCCCTTGCCGGTTAGGCGAGAGACGCTGCCAGTCAGACCGAATTCGACGCTGTCAACGATACCGCTTTTACCCGTGCCATTCGGGCCGCTGATTGCAAAGTTCTTTCCCTTGAGGTCGAGGGTCAGCTGGCGGATGCCGCGGAATTCCCGGACCTTGATTTTGAGAACCTTGATCATGCCGTGGGATCGCCAAAGAGTGCTGCTCTCAGCGAAGCGTCCGAGAAATCACGGTTTTCCACCATGACCTTGCGCAATCGCTCGCCGACAGCCTTCAGCTCCTGATCGGCCGAAACGGCGTCAGTGAAGGCGATGAGAATCTTGGCTGCGACGGTATCCTTATCATGCGGTACCGGGGCAGCCGGTTTGCTCGGCTTCGCTACCATGTCATCATTGGAACCAATGCGGACGATTAATGCAACTGCCTGGATGGGCAAGGCGCATTTCGACCAAGCCATTTAATTCATACAGCGCGCAAGGCGCTGCGGGAAACGAGATGTCAATAAAAGAACCTGTGGACGTCGATTTCGGCGGGCGGATACTCAGGCTCCCGGCACGGGGATTTTTTGGCCAGTTCAGCCGCTCTCCCAACAGCCGATATATCTTGACCTGGCGGGATGGCAACGACGCCGGCACTGTTGGCGGTGCCCGATCTGAAGGGCAGGGGCGCTATATCCTCCTGCAAGATGAGCAGATTATCTGTGAAGGTCGCATGGATCGGCCCAACGATGGCAAGGTTGCGGACGACGGCACATTTATTCTGAATGATTGGCACTTCTTCACTATGGAGCTCAGAGGCACATTCTGTGCCTTCCGACCCAGTGGAGAAACAATCATAAGTCGCCAGTTCAAGGCGAACCTCTACAACAATGGTCTTGCCACTGACGGCCGATGGGCTTGCTGCCAAACCTGCAATTCTGATGATGAAGACGACAGTTCTGCTCTGACAACCTTCGATCTCACGGAAGGAAGGGAGATCGCCTCGTGGCATCCGGAATCTGGCTGGGCGAACGAGTATGCATTCGGTTCGGGCGAAAAGGTCTCGCTAACCTATCTTGAAGGACCGCCAGTGGCCTATTCGTTGGCCGGAGAGTTCATAGATCGCCAGCTTTGGCTTGATAATGGCCTAAGTCGAGGAGAACTGAGAATTATCGGGACAGTTTTGAATGAGGCGCCACAGGTGCTGCCAAAAGAGTTGGCACGCAAACTAGTGGGGGCTTGTGATCGAGGCCTGAGGCGAAAGGACTTTCGCGAAGCTTGGAGCCAGGCTTGGGGACTGCGCCTTCAGGGTGAGTGTTATGACCGCAGCGGTGATCTGGTCGAAGCTTTGGCTTGCTATGACAAGGCTCTACAGAATGACCCCAAGGTCGGGGTCAAGCGACGTGCCCAGCAGATTAGAAAAGCTCTATCTAAATGACCGCATCCCATTCTGAGAATGCTGAATCGGGTGAGGGTACACAAGACGAGGCGTCCGCTGCACGCCCAACCGGCTCGGTCAAGGATCACACGAAAGTTTCTGCCAGCCAGCCCACTGTTCTCGACAACGGGACATGCCCCTATTGCGCGGCCGTATTTGGTGATGAATGTCCTGGAACAAAGGAGCACGTCGTGGGGCGGCGCTTTGTACCTAAGGGCAAGATGGCGGAAGCATGGAATTTGATTTTCCAGGCTTGCGAGAAGTGCAATGGTCTTAAGGCAGACTTAGAAAATGATATCTCCGTTATAAGCATGCATGTCGATCCGACCGGTATCGAGCCTGCGGATGCCGCGTTGATGCGCGCTGAAATTGATCGACGCGCGACAAAGACATTGAGTCGGAATACTCGTAAGCCGGTCTCGGAGGGTGAAAAACCACTTGTGCTCAAGGGCGCTTTTGGTCCAGCAACTATGACGTTCACTCTGAATATGCCGCCTCAGGTCACGGAAAAGCGGTTGTTTGACCTGGCGTGCTTCCAAATGCTGGGCTTCTTTTATTTTCTCACCTATCGCCCTTTAGATCGTCGTGGCAATTGGTGGGGGGATGGATTTCATCCGCTGTTAGCAGTGCGACGGTCGGATTGGGGCAATCCGGTGATCCGTTGGTTTGAGGAAATAACCAAACACAGACGGGAGATCCTGCATGTGCAGACTGCCGCCGGCTTCTACAAGGCTTGGATTCGCGAAATGAATGATAAGCCCAACCTTTGGGCATGGGCCATTGAATGGAACCAGGGCCTTCGATTGGTCGGATTTTTTGGGGATGAAGCGGAGGCAATTACTCTGGGTCAGAGTCGGCCCACAATAAAAACAAAAACGATTCACAATGACGGTAAGCGCATAATCCGAATGAGAGCGGAAACCGCAGTCGAGCCTTCCGACGACCATTTGTTTGACATGATCAACGATTGACCTTTGGTTGGCACCCGGATCGACCAATGATAGAGCCGAGGGAATCACACAATGAGCAGCGCAGGACTACCCCGGCATATTCAGATCAGGCGGCATTACGACCGCAACCGCTACATGCGTCATCTCACACAGGACGAACTGAATGTCCGCATTCGAGACGTATTCCTCAACATGCTGCGGCTAACGCCGGAGGGTAAAGTCAGCGTCCCGCCAATCGATGACGCTTTCGCCATTTGGAATGAGAAATGGACCCATGTGCTGGAAGAGATGCAACTCAGGCATGGTCCCTATCCTTCGGGGTTCACGCGGGACATTTTGCACCGGGAGCCCTTTCCTGACCTGGTATCCGAGCTCGCCCGCAAGGCGGCGAAGGTCATGTCGGAAAAGGGCCTCGCGCGCGGCCAGGTCTTCATCAAGTTCGGGCAGCGGAAGCACATGGAGGCTCTGCACCTATCAGGGCAGCTGCGCGTCCAACCTGCCAGTGGCTTCGCTAACAAGGCGTTCAACCCTGCTGTCCGCGATGATGAGCTGGCCCTCAACATTGCCCTGTTCCTGACGCGGGACCAGATTTTGAAGGTGGTGAAGAACCCTGAAGACGTTCCGGCCGATGCGCCCGACCAGCGGGTTGACATGCAGTTTCGCAGTCTATCGGATTACTGGCTCTACTGTGTGACCAATTCGATTGAGCCCCGCCTGTTTGCCGATTTCAATGCGGACTCCTGCGTCATCATCCGGAACCGGAAGGCGTTCAAGGACAGATTGATCAAGGCTGCTGAGGCACGTTTCTCGAGCGCGGCGCTGCGCGAGGGTGACGCTGTCTATGTCGATCCGCTCCTGCCCAAGGACGCCAATATCTTTGTGCCGTTTGCCAAGCACTTCGGATTTTCCTACCAGGACGAACATCGATTCTGCTGGCTGCCTAACAAGGCTGCTGCCAAACTGGAGCATGTTGATCTTCAGCTTGGTGACCTGTCAGGGATTTCGGAATTGGTTACCTTCTAGACGAGGTTCAGTCCTTGGTTGAACCACGCCCGTTTGGCAGGTTACCACCTAGCTTGTCAGTTTC
>JAFAVT010000031.1 GCA_019242275.1 Alphaproteobacteria bacterium
CAGTGACGTATAGGCGTCCAGATTGTGCGGCGCCGCCACGGTGTTGACGATCAGGTCAAAACTGTTGGCATGGGCGGCCATCTGCTTTTCGTCCTTTGAGATCACCACTTCATCGGCGCCCAGGCGCCTGATCTCCGCCACCTTGTCGGGTGAGGTGGTGAAGCCGACGGTCTTGGCGCCCAGGGCATGGGAAAGCTTGATGCCCATGTGACCAAGCCCGCCGATGCCGACAATGCCGACTTTTTTGCCGGGACCGGCCTTCCAATGCCGCAGTGGCGACCAGGTGGTGATGCCGGCACATAGCAGCGGGGCTACGGCGGCCAGATCCTTTTCGGCATGGTTGATCGCGAGCACAAAATGCTGGTCCACGGTGATGGCGGCGGAATAGCCGCCGTGGGTGTTGGCGCCGCCGCCGACCGGGCCATTATAGGTGCCGGTAAAGCCGACCGGGCCGTTGCAATATTGCTCCAGCCCTTCTTGGCAGGCATCGCAACTGCGGCAGCTATCCACCATGCAGCCGACCCCGACCAGTTGCCCGGGCTTGTACTTGGTCACCTTGGCGCCCACCGCCATTACCTTGCCGACAATTTCATGACCGGGCACGCAAGGATATTGGGTGCCGGGCCATTCACCGCGCGCGGTGTGCAGATCGGAATGGCAGACGCCGCAATAAAGAATTTCGATGGCGACGTCGTCGGGACCGGGCGCGCGCCGATCAATGGTGTGCGGCCCGAACGGGGTGGTGGGCGACTGGGCGGCAAAGGCGCGGGTTTGCATGGAAATTGCTCCTGGAAGGGATGATTTTGGCGCTCTGCCGGCGGCGGCTTGACGCAATGCAGCCTTAAATCTAACACGCCGCCAGCTTTCGCCAAGGATTTCCAGCATGCGCATCGAAGAGATTGCGGTGGGCCGCAATGCCCCTGACGACGTCAATGTCATTGTCGAAGTGCCGATCGGGGGCGAGCCCATCAAATATGAATTGGACAAGGCCGCCGGCACGCTGGTGGTGGACCGTTTTCTCTATACCTCGATGCGCTATCCCGGCAATTACGGCTTCATTCCGCACACACTGTCCGGCGACGGCGATCCGGTGGACGTGCTGATTGCCAACAGCCGCGCCATCGCGCCCGGGGCGGTGATCAGCGTTCGCC
Organism: Alphaproteobacteria bacterium; assembly: GCA_019242275.1. Taxonomy (GTDB): domain Bacteria; phylum Pseudomonadota; class Alphaproteobacteria; order Micropepsales; family Micropepsaceae; genus Rhizomicrobium. Next base: position 1,152 of record JAFAVT010000031.1, read on the forward strand.
CCGTTGGCGTGCTTTTGATGGAGGACAATGCCGGCCCGGACGAGAAGATCATCGCCGTGCCTTCGGCCCATATCTCCGCCCGTTTCGACGGCATCGGCAATTACAGCGATCTGCCGGAAATCACCGTGCGTCAAATCGAGCATTTCTTCGCCCATTACAAAGACCTGGAGCCTGGCAAATGGGTGAAAATTCTGGGCTGGCAGAACGCCGCGGAAGCCAAGCGGTTGATTCTGGAAGGGGTGGCGCGCGCATCCGAAAGTTAGCACTCCTGAACTGGCGCCGGCGGCCTGACTGGGGCAAACTTGCCCGGCTGAGGGAGGCTGCCATGCGCCATCGTCTTTTCCTTTTCACCTTGCCTGCCATCGCGTTGGCCGCCGCCCCGGCAGAGGCCAATCACGGCAAGGTGGGGCTTTGGAACGTCACTTCGACGGTGGATGTGGCGGTGCCGGTCAATCCCGGCGCCGGCAAAAAGCAGGCGCCCATCCTGATGCCGACGCCGCCGCCCATGAGCGTGCAGATGTGCATGAGCAGGGAGGAGGTCGAGGCCAACACGCCGCCCCATATTGACCGCGCCGCCACCGGTTGTGACACCAAGCTGGTCACGCAGACGGCAGACCTCATGCGCGCCACCATGGTCTGCAAGGGGCGGATGAAAGGCACCGGCCAGATCGAAGTCATTTACAAGGGCGCGGAGCATTATTCCGGCTCCTACAGTTTCAACGGCACCACGGGCGGGCGGGCCATGAACATGAAGACCACCTTCAAGGGCGACTGGGTCAAGGCCGATTGCGGCAAGGTCAAGCCTTACAAACTGAGAACGCAATAATAGCAACATCGCGGTGCATGAAGCCCTTAACACGCAGACAATGACGGATCAGGCAGTGGCCCTCGCCGGCCTGCTCAGGCAGGCGCGGCGGGCGGTGGTTTTTACCGGCGCCGGCATTTCCACCGAGTCCGGTATTCCCGATTTCCGTTCGCCCGGCGGTATCTGGACCCGCATGATGCCGATAGATTTTGCCGACTATGTCGCCGACCCGGCGGCCCGCAAGGAAAGCTGGCGCCGGCGCTTTGAGATGGAAGAGACCTGGACCAGCGTGAAACCCAATGAAGGGCACATTGCGGTGGCCGAGCTGATGCGGCGCGGCATCGTCGGCCACGTCATCACCCAGAATATTGATGCCCTGCACCAGGCCGCCGGCGTTCCAGCAAACCAAATGATCGAACTGCACGGCAACACCAGCTATGCGAAGTGCCTGGACTGCGAGCGGCGCATGGAGATCGCTGACATTCGCGCCCATTTCGAAGCCTATGATGACGCGCCGGCATGCCCGAACTGCGGCGGCATCATCAAGACCGCCACCATCTCATTTGGCCAGGCCATGCCGGAAGGGGAAATGGAGCGGGCGGAAGCAGCGGTGGCCGCCTGTGATCTTTGCCTGGTGGCAGGCTCGTCACTGCAGGTCTATCCCGCCGCATCCTTTCCCCTGAAGGCCAAGCGCAAGGGAGCGGCGCTAGTCATCCTCAACCGCGAAGCAACGCCGCAAGACCCTTATGCCGATCTGGTGATTCATGACGAAATCGGGCCGGTTTTATCCAGTGCTGTTAAGCACTTGTAGGCAGGTTGCCCCGTACTTAACTATCGCTAGACTGTCCCCCGAATCCCCTGATTTCCCGGAGTAGCCGTGTTCCGCGCCGACGAAGAAGACGACGAGAAAGACGAAAAATCCAAGGCGCCGGAGCCCCAATCCAGTGAAATCGCCAAGGCGCTGTTCAAGTCGCGCACGGTGCTGATCTTCGGCGAAGTGGACATGAAAATGGCCGAGCGGGTCTCGGCCCAACTTCTCGCCTATGCCGAAAGCGAAGGCGACATCCGTGTCATCGTCAATTCGCCGGGTGGGCATGTGGAATCCGGCGACACCATTCACGACATGATCCGCTTTGTCGGCAACCGGGTGAAGATGATCGGCACCGGCTGGGTCGCCTCGGCCGGGGCGCATATCTTCCTGGGGGCGAAAAAGGAAAACCGCTTCTGCCTGCCCTTTACCCGTTTTCTGCTGCATCAGCCGCTGGGCGGTGTGCGCGGCCAGGCCTCGGACATCACCATCGAGGCGGAAGAAATCATCAAGATGCGCGCCCGCCTGATCAAGGAGATCGCGGTCGAGACCGGGCAACCTTATGAAAAGGTGGTTGCCGACACCGAGCGCAATTTCTGGATGGGCGCCGAGGATGCCGTGAGTTACGGCCTGGTCAGCAAGGTGATCAGTTCAGCTAAGGACATCTGATTTATTCGACCCTCCCCTTGAGGGAGGGTCGAAATTTGCGAAGCAAATTTCGGGGAGGGGTATGGCCACGAAACGGGCTAGGCGCTGGGCATCCAAGCGTGATCTGGCCAGAAACTTTCGTGCCAATCCAACCGATGCCGAACGTCGCCTTTGGGCGCTTCTTCGAAGACGGCAGTTGTTGCTGCGGTTCCGTCGCCAGCAACCCATAGGACCTTATATAGCGGATTTCCTTTGCCCGGCCGCACGGTTGATTGTCGAATTGGACGGCGATCAGCATGGCAGCGCCGTTGGCTTAGCGAACGACGTCATTCGCACCCGCTGGCTGGAACAGCGAGGATTCATAGTTTTGAGATTTGCCAATGAACTTGTGCTGAAGGATGAGGCTTTTGTGATTGATGCCATTCAGCACGCAATCAAAGCCACCTCTGTACCCCTCCCCGAAGCGCCGTCGGCGCTTCGACCCTCCCTCAAGGGGAGGGTGGGATGAGCGATTGGTGGCGTGGAGCTTCAATCTATCAGCTCTATATCCGCAGCTTCTGCGATTCCAATGGTGACGGGCAGGGCGACCTGCCGGGCGTGCTGTCCAAACTCGATTATATCGCCGCGCTGGGCGTGGACGCGATCTGGCTGTCGCCGCTGCACCCTTCGCCCAACCACGACTGGGGCTATGACGTTGCCGATTATGAGGGTGTGCAGCCTGACTACGGCACGCTGGAGGATTTCAAGGCTTTGGTGGATGCCGCCCATGCCCGTGGCCTGAAGATCATTCTGGATGAAGTGCTGGCGCATACTTCCGACGAACATCCCTGGTTCGCGGCCAGCCGCGACGGCGATGCCGAAAAGAAGAATTGGTACGTCTGGGCCGATCCCAGGGATGACGGCACTGTTCCCAACAATTGGCTGAGTGTGTTCGGAGGTCCGGCCTGGTCCTATCAGCCGGCACGGCGGCAATATTACCACCACAAATTCCTGCGCCAGCAGCCCAAGCTGAACTGGACCGAGCCCGCGGCCAGGGCGGCGGCGCTGGCGGTGCTCGACACCTGGATGGCGCGGGGCGTGGACGGCTTTCGCCTCGATGTCGCCAATGCCTTTCTGCATGACGCAAGCTTGAGCGACAATCCACCCATCCCGGCGCCGGCCCGTGATGATTACGCCTGGTCGGCAGCGGCCAACATGCAACGCCATCTGCATGACTCCAATCTGGAAGAGAACCGCGCCTTGCTGGACGCGGTGCGGCGGCGTGTGGAGCATTTCGACGACAAGTTTGTCTTCGGCGAATTCTCGGAAGAGTTCGAACGCTCCGGCTGCTATCTGCGGCCCGACCAGGGCCTGCATGCCGGCTACAATTTCGCCTTGCTGCAGGCAAAGGACGCGGCAGGAGTTCGCGCTCATCTGAAGACGCTGGCGCGCTACCCAGAGCACTGGCCCTGCATTTCCTTTTCCAACCATGATGTCATCCGCACGGTGACGCGGTTCGGCGATGGTTCGGCCAAGGCGATGCTGGCGCTGCTGCTGGCGATGCGCGGTACCATTCTGCTCTACCAGGGCGAAGAACTGGGCCTGCCGGAAGTGGATTTGCGCCGCGATCAGTTGCGCGATCCGGTGGGCGATCTTTACTACCCACTGTTTAAGGGGCGCGACGGCTGCCGCACGCCTATGCCATGGGACGGGGAGGGAGCCAATCTTGGCTTTACCACCGGCACGCCGTGGCTACCGTTAGGAGAAGCGCATCGGGGGCTTGCCGTGGCGGCACAGGAAAGCGACCCGGCGTCCACATTGAATTTCTGTCGCGCCATGATGCAGGCGCGGAAGACCTATCCTGCGCTGCGTGATGGCGATTTGAAATTGCTGGAGGCACCATTGCCGCTTCTTGCGTTTCTGCGGGGCGACAAGATCGTCTGCGCCTTCAATCTCGGCAAAACGTCATTGCCTTGGTCGCTTCCCGCTGGAGCCAAATCGCTGGGGTTTGGCACCGGCGTCAGCGAGCTAGCGGGGGGAACGCTGCGTTTGGGACCTCAATCAGCCTGGTTCGGTATTCTCTAGCGCCTGACGCAGCGCCTGAAAGGGCAGCAGCACGCAGACATGCCGGGCGGGGAGGGCGGCGGCGGCGGCAAAGGCGGTATAGGCCGGCAAGGGCGGCGCAGCGCCTGCCTTCAGCATGGCGGCAATGTTCGATTCCAGCACCGCCAATTCAGCCCGATTCATCCCCGGCGCCGCACCAGCCAGGATCGCCGCCGAAGCTTGGGTGAGGATACAGGCATGGGTGTCATGCGCCAGGCTGGTGACACGGCCATCCGCCAACGCGATATCCACCGTGACCCGGTCCCCGCAGGCAGGATTGGCGGCGGTGGCGCTGGCCTGCGGCGCGGGAAGCCGTCCGGCGCCGGTAGCATCCGCCGCCAGGCGCAACAGGGCCTTGCTGTAGAGAGGATCGCCGACTTCACTCATGAGGCAAGGATTACGCGCAAAGCATCTGGAAAAGCTAGTTTTTTGCCTGCATGTTGGCCATACGTAGTGGCCGCGGCGCGAGGATTTTTGCGGCGTGGGCAGAAGGCCGCGCGGAGCGTATCCAGTATACGTGAGCACGGCCGACGAACCCACGACGCAAAAGGCCCGCGCCCTTGATGGTCTCGATCAAGCTGGAACGGGTGTACGGGGCAGCTTCATCCGCGCCCGCAGGCCACCTTCAGGCCGGTTCTCCAGGGTTACCTGACCGCCATGGCCTTCGGCGATGGCCTTGACCAGCGTCAGCCCCAGGCCGGTGCCGCCGCCTTCACGGTTGCGCGAGGTTTCCAGGCGCACGAAGGGTTCAAATACCCGCTGGCGGTCCGCTTCGGGAATGCCCGGTCCCTTATCCTCCACCAGAATTTCATAGGCCTCTGGGGAGGCGGCAATATGCACATCGGCGGCGCCGCCATAGGCGACGGCGTTCTCCACCAGGTTGCGCACGGCCCGGCGGATTTCATTGGGGCGGCAATTGATCGGCGCCGGCGTGGCGGCGTCCCATTTGACCGGTTCGCCCATCTCATCCAGATCGGTGCAAAGACTTTCCACCAGGGCGGAAAGGTCCACATTGCGCTTGCTTTCGCCGCCGGTGCCGCGGGCAGCGGAAAGCACCTGCTCGGTCAATTGCTGCAATTCGTCCAGATTGCGTTCCAGGCCTTCGCGCAGATCGCTGTCGGCGACAAATTCCAGGTTGATGCGCATGGCGGTAATGGGCGTGCGCAAATCATGGCCCACGGCCGAAAGCAGGTGGCGCTGGCTTTCCAGGGTCTTGGCCACCTTTTCGTTCATGGCGTTGAAGGCCGCGGCAGCGGCGCGCACATCTTCCGGCCCGGTTTCCGGCACGCGCGGCACCACGCCGCCGCTGGTGGCGCCCACCGAGGCGGCCTTGGTCAGTTCGGAGAGCGGACGCACCACCCGCCGTGCCATCAGGGCAGCGCCGATTGAGACCAGAAGGATGCCGGCGGCGGCGGCAAAAATCAGGTCATAAGGAACCGGCTGCTGCGGCCAGCGGTTAACAGCGCTGAGCAGTGTGTTCTTGTCCAGCGGCACGATGATCTGGGCCAGATCGTCCTGCGGATTGGCACGGAAGGGCCGCTGCTCATCGCTGAGATTTCCCGGCGGTTCATGCAGATGGACAATCGGCGCGGGAGTGACGGGAATCTTGCCCTGGAGCGATGCTGCCAGGCCTTTGGCCAGTGCGGCTTCCTGCTCGTCCATGGGGCGGGCATCATAAGGACCCTTGATCTCGCGGAAGCGCCACTGGAACGAGCTCATGGTGCTCATCACGCTGGCGCGCAGCGAAGGCTGCACCGCCGCCAGGGTGCTGGCGACAGTGGCGGCGCGGTCCATCATGCGGTCGGTGACATTGTTCGTGCTAAGCTGCCGTGTGCCCTGCTCGAACCATAGTGCCACGCCGACATTGGAGATCAGCACTGCCGCCGCAGTCACAGCGATCAACTGCCAAGCCAATGTCCGGGGCAAAAGTGTACGGGGCCACAGGCGCATCACGCGTTCTCCGGTTCCATGGCGAAGATATAGCCGCCGCCCCACACGGTCTTGATGTAGCGGGGATTCTTGGGATCGGGCTCGATCTTCTTGCGCAGGCGGCTGACATGATTGTCAATCGAGCGGTCAAACAGATCGGCGTCACGCCCTTTGGTAAGATCGAGCAGCTGGTTGCGGGTCAGCGCGATCTTCGGCCGCTCCAAAAGCGCCGTCAACAGGCGAAACTCGCTGGAGGAAAGCGGCAGGGCGACGCCATCGGTGCCGATCAGTTCGCGCTGGCCGGTATCCAGCGTCCAGTCGCCGAAGCGGATGCGCTCGGCGCCCGGCGGGGTTTGGCGGGGCGGCAAGGCCTGGGTCCGGCGCAGCACCGCGGCGATGCGGGCAACCAACTCGCGGGGACTGAAGGGCTTGGAGATATAATCGTCGGCGCCCATCTCCAGCCCGACGATGCGATCCACTTCTTCGCCTTTGGCGGTCAGCAGCACCACGGGAATCTGCGAGGTTTCCCGCAGCGAGCGGCAGAGCGAAAGTCCGTCTTCCCCCGGCATCATGATGTCCAGCACCACCAGATCAATGGCAGCGCCCTTCATCACCTTGCGGGCGGCGGCAGCGTCCGCCGCCGTGGTGGCGCGATAGCCGTGATCGCGCAGATAGCGCGCCAATGGCTCACGTATGTCGCGCGCATCCTCAACCAGGAGGATGTGCGGCTTGGCCTCGTCCTTGCTCATGGGTTTCACAGTTTGCGGTCCCAGCTTTTCCAGCGCAAACAAGGATTTGTCGCAAATCCTCTCAGATTCGGGAAGCATGCGTCATTTGCGCCAAAAATGGAAATGGCAGTTCCGCTCCTCCCCTGATTAGGGAAGGGCGGCGCGTCGCCCTTAATGCCAATCTAACTGGGGTTGAGCCGGCCTTTCGACCGCTTCGGAGGGATTGCATGCGTCGCGTAACGGGCGTGGAAACGCCGCCGCCTGCGTCAAGTGGGCGGCAGACCGTCCATGGCGTGATGAAGTGGTTCGATCACCGCAAGGCCTATGGCTTTATCGCTGTCGCTGACGGCGACGTGCTGCTCTATCAAAGCTGTATTCGGGAATCAGGATTTAAACAGGTGCCTGAAGGCGCCCACGTGACTTGCGAGACTGCCCGCGGGCCAAGGGGCTTGCAGGCGGTCCGTCTCCTGGAGGTGCATTGCACCGCTGATCCGGCCCCTCCGGCCGTCGCGCGGTCGGCGGCCAAGTTTGCCAAGCCGCGTGGGCCGGTCTTTGAAGCCGTCGTCAAATGGTTCGACCGCAGCAAGGGCTATGGCTTTGTGACACGCGGTGATGGCGGTCCCGACATTTTCATCCATATGGAAACGCTGCGCCGCTGCGCTCTCAAGCAATTGGATGAAGGCCAGCGCGTCCGCGTGCAGGTCGGCGAGGGAGAAAAAGGCGAAATGGTGGCGGAAATCGCTCTGCTGGACCATTGACGCCTGCACCTGGCTTTCCCCACGCGCTTGCAATTTGCTTTTGCCCGCGAGGGTGGGGATAGTCGCTGTCATGCGTGGCATTGTTTCCGGCTTTTTTCTTTGCTTGCTGTTGGCGGCGCCGGCTCTGGCCCAGCCGGCCTGTCCCGCGCCCAAGGCCATGCGCTTTGAGGTGATGGGTCAAATCCGCCGTTCAGATCTGGCTTTTACCGAAGGCCTTGAGATTCATGATGGCGCGCTTTACGAGAGCAGCGGCGATCTGTTCGGGACCTCGCGCATCGAGCGCATTGATCCAGCCACGGGCAA
>JAFAVT010000222.1 GCA_019242275.1 Alphaproteobacteria bacterium
GGTAACCTTCTGGCCCGCCTTCATCTTGACCATGACCGGATTCCAGATCACCGAACCACCTGCGGGCGCGTCACCGCGCGGGCCGAACTTGAAGGTCTTTTCGTTGAAGGCGCCCTGGTTCACCGCACCGCGGACCGATCTTTCACGCGCATGACTGTCAACACCGGCAGCCGGCGCCAGCGGATATTTCGCCTGCGCCGATGCCCCGGTATCTTCCGTGCCGGCCTGGCCGAATGCCGCCGCCCCGCCCAGCAATCCTGCCGCGCAAAGCGTGGCGACGAATAATGGGTTTCTCATGTCTGGTTCCCTCCCTTTGTTGTTATCGCGTGTTTTGTAGCCGATATCATATGCCCACGCGTGCCGCGCCACCAGCCCAATACGGCCGTCGCCGCGGACTGCCCTGGACAGGCAGCTTAAAGCAGCGCCCGGATCGGTGCTTCCAGCTCTTCCGGCCTGGTCTGCGGCGCATAGCGCGCCACCGGCACGCCGTTACGGTTCACCAGGAATTTGGTGAAATTCCATTTGATGGACTGCGTGCCCAAAAGGCCGGTCTGCTGCTTTTTCAGATAATGATAGAGGGGATGGGCGTCGGGGCCGTTGACTTCGATCTTGGCGAAGATCGGAAAGCTGACATGATATTTGTTGGCGCAGAAATCGGCGATCTCGTCCGCCGTGCCCGGCTCCTGGCCGCCGAACTGGTTGCAGGGAAAGGCCAGCACGATCAAGCCTCCATCGCCGAACTGCTCGTACAGGTCTTCCAGGGCGGCATATTGCGGGGTGTAGCCGCAGGCGCTGGCGGTGTTGACGATCAGGAGGACTTGCCCGCGCCAGCGCGCAAGGGAAACGTCCTCGCCGTTCAGCAGGCGGGCGGAGAAGTCGAAGACGGACATGCCGGAAGCCTAGCGCACATCCAACACGATTTGTCATGGCCCGGCCTGCCCGGGCCATCCAGGGATCATAGAGCGCGATTGTGGCTCTGGATGGTCCGGGACCCTCTTCTGATGGGAAGAGGCCCTGGCCATGACAATTTGATTTGCTAAAGGTTCAGCGTGGGGCGCCTTACGACGCCATCCGGCCCTTATCCTTGTCGCGGCGCTGCTGCTGCGGCTGGTAGGCCTTGCGGGCATGGGCCTCGCAATAGGGCGAGCCGGCCTTGGGGCTGCGGCCGCAGAAATGGAACTCGGTGGCGGCGGGATCGCCGATCGGCCAGCGGCACATGCGGTCGCTGATGGTCAGCACGGTGGCGAAATTGCCGTCTTCCAATTGCAGCGGATCTTCCTCCACCACCGGGGCGGCGGGGATGGCGTTGCGCAGGGTGCTGGCCTTGGGGGCGGAAGGCAGGCGGGGCCGGTCCACCCGGGTGGGGCTGGCGCGGCCGGCAAGGCCCAAACGGTGGACCTTGCCGATGACGGCGTTGCGGGTGACGCCGCCTAAGGCGCGGGCGATCTGGCTGGCCGAAAGACCTTCGGTCCAGAGGGTTTTCAGTTGCTCGACCCGTTCATCGGACCAGTTTGCCTGTGTCATGGGCTCTCCTTGGGCGGCGTTGGCTGCTGGTCCGGCGACTCGAGGCGACTCGCCTAGGCTCCCCAGCCACAAGATATCGTAGCGCGGCGAGGGCAGCGCACAAGCGGCGCCGGCACCCTACCAGTCCTTGTCCACAGGAGAGAATCGGCACTGTCTCAGTTTGAATAGATTCCTAGCCGTTCTTCGAGGCCCGCGCGGTCAACCATTGCGACCAGATCGGCCATGGTCAGCGGGGCCTTGGCGAGGTTTGCCGCCATGGCCGGGGTCTTGCCCTGCAACGCTTGGTTCGGACGCATCCAATTGTAATGCAGGAAGTAGAGCGCGAGGGCGTGGCAATGGTTCTCGACTTTCTTGCTATGAGCATTGGTCAGGCGCGTGAAGCGACGCATGGACATGCGCATGGTGAGGTTCTGGCGCTCAACATGCGAGGTAGAGATATGGCGCTGGTCGGGCTTACCCCGAATTACGTCTTTATGAGCCCCGACACAGACGGCAGGGCTATAGCGCTTCTCAGGCGAACGGCTCGCGCTATCCTGATAGATTTTCACAAGCTGGGCGAAATCAACGTCCTTGCCGAACGCCTTTTCAACCGCGTGGGGGTAGGCCGGAAAGCCATCAGCCGTAAGCTGAACCCGGTCGGCAAGACGGAATGCCACATCGTGCATGAAATCCGCGCCGGTTTCCCGATCCCGCCCGCCAACGCGCCAAGTCACGATCAGCTTTGAATCGCTGTCCAGCGTCGTCCAGGTCCATACGTCACCAGCGGTGCCCGCCGCCTTCATTTCAGCCGAGGCGTTCTTTTGCTTGGCATAGCAGAACGACCAAATCTCATCACACTGCACACGCTTGGCATGGACCTCGCGGACCTTCTCATCATGGTAGGCGGCGGCCACCGTGCCAGCATCCACTAACAACTTGGTCACGGTGTTGATGCTGACCTTGGCAATGCGGGAGACCGCCCGCATGGAACTGCCCTCGACCAGCATGGAGAGGATTTGAACGCGGGTTTCCAAGGGTAAGCGGTTCATACTGATATTATGCTTGAGAGCGGAACTTACCGCAAGCGAAAATGGGCGATTTTTCTATATCTTTTCATTTTCGCCCATGCTATAGGAAAACATTAATAAAACACAGGTACTTACATACATCATCATGGTTGACGAAAACAGCAACGAAGTCAAAGACATCCTCAATTTGGCCAGGCTTGGGCTGGCTGGCCATCGTCGGGACATAGAAACCTATCTTCGTCGGGTAATTCGGCGGGCTCGCGAAGAAAACCCAGAGTTGTCCGCGGCTCTTACTACCCTCCTATCGGCGGCCTTAACCCCAGAAACGCCGCTTCGCGACGCAGGCGCGTCAGTTGTGCCTGTTGATCGGGATTCGCGCCTTCAACTGCTCCGGCACGAAAGCCCCGTTATCCTAAGCCACGAGCCGATCCTGTCCCCACCGATAGCTGCAGCTTTGGAATCGGTGCTCGCCGAACGCCAACAAGTCGAGCGGCTTCTCAGCAATGATCTTTCCCCAACTCGAACGCTGCTATTCACGGGACCGCCAGGCGTCGGAAAAACAATGTCCGCGCGCTGGCTCGCAGCGAAGCTAAACCTGCCTCTACTAACTTTAGACCTCTCG
>JAFAVT010000080.1 GCA_019242275.1 Alphaproteobacteria bacterium
GGCATCTGCCCCAGCACAAACAGACCCAAAAGCAGCGAAAGCACGGCCGTGAACAGGGCATACCCACGCCATTCAGGAAAGGTGCGCAAAAGACCGGTGAAGGCAAACTTCGGACGGCCTTCGGCATCGAACAGGCCCCAATAGCGGCCCGCCTTGCCTTCATTCACATGCTTCCAGGGCTGGTCAAAGGCTTCCAGCAGGTAATAGTCCCAGCCTTTTTCCATCGCATGCTGCACAAAGGCGCGCGCAAAATAGGCTTCGTTAGCTACCGAGGCTTCAGCACGACCATGGGTGCGGCCTTCGGAAGGCCAGCCGGCCTCGCCGATGACAATCGGCTTGTCGGGAAACTGCTTTTCTACCGCCGCATACCAGTTGTCAGTGGCCCTGACGGCGCCGCGTATGTCAGTGTTTTCCCAATAGGGCAGCAGATGCACGAAAAGAATATCCACATTCTGCGCCACTTCCGGCGTAAGCAGCCAGGTGGACCAGGTCTCCGCCGTTGTGACCTTGATGCGGGCGGGCAGCGCGGCGCGCACCCGCTTGATATAGGCGTTGAGCTGATCCGGCGTGACATAACCGAAAAGCTGGGATTCATTGCCGACAATGACGCGATCCACATTCCGCCGGTTGGCCACCGCGGTGCGAATACCCAGATCAATGTCCTTGTCGTTCTGGGCAAGATCCGGGCTGATCCAGATACCCAGCGAAACGGTCATACCGTAGCGGCGCGCAATTTGGGGGACGCGGTCCATGCCGCCGGCAACGGTATAGGTGCGGATATGACCGGTGATCCTGGATAGTTGGGCGAGGTCGCGGTCGATCTGCTCCGGTGTGACGTTCTTGATCTGGCGCTCATAGAAAAGATGACTGGGATTATAGGCGATACCGCGCACCTGACCGTCCCAGTCCGGTGCTGTCACCGCCCGATCACGGCTGATCCAGAACAGGGTACTGGCGCACACCACCAATGTCAGCGCCACCGCAATGCGCAATTGACCACCGTTGAGCGGCAAGCTTGCTCGCATCCATTGCGCGAAAGACGACAACTTGTTCACTTCTGATCGTCTTGTTCGCCCGGTTCGGGCCGGTAGTCCGGATCGCCCTTTTTCGGCGGTCCCTTTGTGGCCAACAGACGCAAATCGAAAATCAGGGTCTGGTTGGGCGGCACGCTGCCGTCGGGTGTCCCGCGGGGGCCGTAGGCAAGATTGGCCGGTATCCAAAGCATCCAATGATCGCCTTCCCGCATCAATTGCAGTGCCTCCGTCCAGCCGGCCACCACTTTGCCGACCTGAAAAGTGGCGGGCAGGCCTGGAGAGGTACCATCGAAGACTTTTCCGTTGATCAACTTGCCGGTGTAATAAACTTCCACCGTGTCCGCACCGCCGGGATGCCGGCCGTAACCGTTCTGAATGATCTTGTACTGAAGCCCACTGGGCCGATGTAGCACACCAGACAGGCGAAGATTGTTGGCCAGAAAAGCGGCATTCGCTGCAAGGCTGAGAGCCGGATCAGCTGCCAGCTTCGCAGCTTCGGCTTTCCGCTCCGCCTCCTCCTGTTCCCGGCTCGATTGGGAAGCCGCCGGCAAAGTCGTCAGGGCCACGCCAAGAAAACCAGCCAAAATCGTCTTTATCCGCATAGAAAGTCCCTTTGAGCGGCCATATCCCCGCCTCGCCAAGGGGATACCGCGTTAGCGAAGGGAACTCCAGATTTTTGGCGATTTTATGCTTTACGGATGCGTCAAGGATGATAGCGCAGTAGGCCCCAGGCCAAATGCCCCAGCACCGCCAGGCCGAAAATGGCTACCAGCAAGCCACTGAAGCGATTGATCAGCACCACTCTTTTGGCATCAACGCGGGCATGGAAAAGGCCGATAACCGTGGTCAGAACCAGCCACCAGCTGGTCGAGCCCAGCACCACCCCTGCAACCACAAACGAGGCATCGGTATAGCTCCCCGCCCCCGCCAATCCCCCTAACCCAGCAAACATTCCGGTGAAAAAGAGGAGCGTGGCTGGGTTGGTAACAGTCAGGGCAAAGGTCGAAGCCGCGGCTCCAAGCAGCGAGGCGCCGGCCTTATCCTTTTCCCGGTCTTCTTCAAGATCAGGTTCGTGGGAATCAAGAAAGGTCTTGATCCCGAAAAATACCATGGCCATGCCGCCCACCAGTTCGATGAGCGCCGCATACCCTTCTATCAGTTGCGCAACCCAGGTCAGACCCAGGCCCGTGACCACGGCAAAAACGCCGTCGCCCAGCGCTGCGCCCAGGCCCGAGAGAAACCCGTTGAGCGGACCGAAGGCGAAAGTACGGCGGATGCAAATAATGTTGACGGGTCCCACGGGCACTGCCGCGATCAGGCCCATCACCACGCCGGAAAAGATCAGCCAAACATAGTCCATCGAGTCAGTGTGAGCCTTCCGTAGGCGGTTTGACCGGCAAGATGGCGCCAAGCCACCTTAAAACATAGGATCGGTCAACCTTGACATTTTGAACCTTGCTCCCTTCAACCTTCCCATTTCGCCCGCGCGAGGGCGGGCGATCAGTTTACAGGCGCCAAGGTTTCCACGAACCGGACCGGCTCACCTATCGCCGGCCCGGTCGTCTGGAAATCCCGCATTACGATTTGGCCGCGCAGGATCGAAGCAACGGGCCAGCCTTTGGTTTTCATCCCGTCAAAAGGGGTCCAGCCGCAGCGCGAGGCAATCCAGGCATTGGTGATCTCGCGCGTCAGGCCAAGATCAACAATGGTGAAGTCGGCATCATAGCCCCGGGCAATGCGGCCCTTACCGGCAATACCGAAAATCCGCTGGGGCCCGGAGGCAGTGAGATCAACAAACCGCTCCAGCGTTAGATTGCCCTTGTTGACATGATCCAAAAGGATCGTGGCCAGGGTCTGCACGCCCGGCATACCCGAGGGCGTTTCAGGATATTCCTTTTCTTTCTCCGCTCGGGTGTGGGGCGCATGATCGGAGCCGATGACATCAATCACGCCTTCACGAACCGCCGCCCACAGAGCCTGACGATGACTTTCATCCCGTATGGGCGGGTTCATCTGGGCATAGGTGCCGAGCCGCTCGTAGCATTCGGGCGCCGAAAGGGTGAGATGCTGCGGCGTGGTCTCGGCCGTGGCGAGATCCTTGGCCGCCGCCAGCAATGGAATCTCATCGCCCGTAGTGACATGAAGCACATGCAACCTGCGCCCCGCGCTCCGAGCCAGATGCAGCACCCGCTCGGTCGAAAGCCGCGCTGCCTCCACATCACGCCATATTGGATGGGTAGTAGGCTTGCCGCGCTCGGCAAACTTCTTGCGTTCGATCAAGCGGTCTTCATCCTCCGAATGCACGGCCACACGGCGGCGCCCCGATTTCAAGGCGGCCAGAATATCGGCTTCCTTGCTAAGCAGCAGCGTACCGGTAGAAGAGCCCAGAAAGGCCTTGATGCCGCAAACACCCGGCATCCGCTCCAGCCTAGCCAGTTCTTCGATGTTCTGCGGGGTGGCGCCGGCATAGAAGGCGTGGTCGCATTGCATGCGGCCCTTGGCCCGCGCCAGCTTGTCCGTGATGGCTGCCGCATTGGTGGTGGGCGGGTTGGTGTTGGGCATCTCGAAAACAGTGGTGACGCCCCCCAGAATCGCTGCCCTCCCGCCGGTTTCCAGGTCTTCCTTGTGTTCATTGCCGGGCTCGCGGAAATGGACCTGTGTGTCCATGACACCCGGCAGCACATGCAGGCCCCGGGCCTCGAAGATCTCGGCCGCCTTGGCATCGGCAAATCTGCCAATGGCGGCAATGCGGCCGCCGATAACGCCGATATCGGCCTGCGCCATGCCATTGGGAGTGGCGGCCACACCGCCCCGGATCAAGAGGTCAAATGTTTCATTCATGCTCTGATGCGTAGCCCCGCTTGGCTTTCCGGGCAAGCCGCATTACCTCAAGGGGCGATGCAACCCTGTCGCCTCAGTGATCGTGCCGTTATAAGCCTTTCGGGGCCGGAAGCACGCAGCTTTCTTCAGAGTCTCGTCAGCAACGATATCGAAAGGCTCCAACCCGGACACGGGCTGTATGCGGCCCTGCTCTCCCCCCAAGGCAAAATCGGCTTTGACTTCTTTCTCGTGGAAGGTGACGGCGCCATCCTGCTGGACGTGGCGGCAACTGCTCGTGACGCGTTGCTCAAAAAGTTCAAAATGTATCGCCTGCGAGCCAGAGTGGAGATCGAGGCGCGTGACCAACTTGGCGTCTATACAGCGATGTCCGGCCACCCGGCGACACGGCCGACGCCTTATACCGCCCGTGCAGTCACTTTTCGTGATCCGCGTTTTGCCGGCCTGCCGGCGCGCAGCATTGGAGCAATCGCGGAAATGCCGGCGGATTTGCCCGGCCCAGGGGCTTATCATGAAGTGCGGTTGCAGCTTGGCGTGCCGGAAGGCAGCGACTTTGGCTTTGAAAAAATTTTTGCCCTAGACGGTGGGCTGGATGAGTTGCATGCCATTTCCTTCGAAAAGGGATGCTATGTCGGCCAGGAGTTGACGGCGCGCATGAAGCATCGCGCCACGAGCCGCAAACGGCCGGTGATCGTAACGGCGGCATCGGACTTGCCGCTGGCCGGCACGGCCATAACGCAAAATGGCGATATCGGGGAAATTATCGCCACATATGGATCGCGCGGCCTTGCCTCGGTTCGGCTGGACAAGTGGGAGCCGGCAAAAAACACAGAAGCCGGAAACAGTGCGATAACGCTGACCAAACCGGATTGGCTGAGCAATGGCTGATAGAAAACGCTGCCGCTGGCCAGGCGGGGACCCGCTCTATTGCTCCTATCACGACGCCGAATGGGGCGTGCCGGAATATGATTCCCGCGCTCTTTACGAAAAACTGGTGCTGGACGGTTTTCAGGCCGGGCTTTCCTGGATCACCATCCTGCGCAAGCGCGAAAATTTTCGCAAAGCCTTTCACCGGTTCGAGCCGGATAAAATCGCCCGCTATGGTGCCCGCGACATCGAACGCCTTTTAGAGAATGACGGCATCATCCGCAGCCGAGCTAAGATCGAAGCCGCCATCCGCGGCGCCCGACTGTGGCTGGAGATCGAGGAAAAGGAGCCGGGCGGCTTTACCGAGCTGATCTGGAAGCATGTGGATGGCAAACCGATGGTCAACCGCTTCAAGGGTGACGGCGATATTCCTGCGCAGACCGAGATGAGCCAGGGGTTGGCGAAAGAGTTAAAACAGCGCGGCTTCAATTTCTGCGGTCCGGTGATTGTTTATGCCTTCGCCCAAGCCATCGGCATGGTCAATGATCACGTCGTCACCTGCTTTCGTCATGCGGAATGCACGCGGCTGGCCAAGACGCGGCATTAATTTCGGCGTTGCCGAGGCGCGGAAGGCCGCCTAAGTTCCCGTCCATGATCAAACAAGACGTTATCGCCGCCATCGGCAACACGCCGCTGATCCGGCTGAAGCACGCCTCACAGGCAACCGGCTGCGAAATTCTTGGCAAAGCTGAGTTCCTCAATCCCGGTCAATCAGTAAAGGATCGTGCAGCGCTTTTCATCATTGAGGATGCTGTCCGGCGCGGCACGCTGAAGCCCGGCGGCACCATTGTTGAAGGCACCGCCGGCAATACCGGAATTGGTCTGGCCACCGTTGCCAACGCCATGGGCTTCAAAACCGTGATCGTCATTCCCGATACCCAGAGCCAGGAAAAGAAGGATGCGCTGCGTCTGCTGGGAGCGGAGTTAATCGAAGTTCCGGCCGTGCCTTACAAGGACCCCAACAATTATGTGAAGCTATCCGGCCGGCTGGCGGAGCAACTGGCGAAGACTGAGAAAAACGGCGCCATTTGGGCCAACCAGTTCGATAATACCGCCAACCGTGACGCCCACATCCAGGGTATGGCACCGGAAATCTGGCGCGATACCGGCGGCA
>JAFAVT010000113.1 GCA_019242275.1 Alphaproteobacteria bacterium
GCATAGCCGGAAATACCGGCCTGGATGGTGGCCGCGTCCTGGCCGACTTCGGCGGTAGAACTGGTGCGGATATAGGAAAAGACTCGCGGAATACCGATGGCGGCGAGAATGCCGATGATGGTGACGACCACCATCAATTCCACAAGTGTAAAGCCTTTCTGGCTGCTGTGACGACGCATGATTGTGCCCTTCCCAACTAGGTTTGTATGGAGAAGATTACATGCGAGGCGTTAAGGCTAAGTTTTCGGAGGTTCCGTCCGATACCGCACCAGTACTTTCAGCTAAGTTAACAATTGATGCAAAATACGGTGACATCGCGGGCACAGCATGTCTGGGTTCGCCGAGAAAACAGCAGAAAAGTCGGCAGTTTTGATCCTAATTGCAGCAGCTTCCTTAGCAGAGCGTTACAGTGCGTTCCTCCTGCCAAAGACGCCTGGGAGTGTTGGGTTGCGTTTTCTCGAATATATCGCCGCCAGGCGCGCCAGCTTCACCGCTCAGGGCGATTTCATTCGCTTCGCGCTTTCCGACGTCAATTTTCCCGACGCCAATAGCTGGGCGGAAATAAACGAGTATCTCAAGCGCTCGCCCGACCCCAGGGTGCGCCTGCTGCGCGTCGCCGCCGAAGTGGTATGGGCCAATTACAAGGACCGCGCGGAAAGCGCCGGCGGCTGAAACCTAGAGCGTGATCGCAATTCTTTGAATCGCGACCACGCTCCAGTTATTTGATTGTCGCGCAATACCCCCGAAAACCGCTCCACACTTTTCGGATTGCGCTCTATCTGCTGACACGCAGGTTGGTGATCTTCTGGGCGATGTCGGAAAAGGCCGTCCTGATCTGCGACGAAGCGGTCAGATCGTAATAGTGATTGGCGTCGGTGGCGCAATTCTGCAACGCGGTTGAACTGCCATTGGTGCCGATGTGAATGAAGATGGCATAGATCACGACGCCATCGCTCTTGGCCGCGGTGCAGGCGGCATTCTCGCGGGTGTCAATATAGCCGTCTTCGGTGGTACCCTCGGTCGAACCGTCGCCATACCAGCGGTCCTGGGTGTTGAGGCCGTCAGAAAACAGAATGATCACTTTGGTGGTTTGCGAAGGCAGGCTGCCGGTGCCGTAAGGGGCGCCGGTGGTCAGCATCTGCCAGCCATGCTCCACGCCGATCGCCTGATTGGTGGAGCCGTTGGGCGACATGGCGCTGACCTGGGCGGACAGACTGCTCCAATTGTAATTTAAGGTGGTGACTGAGGCCGCCGGGCAGGATAGCGGATTCTCGGCAGGGAACTGGGTGTCGTTCCAGCCGCCGCTGGTGTCGGGCTGGGTGTTGCTTTCGTCATAGTTCTGGGTCGCCGGCGTGCGATATCCGGTGCCGCCATTGACGGTGGTTTGCTTGTTTTGTTGCTGCCGGTCCATCACGCAGCCGGACCAGGTGCTGTGATCATTGGGCTGCCAGGTATGGCTGTAGGGGGTCGCCCCGGTCTTGGTTATGGTCTCGACCACGGTGGTGGTCACGACATTGCGGGTCCAGGTGCAGGTTTGCGGATTGTTGTGGTTGCAGTTCTTTGCCCCGTCATTGTTGACGCTGGAAGAGGATGAGCTGCTGGTGGTGCTGTCGCCGGTGTAACCCGATGTCACGGTGGTATTGCTGGTGGTGTTGGAACCGCCGGTGGTAACGCCGCCGCTATTGACGCAGGTGATGGTGCCGCTGCCGGTCTGACTGCAATTCTGTTTCTTGGTCCTGGGGGTGCTGACATCGGTGGTAACGGTCTGCGTTCTGGTGAAAACGCTGTCGTAACAGCCGTTATAGAAGCGATAGCGGTGATCGGTATTGACCGTGCCCCAATCAATGCTGGGGCAGATCAGCCCGGAGGACGGAATCTGGTTGGTGCTGGAGGCGCTGTTGCTGCCGTCGGTATTGCAGCCATAGCCTTGGTTGTTGGTGGTCCAGGGACAGTTGCCGCCGGGGCCCAGATTGCCGCTCAAGGTGCCGGCATTGGCGGGCGGCGCTTCCCATTCGCCCCAATCTATATAATTGCTGCCGCTGAAATTGGCGGCGCCCATATTGACCGAGCGGGTGAAGGGCACGATGCCGACATTGATGTCGCCGGCATTGACCGCCGCGGTCTGCAAGATATGGAGCAGGCCGTAGCTGGAGTTGGTGATGGCATCCTGCAGCGCCGCCATCTTGGTACCGCTGGCATCGCCGTTGGCCATGGAGCCGGAATTGTCCAGCACCAGCGCCACCCACAGCTTGGTCTGACCCCACACCACGGTGGTGCTGGCGTTGACGGTAGGACTGCCGACATTAAGCGGGGTCATGCCCATCAACGTCAGCTTCAAGGACAGGCTCGACGTCAGCGTCACGGACTGGTCCGCGATGGCGATGCTGACGGCGCCGGGCGTACCGTAATCAGCATCCTTGGTATGGTCGTAATTCTGATCGAAATATTGCTGCGCCAGTTGTTGCAGCGGGGCGCAGGATGAGCGAGACGAACTATCGCCGCTGGAGGAACAGGAGCTTGGCTTTGAGGTGGCATTGCCCACGGCCAGGGCAGCAGCGTCCAGCGCCTCGCTCATGCGCTGATGCACCATGACGCCGCGGGCGAAGTCTATGCCGGCGCCGGTGGCGACCATGATCGGCACCAGCGAAAGGCCGAACATCATCGCGACATTGGCCTTGCGGTCGCGCAGCAGAGCGCGGGCCTTGACGGCAAAAGATGAGAGCAAGGGAAGAAACCGCACGGAACGCCCAACCGGTATTGCCGCCATAATATGGGGCGGCATTGATGAAGACGGGGTTTCTTTCTGTCGCCGTGGTTAGCAGAAGGTTAGCAACCAGCGATGGGAAGACGGTAAGGCGACAGCGCCTTCCGGCCTTGTTGCAAGTGTGAGAGGTATTCGCCGATCAGGATAAAGCGGCCGGCGCGCGGATCGGCGGGCGCGCCGGCCTTTTTATTACCAGCCGCCCTTGGTGCTGTGCGACTTTTTCGACTTGGTGGCCTTGGTCTTGGTCTTGTGTGACTTGGTCTTGTGCGACTTGTTGGTTTTCTTGTTGGAGGGGCCGCAATCATTGCCCTTGCCGTAACCACCGTGATTGAAACCGCTGATACCGCCCATGGCTGAATCTCCTATGAAGTTTGCACAAACAATCTGTTTGCCAGTCGGGCGATGACGTCCCGATCGCGCGCCATAGTAAATCGCAGCTCTTAAAGTTCTGTTTCATTCCGGCCCAACCGATTTCGTGGCCATTTGTTTCAGTGCGTTGCCCAAGCGCTGGGCCGTCTCCGATTGATCCAGCCCGGCCTTAAGCGCTTTGCAAACAAACCAAAATGCGCGCCGCCAAGGCGCGGCATGCCGCATGCTGTGGAAGCGGGGTAGCCGGTATCACCGTTCGACCACATTTCATGGACACGCTTAGGAAGATCGCCCGTTTACGCTGTTATCTTAGCGACATCTGGCTTCAGATGGCGCTGTGCGGCGTGTGTCTGCTGCTGTCGCCGGTCTTGTCCGCGGCCCTGCTCAGCCTGGTCGAGTCCCTGATTGACACAGTTTTTGTCTCCGGCCGGATGGAGACCCTCAATTACTTCCTGGCCGGGTATGTCGCGTTGGTGCTGGGAAAATTCCTGGTGGACCGGCTGGAAGAACGCTCGCAACTTCAGGGCACGCGGCGCATCATTATCCGCCTGAAGGCCGATCTTTATGGCAAGGCGCTGAAGCTGCCGCCCGGCGCGATGCCCAATCTGGGGGTGGGGCAGATTCTCAGCCGGCTTTCCGGCGATACCAAGCAGGCCGAGTTTCTGGTGTTTTCGGGACTTCTGGGTGCCACGGCGAATGTCGTGCGCATCCTGGTCTATGTGGTGTTTCTTTATTCCCTGAGCGCCACCTTGACGCTGATGGCGGTTCTGGCTGTGCCCCTGCTGGCCGTTACCAGTCTGCAAGGCTCGGCCAAATTGCGCGATGCCTATGACCGCATCAGCCGCAGTGACGGCAGCACGTCCGCCCTGGCCGAGGAACGGCTTTCCGCCAAGGCCATGGTGCAGGCCTTCGGCCGGGAAGAGACGGAAACCGCGCTTTATCAGCATAAATGCCTTGAGGGCGCGCGGGCGGAATTGACCGCCTGGACTTTGCAGGCGGGTCTGGGCGGCGTCTTTGAATTGATCAGCATTGTGGCGGCCGTGCTGTTGATCGGTTTCGGCGCCCACGAAGTGAAAAACCATGCCATGAGCGTGGGGGCGCTGGTCGCCTATCTGGGATCGCTTGGCTATGTCTATGATCCCGCCAAAAACCTGGCCAACACCTGGGCGAAATTGCAGCGCGCCGCCGCCGGTGCCGAGCGCTCGCTGGCCATCCTGGATTTGGCCGATCCCATTGTGGAGGCGCCGGCCCCCATGCCGCTGTCGCGGCCCAAGGGTATTCTGGAATTCCGCGACGTTTGCTTTGGTTACAAGCCGGGCCGCGAGCTCCTGAAAGGCGTGAGCTTTCGCATCGAGGCCGGCGAGAATGTCGCCATTGTCGGCAATAGCGGCGCCGGCAAAACAACCCTGCTCAAGCTGGCGCTGCGCTTTTACGACCCGACCGCGGGACAGGTTCTTCTTGACGGCATTGATCTGCGGGATCTGCGTCTTGCCGATGTGCGCGGCAACATGGCGGTGGTGCTGCAGGATGCCAACATTTTTCGCGGCACCGTCGGGGAAAACATCGCCTATGGCAATCCCGAAGCGCCGGAAGCGCGCCTGGCCATGGCGGCGCGCACGGCGCAGGTGGAACAGTTCATTGCCACACATCCCGATGGCTTCAAGGCACAGACCGGGCCCCGCGGCGGCAATCTTTCCGGCGGGCAGCGCCAGCGCGTCGCCCTGGCGCGGGCCTTGATGCGCGACGCACCCATCCTTTTGCTGGATGAAGCGACCGCGTCCCTGGACGGGGAGACCGAAGAAGCGATTCAGAATGCGCTCGCAAATATTGCCGGCGCCAAAACCATCATAACCATCGCGCATCGCCTGGCCTCGGTCCGCCGCGCCGACCGTATCATTGTGATCGAGGATGGCACGGTAATTGAAACCGGCACACCATTGCGGCTGTTGAACACAAACAGCCGCTGCCGGGAGATTTTCGCGTCGCAGTTGAACACGCTTCAGGCCAGCGCATGAGCTTTCAGCAATACCAGATCGGTTCCAGAATCGGGCAGGACCTGACGGTCATTTCCGCCTTTGAAACCAATGACGATCGCCATCCCGTCTATCTGGCCTGGGATCACCGATCCTGGTGCCCGGTGGTCTG
This sequence comes from Alphaproteobacteria bacterium, assembly GCA_019242275.1. Taxonomy (GTDB): domain Bacteria; phylum Pseudomonadota; class Alphaproteobacteria; order Micropepsales; family Micropepsaceae; genus Rhizomicrobium. The sequence continues at coordinate 5,279 of JAFAVT010000113.1, forward strand.
CAAGATTTTTCGCAATGACGCCAAGGCCGAGCAGGAATATGCGATTCTGAGCCGCGTCGCCCATCCCAATATCGTGCGGCCGCTCGGCACCTATCGGCCGGCCATCCTGCTCTTGGAATATCTGGAAGGTAAAACCTTGCAGGACTATCTGGCCGACGAGCCCGAAGGCCGGCTGTCGGTTTCCGATGCGGTGCGCACGATCTTTCATATCGGCGCGGCGCTGGAGCGGGTTCACCGCGAAGGTTACGTCCATCTGGACCTGAAGCCGTCCAACATCATGATTGTGGGTGGAACGCCCAAACTGTTTGATTTTGGCACAGCCCGCCGGATTGGCGGCGGTCGGCCGCCGGTGGTGCAAGGCACCGACGCCTATATGGCGCCGGAGGAATGCAGTCTGGGCGAGGTTTCGCCCGCTTCCGACATTTTCTCCCTCGGCGTGATCCTGTTTGAACTGGTGACGGGCGAATTGCCGTTTGCGGAAGGAACCGACACCCTGCCCTATCCGCAGCTTTCGTGCGAACCCGCCTGTGCCCGGGCTTACGGGGTAGCAGCGCCGCTCTGGCATCTGATCAAACGCTGTCTGGCGCGCGATCCCGCCCAGCGACCCGCCATGGCCGAGCTGCTGCCGGAACTGCACGCCTTCATCGAAGACGGCACCCCCATGCTGCCCGAAGCCGTCATGGCCTGTGCCGAAAGCGCGCAGGTTCTGGCCGCTTAAGGCCTGGCAGCTGGTACCGGCCTTGCATCGTCCATCGTACGAACATCGGTTTGTGCTGATTGGAGAAGGCCATGACCTCCTGGAAACTCGGCTTCTGCGCGCTGCTTCTGACCGTTTTTGGCTTGCTGGCCGCCACAGCCTTTGCCACACCGGTCTATGCCGCCAACGCCGTCGCCAAGGCCGCTGACCGGGTCAGCAAGGACAAATGGGCGAGGACCGATCCCCCCGCTGCCAAGCATGCTTCCAGCAGCGATGATGATGACGATGACGACAGCGATTCCCACGATCACGACAAGAAAGCTGAACCAAAGGTTATCAGCAAGCATGATGGTGAACTGAACGGAAAGATTTCCATTCACGGCTGGTAAGCGCCATTGATATTCACCAATGCGGAACGCGGTGAACTTGTAGGTAACCCTTGCCTGAGATGATGCGCCAGGTTCGAGCAGATCGAGCCGTCACAAGGGCCGTCATTGCAGATGTCACCCGCCACAACGAATTTGCGACGCGGCGCCACCCGCACGCTTGCCCTTTTGCTGTGCAGCTCCACCCTTCTGGGCGGGTGCCTGTCAACCAGTGCGGGTTCTGACGGACTTTATGCGCGACCCATCGGCGACGCGCCGGTGATCGAAAATCCCACCGCCTATTCCAAGGCCCTGGCCTGTCTGTCGCAATATTCCGACCGGGCGGGGCCCTTACGCCCCCACATCGCCGTCGGTTCGCTGCGCGACCTGACCGGACAGATTGACAATAACGGTGGCCGCCCCCTCACCCAGGGCGCCATGCTGATGGCGATTTCCGCCCTTGGCAAAGCCGGCATTCCCCTGGTCGAACGCTATGAAACCGACGTGCCCAAACTGGAATTCGATCTGGCCAACAACAAACTGATCAGCGATGAACCTTTTCAAAAGCAGGGCGAGCGGCGGGATTATCGTTCCGTCTATCCGGGCGCGGTGACGGGCTCAAACTATTTTCTGGCCGGCGGCATCACGGAATTGAATACCGGCATTCGCAGCCTCTCTGCCAATGCCAGTGTCGGACCCAAGGCTGACAGATCAGTTTCGTCGCAGCCGAACGCCAATGCCTTTGTAATGAATATCGGCATGGATTTGCGGCTGGTGGATACCACCAGCCTCGATATTGTGGATTTCGTTTCCTACCAGAAGCAGATCATTGGCTGGCAGGTGGGCGCCGGCTTGTTTTCCTTTTTCGGCAATCAAGTGCTGAGCATTGATGCCAAGGCCAGCGCGGACGAACCGGCGCAGTTTGCCGTCAGATCGCTGGTGGAGCGGGCCATCCTGCAATTCGTCTCGCACCTCTATCGCCTGCCGCTTTCAACCTGCCTGCCGGATTCGGCCGATCCCCTGAAGGGCGGCGATCAGAAGCCCTTGCGCAGCACCGCGGCGCCTGATCCGGCGCCGCCGGCCCGGCCGCAAGCGATGGCGCAGCAGATGACGCCGCAAACGGCACCGCAAGTCCCCATGCGGGCGGAGCCGCTGCCCTCGCCGGGACTGCGCTCGTCCTATCCCTGAAGCTGGTTGCTATTTGCCGCTTCTTGTCGGAAGCGAACGAACACCGCCATTGGGGCGGTTATCTCCATTTTCCATGCGACGGCCGGAACGGGGGGCATAATCCCCGTGGTTGCGGTCCCAGTAATAGGCTTCGCCCGGATAGCGGGCTTCCGCCGGCTGACTTTGGAAGGGTGAGAAGGAGGACGGGCAGCTGAGGCTGCCATCCGCGACGATCCGGCAGGAGCCATGACTGCTCCAACTGCCGCCGGAACCGCCATCGGCCGCATATGCGCCGGCCGGGGCCAGAAGGCCGAGAGCGAGAATGATGGTCCTGTGCCGTTTCATCTTGGCACAGTTAGCAGCCCGGCCGGCTCTGCTCCTATGGGCGATGTCAAAGATGGTTAGCGGCGAACCCGATCAGGCGCAATCGAACAAAGCCATGAAACCAAAATCCATGTGCGGCTGCATATGGCAATGAAACAGGCTGAGACCCGGCTGGTCAGCGGTAAAATCAAGAGTCATTTCCTGAAAGCCGCCAATCAGGGCAACATCCTTTTTCACCCCTGCCGTCGGCGCGCCGGCCACACCGGTCAATTCAAAGCTGTGGCGATGCAGATGGATCGGATGGGCGTCATCCGTGGCATTGCGCAACTTGAGGCGGTAGCGGCGGCCATGAACCAGTTTGAACCGCGGCTCCATTTTCGCCATGGAAAATGCCGCGCCGTTGATGGTGAACTCATCGAACCCCGCCTTTGCGGAATAGCGGGTGGCGAAAATCATCTCGATAGTTTCGTCGGGTAGAGACGGGGCTGCACCGGGCCGGGCAAACACACGATAGTCCCAGGCATAGGAAGCCGGCTTTTCCCACACCGGCCTGCCGGTAGCGCCGGCATATTCGACCACGATGCCCATGCCTTTTTCTCGCGACTCCTCATTGGGCTCGCCCAGCACCCAGATGCCGGGACGGTTCATGGTGACAGTCGCAGAAATGCGCTCACCAGGTCCCAGCAAAAGTTGCGGCACATCGGCCGGCCGCGGCACCGGATTGCCGTCCAGCGCCAGCACATGAAAGGCATGACCGGGCAAAGCGAGGTTGCGCAGTTCGCTGGCACTGGCGTTGACAATATGAAACAGCACGCGTTCGCCGCGCTTGACGCGGATGGGTTCGCCCTTGCCCAGAAGGCGCCCATTGATGGAATGGAAATTGTAACCCAGTTGATAGCCGGGCTCGAGATGACGTTGGCGGGCTTGCCTGACCGCCACCTGGTCCATGTCGAACAGCGCCCGCACCTGTGTAGCGGGAGCCATCAGCGGCGCCGGCATTTCCATGTGATTGAAATAGGGTCCG
>JAFAVT010000043.1 GCA_019242275.1 Alphaproteobacteria bacterium
GCGGCGGCGAGTTCGGCATTCGCGGCTTTGTTGCGGCTTATGACGCAAAAACCGGCAAGGAATTATGGCGCTTCAACACTATTCCCCAGCCAGGTGAGCCGGGCTCTGAAACCTGGAGCGGCGACAGTTGGAAGACCGGCTCGGCACCGATCTGGACCATGGGTTCCTACGATCCGGCGTTGAACTTGGTTTATTTCGGCACCGGCAATCCGGGGCCGGACTGGAATCCGGCCCAGCGCAGCGGCGACAATCTTTATTCCGACTGCGCCATCGCCCTTGATCCCGACACCGGCAAGATGAAATGGCATTTCCAGTTCACACCCAATGACGGGTATGACTTCGACTCGACGCAGATCCCGGTGCTGGCCGACATCACTTGGAAGGGCCGACCGCTCAAGGCCATGCTGTGGGCCAACCGCAACGGTTTCTTTTATGTGCTGGACCGCGCCACGGGCCAATTCCTCAGCGGCACGCCTTTTGAAAAGGTGAATTGGGCAAGCGGCCTGGATGCAAACGGTCGGCCTATTCAAACGCCGCAGCCCGAAGGCGCGCCGGTCTATCCCGGCAACCAGGGCGGCACCAACTGGTATCCGCCGGCCTATTCGCCCCGCACCGGCCTGTTCTATTTCTCGGTATGGGAAAATTACGCTTCGATCATGCGCCGCGAGGAAGCCGAGTATGCGCCCGGGCGCAATTTCACCGGCGGCGGTGCCGCCGGGGTGCCGCCGGTGCCGGGCGCGCCGACCGTCGGATTGGCACGGCGCGGGCCGATTGACAGTTGGACCAGTGAAGTGGGCAGCGGCGCCACCGTGGCATGGGATCCCCGGACCGCCAAGCGCGTCTGGAGCTTTCCGCAATATGACGTCACCACCGCCGGCAATCTGGTCACGGCATCGGACATTCTCTTCACCGGCGGCAACGAGGGCTATTTCTATGCCCTGGACGCCAAGAGTGGAAAGCTGTTGTGGAAGGCCAGCCTTGGCGGCGCCATCGTGATGGCGCCGGTGACTTATGCCATTGACGGCCGGCAGTATGTGTCGGTGATTGCCGGCAATGTGCTGGCCACCTTTGCGCTCAGGCCGTGAGCCTCAGCGCAGCAGGTATAAAATGGTGGTTTCCAGCTTCGTGGGATCATCCGACCAGTCGCCATAGATTTCCAAGGACCGCCCCGACAGTGCGCGGCCTTGCGCCGCCGCCCAGGTCTGGACGGCGCGGTGAGTTTCCCTCATGCGGTCATAAGGGCCGACATGCACGGCCATCGCCGCTTCGCCTTCCGGGGTGAAAACCTCTTTCACTTCGTCCTGGCCGGTGAAGGGACGCGTCACCTCCACACCGAATGCCACGGTCATGGGGCCGCCCGGCTGCATTGGCTGCTGATAGACAAAAATATTGTGGCCGCCCTGGTGCAGGCCCGGCTGCCGCCGCACAAATTGCCAGACCAGGTCCAGCGCCGGACGCCACGCCGCCCCGACTCCGCCAAAGGCGACCTGGCGGGTCACGGCGGCGAGGCGTCTTGCTCTTACTGTTTCCAGGCTCACACGGACGGCCATGCAGTCATTCTCTTGGGACCGAGTGTTAACGGGCCTCCGCCAAGTTCCTTGAATCTTTACCAATTTTTCCTTGACCGCGCGAATCAGTGTGTGATTCGTTGGGTAAATGCGAATCAAGCGTTCCGTCGCCCGTTTTTTCACTCTGATGATCCTTCCGGCCGTCACTATCGCGGTCGTCGGCTATTTCGGGACCTACGCCATCTGGGGTGAACGTGGCGTCCTGGCTCTGGAAGACGCCCACGCCAAACTCGGTGTGGCGCAGGACCAATTGGCCCAACTGAACGAGACCAAAGCCCGGCTTGAGCATCGCATCGCGCTGATGGACCAGGGCGACCCCGACCTGGTGGAAGAACTGGCCCGCACCCGCCTGATGGATGGTGCGCCGGGTCAGGTCGCCATACCCCGCGACGCGCATTAGCCGCATCTGATTGCCATAAACGGTAGAATCCGAAATGCCAACGATCTGGGTGGCACGGTGGCGCACGAAAACGCATGTCTTTTGGTGCGTTCAAGCAAGTTCGTTGCTCGATAATTTTCGCTGCACCGCACACTGACTATGGGGCCGAACGCTCTTCGCGCAACAATCTATCTTGCGCTGGACAAGGGCGCGCGGGCTCTGCCACAAATCCGGTACCCGCCAACGTTTTCAGGCGCGGGCAGCGACCCATAACCAACATCAGGCGCGAATGAGCACCACCGAAAAACCCCCTGCGCGCAACTCCGATTCCCTAAAAAAACTTTATTCCGACATGCTTCTGATCCGCCGCTTCGAGGAGCGGGCGGGTCAGTTGTACGGCATGGGGCTGATCGGCGGCTTCTGCCACCTTTATATCGGCCAGGAAGCCGTGGTCGTGGGCATGCAAGCCAATGTCGGTCCCAACGACCAGTCCATCACCGCCTATCGCGATCACGGCCACATGCTGGCGGCGGGGATTGATCCCAACGCCGTGATGGCGGAACTGACCGGCCGCTCCACCGGGCTTTCACGGGGCAAGGGCGGCTCGATGCACATGTTTTCGGCCGAGAAGAAATTCTATGGCGGCCACGGCATTGTCGGCGCTCAGGTTCCGCTGGGAACGGGGCTGGCCTTCGCCAATAAATATCGCGGCAATGACGGCGTCTGCCTGACTTATTTCGGCGATGGCGCCGCCAACCAAGGCCAGGTCTATGAGAGCTTCAACATGGCCGAACTGTGGAAGCTGCCGGTCGTCTATATTATCGAAAACAACCAGTATGCCATGGGCACGTCAGTGGCGCGCTCCAGCGCGTTGCAGGATTTTTCCCGGCGCGGCGTCTCCTTCAACATTCCAGGCATCCAGGTTGACGGCATGGATGTCGAAAAGGTGATGGATGCCGGTGCCGAGGCAATGGCGCATTGCCGCGCCGGCAAGGGTCCCATTATCCTGGAAATGAAGACTTACCGCTACCGCGGCCATTCCATGTCCGATCCCGCCAAGTACCGCACCAAGGAGGAACTGGCCGAAGTGCGTGAGAAGCGCGATCCGATCGAGAATTTCGGCCGCAAACTTCTGGATGGTGGTGTTCTCACCGAGCAGGACATGAAAGCCATAGACAACGACATCAAGGCCCGCGTCGTCGCCTCCGCTGAATTCGCCACGACGAGTCCGGAACCCGGCCCGGCTGAACTCTATACGGACATATACGCCTGATGAGCACCGAGATTTTGATGCCCGCGCTGTCGCCCACCTTGACCAGCCACTTGGCGAGCGTGCCTTCTTCCATGGTCGGCGACA
>JAFAVT010000143.1 GCA_019242275.1 Alphaproteobacteria bacterium
CTGGCGTTGACGGGCAGGGGGCTGGACGCGCTGGCGCTGGGCGAAGCGCAAGCTGAAAGTCTGGGCATAAACCTGAGCCGTTTGGCGGTGCTGACAGTGGCAGGCACGGCCCTTTCGGTGGGGGCGGTCACATCCGTCACGGGCGCCATCGGCTTCATCGGTCTGGTGGCGCCGCATCTGGTACGGCCCTTGGTGGATTATTCGCCGCGCCGAACGCTGGTGCCTGCCGCGCTGGCGGGAGCGGTGCTGCTGCTTTGCTCCGACATTGCTGCCCGCCTGGTGCACACTAATCCGGAACTGCGGCTGGGTGTCTTCACCAGCCTGCTCGGCACGCCGTTCTTCTTCTGGCTGGTGGTGCGCATCCGGAAAGTCGCACCATGACCATTCTGGGAGCCGAACATGTGACGGTGCGGCGGGGCGGGCGCCCGATACTGTCTGACATTTGCTTTCAGGCCCATGCCGGCGAATTCATCGCCGTGATTGGACCCAATGGCGCCGGCAAATCCACGCTGCTGAAAGTGCTGGCCGGATTGCTCAAGCCGGATGTTGGCTCGGTGACTCTGGATGCTCGTAATCTGTTTCACTTATCCGGCGCGGCGCTGGCCCGGCGGCGGGCCTATCTGCCGCAAAATCCTCTGGTGGAATGGCCGCTGCCGCTGGAGCGGCTGGTGGCGCTGGGGCTGACGCCGCACCTGCCGGCAGTCGGACCCTTGCCGGAACACTTCCATGACGCCATCAACAGCGCTTTGGCAGCCTGCGACCTGGTGACTCAACGCGGCCAGGCCGTTACCACTTTGTCAGGCGGCGAGTTCGCCCGCGCGATGCTGGCGCGCGCCATCGTTGGCGATCCGCAAATCCTCATCGTAGATGAGCCAATCGCCGGTCTTGATCCCAGACACGCGATGGCAACCATGCAATTGCTGTCACAGGAAGCAAAACGCGGAAAGCTTGTGATTGCGAGCCTGCATGACCTGACGCTGGCCGCCCGGCATGCGACGCGTATTCTCGCGCTTGTGGATGGCGGCATGATTTCGGACACCGAGTCCCTCACAGCGGAACTTATCCACAAGGTCTTTGGTGTCGCTTCCCTGGTGAGCGGAAAGGGAGATTCGCTGGCGTTAACACTTTTGTCCCCAAGCGAAAAATAAGCCCTGGGGACAAAAAAGTTGGCTTGACGGAGTCCGCAAATCGCTACCAGATGTAGGCCTGATCGTTGAGATCAGTGTCACATTTAGGGGCTAGCAGAGACCCTCGGTGAGTCCGTAAGCCGGGCTCGGCCGGTGCCTTTCTGCCCTCTGAAGCGTCACGTTTTTCGGGGGGATTGGCATGTCGGCACTCGGCAAAGTCTATGGCGATTTCGATTCCAACGGCCAGTTGGTCGAGACCCGCAACACCCCCACAGAGCGCGTCATTGAACGCAGCGTTGTCATCACCCGAACCTTAACGCCGGCCCCCGCGCCGAACGTCGAAGCTCTCGTCCAAGAGCGTCCGCGTCCCCCCATGACCGGGCCGTTGGCGCCGAAAGTGCGCCCCTCGGACCTGACGCTGGACCGCTCGCGTGATGACCTCCTTACGGCCTTCGGCAAGGCCACGCTCCAGGATCGCTATCTGCTGGAAGGCGAAAGCTTCCAAGACATGTTTGCACGCGTTTCCTGCGCTTATGCCGACGATCTGGACCATGCCCAGCGCCTGTATGACGCCATGAGCCGGCTTTGGTTCATGCCGGCGACGCCGATCCTGTCCAATGGCGGGGCCGGCCGCGGCCTGCCGATTTCCTGTTTTCTCAACGATGTCCCGGACTCGCTGGACGGCATTGTCGGGACCTGGAACGAGAATGTCTGGCTGGCCTCCAATGGCGGCGGCATCGGAACTTATTGGGGGAAGGTTCGCTCCATCGGCGAAAAGGTGAAATCGGGCCTGACCAGCGGGATCGTTCCCTTCATCCATGTGATGGACGGGCTGACGCTTGCCATCAGCCAGGGTTCGTTGCGTCGCGGTTCGGCAGCGGTCTATCTCGATATCTCCCATCCTGAAATCGAAGAGTTTCTGGAGATCAGGAAGCCCAGCGGGGACTTCAACCGCAAGGGCCTCAATCTGCATCACGGCATCAACATCACCGACGAATTCATGGATTGTGTCCGTGAAAACAGGATGTTCGGACTAAAATCTCCCAAGACGGGTGAAGTGATGCGGGAGGTGAATGCCCGTCAACTTTGGCAGCGCATTCTGGAAACACGGCTTCAGACCGGCGAGCCCTATATCCTCAACATTGACCATGTGAACCGGGCTCTGCCCAAGCACCAGCGGGAACTGGGCCTGAGGGTCAACACGTCCAATCTCTGCTCGGAAATTACCCTGCCCACCGGCGCCGACCATGACGGCAAGGAGCGGACGGCGGTCTGTTGCCTGTCGTCCCTCAATATCGAGACCTGGGACCAGTGGGGCAATGACAAGGGCCTGGTCGAGGATGTGCTGCGGATGTTGGACAATGTCCTGACCAGCTTCATCGAGAATGCACCTGACAGCATGTCCAGGGCCAAATACAGCGCCCTGCGCGAGCGTTCGGTCGGGTTGGGGGTGATGGGTTTTCACTCCTTCCTGCAGCAGAAGGGCATCCCCATGGAAAGCGCCATGGCGAAGTCGTGGAATCTGCGCATCTTCCGCAAGATTCGCCGCGAGGCAGATGCCGCTTCCTATAATCTTGCCGTTGAGCGCGGCGCCTGCCCCGACGCAGAAGAAAAGGGGATGAAAGCCCGCTTTTCCCACAAGCTGGCAATCGCGCCTACCGCTTCCATTTCCATCATTTGCGGCGGTGCCTCGGCCTGTGTCGAGCCGATCCCAGCCAATGTCTACACCCACAAGACGCTGTCGGGCGCTTTCTCGGTGCGCAACCCTTATCTTCAGGACCTGTTGGAGACCAAGGGCGCAAACACCGACGCCATTTGGGCTTCCATCGTCGAACACGAAGGCTCGGTGCAGCATCTGGACTGCCTGACGGAAGACGAAAAGGCCGTGTTCCGCACCGCCTTCGAAATTGACCAGCGCTGGATCATTGAATTGGCTGCCGACCGCACCCCTTATATCTGTCAGAGCCAGTCGCTGAACCTGTTCCTGCCCGCCGACATTGATAAATGGGACCTGCACATGCTGCATTGGACGGCGTGGGAGCGCGGCATCAAGAGCCTTTATTACTGCCGCTCTAAATCCATCAGCCGCGCCGGCTTTGCCGGTCAGCTGGAGAAGAAAGGCGGCAGCAAGACCCGGAGCGTTGGCGAGAGCCAGAGCGACCAAAATAAGTCTGTTCAGAAAACCGACTATGAAGAGTGCTTGGCATGTCAGTAAATTACGGCAATGTTGATCCACGGTCGTTGATCGGAACGGGCAAGATCGGGCTGCTCAAGTCCACCGGCACCTATGACATAAGCCGCTATGGCTGGGCCTATGATTGCTGGAAACGGCAGCAGCAGACCCACTGGATGGGCGAGGAAGTCCCGCTGGGTGCCGACATTAAGGACTGGCAGTCCGGCCGCCTGGCGCCGGCGGAAAAGAACCTGCTGACCCAAATCTTCCGCTTCTTCACGCAAAGCGACGTGGAAGTGGGCGACAATTATCTCAAGCGCTACATCCCCATCTTCCAGCCTCTGGAAGTGCAGATGATGATGGCGGCCTTCTCCAACATGGAGACGGTGCATATTGACGCCTATGCCCTGCTGCTGAAGACGCTGGGCATGCCGCAGGCCGAGTTCGAGGCCTTCCGCGACTATGACGCCATGCGCGCCAAGGCGGACTATATGCACAGCTTCGGCACCAGAACCTGCAGCGATGTGGCCCGCACCCTGGCCATGTTTGGCGCCTTTACCGAAGGCATGGCGCTGTTCGCCAGCTTCGCCATGTTGTTGAACTTTCCCCGCCACAACAAGATGAATGGCATGGGCCAGATCGTTTCCTGGTCCGTGCGCGATGAAAGCCTGCATTGCGAAGGCATCGCCCGGCTCTATCACGCCTGGAACGAGGAAACCGGCGCCGTCACCAAGGCAGTGCGCGACGACATTATTGACGTGGCCAAGACGATGGTCGGGCTGGAA